>NZ_PEGF01000002.1:1313486-1641857 GCF_002742635.1 Caulobacter sp. X | reverse complement strand
TCAGATCTCGCCGGCCCGCCTGACGCACCTCCAGCGCCTGGAGGCCGAGAGCATCCACATCCTGCGCGAGGTGGCGGCCGAGTGCGAGCGGCCGGTCATGCTGTACTCGATCGGCAAGGACAGCGCGGTGATGCTGCACCTGGCCGCCAAGGCGTTCTATCCCAGCAGACCGCCCTTCCCGCTGCTGCACGTCGACACGACCTGGAAATTCCGGGACATGTACGCCCTGCGCGATCGGATCGCCTCGGAGCTGGGCTTTGACCTGATCGTTCACAAGAACCCCGACGCCGAGGCCCGTGGCATCAACCCGTTCGACCACGGCAGCGCCCTCCACACAGACCTCTGGAAGACGGAAGGCCTCAAGCAGGCCCTGACCAAATACGGCTTCGACGCGGCCTTCGGCGGCGCCCGCCGCGACGAAGAAAAGAGTCGCGCCAAGGAGCGGGTCTTCTCGTTCCGCTCGGCCGAGCATCGCTGGGACCCGAAGAACCAGCGCCCGGAGCTCTGGAACCTCTACAATACCCGAAAGCATCCGGGCGAAAGCCTGCGCGTCTTCCCGATCTCCAATTGGACCGAGCTGGACGTCTGGCAGTACATCCACCTGGAGAACATCCCGATCGTGCCGCTGTACTTCGCGGCCGAGCGACCGGTGGTCGAGCGCGACGGCGCGCTGATCATGGTCGACGACGAGCGCTTCCGCCTGCGCGACGGCGAAGCCCCGCAGATGAAGAGCGTCCGCTTCCGCACCCTGGGCTGCTACCCGCTGACCGGCGCCGTCGAGAGCACCGCCGCCACCCTGCCCCAGGTCATCCAGGAAATGCTGCTGACCACCACCAGCGAGCGGCAAGGACGGGTCATCGACCATGACCAATCCGCCTCGATGGAGAAGAAGAAGCAGGAGGGCTACTTCTGATGGCGCACCAGTCCGCTCTCATCGCCGAGGATATCGACGCCTACCTGCACCAGCACCAGCACAAGTCGCTGCTGCGCTTCATCACCTGCGGCAGCGTCGACGACGGCAAGTCCACCCTGATCGGCCGCCTGCTGTACGACAGCAAGATGATCTTCGAGGACCAGCTGGCGGCCCTCGAAGCCGACAGCAAGAAGGTCGGCACGCAAGGCGGGGCGATCGACTTCGCCCTGCTGGTCGACGGCCTGGCCGCCGAGCGCGAGCAGGGCATCACCATCGACGTCGCCTACCGCTTCTTCTCGACCGAGAAGCGCAAGTTCATCGTCGCCGACACCCCCGGCCACGAGCAGTACACGCGCAACATGGTCACCGGCGCCTCGACCGCCGACGCGGCCGTGATCCTGATCGACGCGCGCAAGGGCGTGCTGACCCAGACCCGCCGCCACAGCTATCTCGTCAGCCTGCTGGGCATCCGGAACGTGGTGTTGGCGGTGAACAAGATGGACCTGGTCGGCTGGGACCAGGCGGTGTTCGACGCCATCGTCGCCGACTACCGCGCCTTTGCCGACCAGATCGGCCTGTCCGTCTTCACGCCGATCCCGATCTCGGGCCTCGGCGGCGACAATATCGCCACGCGCAGCGAGGCGACGCCCTGGTTCGAAGGGCCGATCCTGATGGACTGGCTGGAAAGCGTCGAGGTGGAGGACGATCTGCAGGCGGGGCCCTTCCGCATGCCGGTCCAGTGGGTCAATCGTCCGAACCTGGACTTCCGAGGGTTCTCGGGCCTGATCGCCTCGGGAACGATCAAGCCGGGCGACCGCATCCGCGCCCTGCCCTCCGGCCGCGAGAGCCGCGTGGCCCGGATCGTCACCCTGCCTGGCGATCTCGATCGCGCCGTGGCCGGGCAGTCGGTGACCCTGACGCTTGAGGACGAGATCGACATCTCGCGCGGCGACGTCATCGCGACTGCCGACGCCCCCGCCCCCGTCGCCAACCAGTTCGAGGCCACCCTCGTCTGGATGGACGACGAGCCCCTGCCCCCGGGCCGGACCTACCTGCTGAAGCTCGGCGCCCGCACGGTCGGGGCCAGCGTCACCGACATCAAGCACCGGGTGAACGTCAATACGCTGGAGCATATGGCCGCCAAGCGGCTGGCGCTGAACGAGATCGGGCTTGTAAACCTGTCGCTCGACCAGGCCATCCCGTTCGAAGCCTATGCCGACAATCGCCAGATGGGCGGCTTCATCCTGATCGACCGGCTTTCCAACCGCACGGTCGGGGCGGGCATGATCAACTTCGCCCTGCGGCGTGCCGACAACATCCATTGGCAGCACACCGACGTCACCAAGGTCTCGCGGGCGGCGCTGAAGGCCCAACGCGGCCAGGTGGTCTGGCTGACGGGCCTGTCGGGCGCGGGCAAGTCGACCATCGCCAACCTGGTCGAGAAGCGCCTGCACGCCCTGGGCCGCCACACCTATCTGCTGGACGGCGACAACGTCCGCCACGGCCTGAACAAGGACCTCGGCTTCACCGAGGAGGACCGCGTCGAGAACATCCGCCGGGTGGCCGAGGTCGCCAAGCTGATGGTCGACGCCGGCCTGATCGTGCTGACCGCCTTCATCTCGCCGTTCCGGGCCGAGCGCCAGCTGGCGCGCGATATCCTGGAGCCCGGCGAGTTCATCGAGGTCTTCGTCGACACGCCCCTGGCGGTGGCCGAGGCGCGGGACGTCAAGGGTCTCTACAAGAAGGCCCGCTCGGGCCAGCTGAAGAACTTCACCGGCGTCGACAGCCCGTATGAAGCGCCGGAAAGCCCCGAACTGCGGATCGACACCACAGCGATCGATCCCGTCGAAGCGGCCGAGCAGATCGTGGCGTGGCTCGAGGGCCAGGAAGTCGACTACACGATCTGATGGCGTGATCGGCGAGCCAGGACGATCGCGCCGATCAGTCCGAGCCCGGCCATGCCCGCCGTGGCGAGGTAGCCGAACGCGCCCAAGGCATCAAATAGAGGCCCCGAGGCCAGGGTCGCTATGCCGAGCGTAAAGCCTGACGATAGGGCCGAGTTGATCGCCTGGGCCGGCGAGGCCGCGGCGGGCGGCGCTAGCTTCTCGATCAGGCGCAGCGACGCCAGGAACGAGGCGGCGAAGGTCAGGGCGTGCAGCCCCTGCAGCGGGAACAGCGCCCACAGCGGCGGCTGGAAGGCGTAGGCCGTCCAGCGGACCACCGCCGCCAGGGCGCCGAGGATCAGGAACCGCTCGGGTCCCCAGCGACGGCGCAGGGGCTCAAGGAAGAACATGAAGCCCACCTCGACGGCGACGCCCACGCCCCACAGCACGCCGATCATCGGCTCGGATATGCCCTGCTTGCGCCAGAGGATGGCCGAGAAGCCGTAGTAGAAGGCGTGCGCGCCCTGGATCAGGCCGGCCGTGACCACCGCCAGCACGAAGGTGCGGTTGCGCATCAGGTCGCCCAGCCCCTTCCAGCGTTCGGCGCGGTCGGGCTTGGCGCCCTCGGCGTGAACCCTTTCGGGCGGCACCAGCCAGGCGGCCGCCAAGGCCCCGACGAAGCAGGTCGCGACGATCCACTGGGCGATGATGGTCGGCGCCGCGAAGGTCAGGATCGCGCCCATCAGCAGGTTGGCGGCGATGAAGGCGCTGGACCCCGTGCCGCGCGCCAGGCCGTAGTTGAAGCCCTCGACCCGCGCCCGGCGCAGGGTGATCACGTCGATCAGCGGCGAGACGGTCGACATCAGAGTCTGGCCGACGAACCAGGCCAGGATCAGCCAGAATAGGTTATAGCCCGCCAGAAGGCCCGCATAGCCCAGGCCCGCCCCGATCATCAGCAGCACCATCGGCGTGCGCCGCAGCTTGAAGCCGTCGGCCCAGACCGCCAGCACCGGCCCCGTGAAGGGCTTCAGCAGCAGCGGCACGGCCAAGATGAGGCCAATGGCCCCGCCGCTCATGCCGCGATCGCGCAGGAAAGTCCCCGCGTAAGGCAGGCTGACGCCCGAGACCAGGAACAGCGAGGCGTAGAACAGGCAGAGCCGGACGAGGGTCGGTAGCCCCTTTCCGTCCGTCCGACTGTCCGCCCCCGCGGTCACCCTATTCCGCGCCGCCGAAGCGGGCCGTCCATTCGGCGATCTGGTCGTCGTCGATCTTCTTGAAGAGGACGTCAGGGACCGTGATCGCTTGGCCGACCGTCAGCTTGGACAGTTCGGCGGCCGCGTCGTCCGAGGGCCAGGCCGCCGGGAAGTCCAGGCCAAAGGCCTCGCTGATCTTCTCGGCCGCGAACGGGATGAACGGGGCCGAGATCTTGGCGTAGAGAGCCGCCAGGTTCAGGGCGGTGCGGACGATGACGGCGGCGCGGTCGCGATCGGTCTTGATCGCGGTCCACGGCGCGGCCTCCTGCAGGTACTCGTTGCCGACCACCCAAAGGGCCCGCAGCGCCTGGGCGCTCTTGCGGATCTCGATGGCGTCCATCTGTTCGGCGAGATCGGCGAGACGCGCCGAGACATCGGCGAACAGCTTCTCCTCCAGCGGGCCGGGCTGGCCGCCCTCGGGCACGACGCCGTCGAACTTGCTCTCGGTGAACTTCAGGATGCGGTTGACGAAGTTGCCCAGCACATCGGCCAGGTCGCGGTTCACGGCGCTGGCGAACTGCTCCCAGGTGAAGGCCGTGTCGCTGCCTTCCGGCGAATTGGCTGTCAGGTACCAGCGCCAGAGGTCGGGCGGCAGGATATCGAGGGCCGCGTCCATGAAGACGCCGCGCTTGTTGCTGGTCGAGAACTTGCCGCCGTACCAGTTCAGCCAGTTGAAGGCTTTCAGCATGTCGACGCTCTTCCACGGCTCTTCCGAGCCGAGGATGGTCGCCGGGAAGCTGACCGTGTGGAACGCGACGTTGTCCTTGCCCATGAACTGGACGTAGCGGACGTCGTCCGCGCCCTCGTCGGTGCGCCACCAGCGCTTCCAGTCGCGATCGGGCGCGCCTTCGGCCCACTCCTGGGTGGCGGCGATGTATTCGATCGGAGCGTCGAACCAGACGTAGAAGACCTTGTCCTCGAAGCCCGGACGCGGAATTCCGTCCTTGGCCACGGGGATCCCCCAGGCTAGGTCGCGGGTGATGCCGCGGTCGATCAGGCCCTCGTCCAGGTGCTTGTAGGCGATCGACCGCGCCAGCGGCGGCCAGTCGGCGTGGCTGTCGACCCAGGCGCGGATCTTGTCCTGCATCTTGGTCTGCAGCAGGTACAGGTGCTTGGTGTCGCGCACCTCGATGTTCCGCGAGCCCGAGATCACCGAGTACGGATTGATCAGGTCGGTGGGGTCCAGCAGGTTGCCGCAGTTGTCGCACTGGTCGCCGCGCGCTTTCTCGAAGCCGCAGTGCGGGCACGTGCCTTCGACGTAGCGGTCGGGCAGGAAGCGCTTGTCGTCGACCGAATAGACCATCTGGTCGACCCGCTCCTCGATCAGGCCGTGGTCCTCCAAAGCCTGGCAGAAGTGCTGGGTCAGGCGATGGTTCTGCGGCGACGAGGACCGGCCGAAATGATCCCAGGACAGGCCAAAGGCCCGGCCCACGTCGTGCTGCAGCACGTGCTGCTCGGCGCAGTAGGTGGCGACGTCCTGGTTGGCGGCGGCCGCCGCGAGTTCCGCGGGAGTCCCATGCTCATCGGTGGCGCAGATGTAGAGCGTCTCGTGGCCGCGAGCCCGCTGGAAGCGCGCATAGACGTCGGCCGGCAGCATCGACCCCGCCAGATTCCCCAGGTGCTTGATGCCGTTGATGTACGGCAGGGCCGAGGTGATCAGGATGCGAGCCATGCGGGCGCGGCCTTTCGGGCAAGTCGGACGAAGCAAAGAAGCGTCCGCATATAGAAGGACCGGCCGTGAAACGAAAGCTCTCGCCCGTTGACCGAACATCGTTATCGGGCGCAGCCTTGCGAAAGAGGGACCGAGCGAGGTCCGCATTTGGGGAAACGCCCATGAAATCCGTGAACTGGATCGGCCTCGTGGCCGCGCTCGTCGCCGGGCAGATCTTCGGGATCGTCTGGTACGGCAATCTGTTCAGCGCCGTCTGGGCCCAGGCCATGGGCCTGACCGAGACCGATTTCGTCGGCCAGGAGTGGCGGATGGCGCTGGGCGTCGTGAACATGCTGCTGATCCTGCTGGCGCTGGATCTCGCCATGCGCCGCCTGGGAACCCGCGGCTGGCTGGCCGGCGCCAAGCTGGGCGCCTTCATCGGCCTGTTCTTCGGCGCGACCGTGTCGGCCCTGAACTACATCTATGCGGCGGGTCCTCTTGCGCTGCTGTTGATCGACGGCGGCTATCAGGTGGTGTCCTACGCGTTGCTCGGCGCTCTACTGAGCGGCTTGAGGCGCGCGCCCAAGGCGGAGTGAACCGCAGGGGCTAGAACGCCACCGCCAACACCACGACGCCCGCCAGCCCCACCACCGCCGTCGCCACGAGCGGCGCAGCCGCCCTCATCCCCGCCGAGCCCCTGGCGATCGCATAGGCTAGGCCCGCCTTGACCAGGGTGTTGGCGAGGATCGGCGCGGCCAGGATCAGGCCGGCGAGCTTAGGGCTAAGTGTTCCGGCCGGCAGTCGGCTCATGGCGATGATGGCGGCGTCGACGTCGACCATGCCGGAAATGCCCAGGACCGTGGCGAGGCCCGCATGGCCGAACGCCTGCATGGCCCATCGACCCGCCAGCGAAATGACCATCACGAGGGCGGCGAGCATCAGCGCGGGCCCCAGGTCGAACGGGTTGCGCACGATGGGCGCCGGTCCCTCGACGCTCGCCGCCGGATGGCGCAGGGCCCAGGCGACATAGGCCGCGCCGACCAGTCCAGCCGGAACAACCACCAGGGCCAGCGGCGCCAGGGCGAACGGCGCCAGCAGCGCAACCAGGACCAGGACGCGCGTCACCATGACCGTCGAGGCCAAGGCGATGCCCGCCGTCAGCACCGCCGTATCGCCGTCCGATTTGCGGATCCGCGCGGCCATGGCGGCGGTGACGGCGGTCGAGGAGACCACGGCCCCGACGGCCGCCGTCGCCAGCACGCCCCGCTCCGCGCCCAGCTTCCGGCTCGCGGCATAACCGATCAGCGACAGGCCCGAGACCAGCACAACCACCATCCAGATCTCGCGAGGGTTCCAGGCGTTCATTGGCCCGAATTCGCGGTTGGGCAGCAGTGGCAGGATCGCCAGCGAGATTAGGGCGAAGCGAACGATGGCCTGGAGCTCGATCTCGCTCAGCCCTTCGACCCACTCGTGTAGCCTTTTGCGTTGCGCGAGGATCAGCGTGGTCAAAGCCGCCAGCACGCAGGCCAGAGTCCACTGCCCGGCCGCCGCCAGGGCGCCGAGGCCCAGGGTGATGATGCCGACAACCGTGGTGGTGGCGCTAAGGTCGTCCTTGGCCGCCGCGCGAGCGTAGCCGATCAGCAGGGCCGCCGCCGCCGCGATCAGGATCGCCGCGCCGATCAGCGGCGACACGCGCGCGGTCGCCTCCCCCGCCACGCCGCCGGCCAAGCCCAGCAGGGCGAAGGTGCGGATGCCCGCGACACGCGAGCCGTCCGGCTCCATCCGGTGCGACCAGCCGCGCTCGACGCCGATCAACAGCCCCAGCGCGAAGGCCAGGCCGACGCCGGCGAAAGGCGACAGGGCCTGGATCCATTCCGACAAGGGCCAAACCTCCGCGACTACAGCGGAATGTTATCGTGCTTCTTCCAGGGGTTGGAGAGTTCCTTGCCCTTAAGGCTCTTCAGGCCCCGCACGATCCGGCGGCGGGTGCCGTGGGGCATGATCACGTCGTCGATATAGCCGCGCTGGGCGGCGACGAACGGATTGGCGAAGGCGTTTTTGTACTCGGCCTCGCGGGCGGCCAGGGCTTCGGGGTCCTTGGCCTCCTGGCGGAAGATGATCTCCACCGCGCCCTTGGCGCCCATCACCGCGATCTCGGCGGTCGGCCAAGCGTAGTTCAAGTCGCCGCGCAGGTGCTTGGAGCTCATCACGTCATAGGCGCCGCCATAGGCCTTGCGGGTGATGACGGTGATCTTCGGCACGGTGGCTTCGGCATAGGCGAACAGCAGCTTGGCGCCGTGCTTGATCAGGCCGCCGTACTCTTGCTTGGTCCCCGGCATGAAGCCCGGCACGTCGACGAAGGTGATGATCGGGATGTTGAAGGCGTCGCAGAAGCGCACGAAACGCGCGGCCTTGCGGCTGGAGTCGATGTCCAGCACGCCGGCCAGCACCTGGGGCTGGTTGGCGACCACGCCCACCGTCTCGCCGTCCATGCGGGCGAAGCCGCAGATGATGTTCTTGGCCCACTCGCTGGAGATCTCGAAGAAGTCGGCCTCGTCGACGACCTTCAGGATCAGCTCCTTCATGTCGTAGGGCTTGGTCGGGTCGGCCGGGATCAGGGTGTCGAGGCTCATTTCCTCGCGATACGCCTCGTCGAAGCTGTCGCGCTCGGGCGCCGGCTCGCGGTTGGACGACGGCAGGAAGTCGACCAGGCGGCGCACCTGGGTCAGGGCCTCCAGATCGTTCTCGAACGCGCCTTCGGCCACGCCCGACTTGGCGGCGTGGACGCGAGCCCCGCCCAGCTCCTCGGCCGTGACCACCTCGTTGGTGACGGTCTTCACGACGTCCGGGCCGGTGACGAACATGTAGCTCGTGTCCTTCACCATGAAGATGAAGTCGGTCATGGCGGGCGAATAGACGTCGCCGCCGGCGCAGGGGCCCATGATCACGCTGATCTGCGGCACCACGCCCGAGGCCATTACGTTCTCGAGGAAGATGTCGGCATAGCCGGCCAGGCTGTCGACGCCCTCCTGGATCCGCGCGCCGCCGGCGTCGAACAGGCCGATCACCGGCGCCCCGACCTTCATGGCCTGACGCTGGACCTTGACGATCTTGGCCGCGTGCGCGCCCGACAGGCTGCCGCCGAAAACCGTGAAGTCCTTGGAGAAGACGTAGACGACCTTGCCGTTGATCGTGCCCCAGCCGGTCACGACGCCGTCGCCCGGCACCTTCTGGTCCTGCATGCCGAAGTCGGCGCAGCGGTGCTCGACGAACATGTCGAACTCTTCGAAGGAGCCCTCGTCCAGCAGCAGGTCGATCCGCTCGCGGGCGGTCAGCTTGCCCTTGGCGTGCTGGGCGGCGACGCGCTTCTCGCCGCCGCCGGCCTTGGCCTGCTCGCGACGACGTTCGAGTTCCTCGAGAATGTGCTGCACGCGCGTACTCCCCTGCCCGGACTTATTCGATGGCGGCGTTCCGCCTTTGGCAGCAGGCGTAGCGAGGGCGGAGCCTTGGCGCAAGGCGGACCTTGCGGCAGCGCAGCATAGCTTTTCAGTTCGTTCGCGGAGCGAAGAGGATGATCCCCGCGCCAATCAGGCAAACCGCGCCGCCAAGCAGGTCCCAGCGATCGGGCCGCGCGCCTTCCACCAGGCGCATCCAGACGATCGAGGCCAGGATGTAGATCCCGCCATAGGCGGCGAACGCGCGGCCGGCGACGCTGGTGTCGATCCGCGTCAACAGCAGGGCGAAGGCGATCAGCGACAAGGCGCCCGCCCCGGCCCACCACGGCGACCGGCCCAGGCGCAGCCAAGCCCAGAAGGCGAAGCAGCCGCCGATCTCGGCGAACGCCGCCAGGGCGTAGATCGCGAGGGTCCGGATCACCGCCCTTCCCTTAGGCTCTCAGCGCCGCGAACCAGCGTTCGATCATCGCCGCCTCGACCGCCAGCGCCTCGGCGCGCGCCTTGGCCTCGGCGTCCTCGCCCCACTGCTCGGCCTGGTAGATCTCGTCGAGACGGGAGAGATCCAGGGCCCGCTGGCCCGTCAGGCGACCGGCGCGGACGGCCAGCGCCAGTACGGTCGAGCCGAACAGGCCGGCGGCGAAGGCCGCGCCCGTCAGGGTGAAATCGTCCAGCGTGAGCGCCAGAGCCTCCACCGAGGCCAGGGTCGAGGACGGTTGCGGTTGGTGGATGATCCCGGCGACCGGCGTGAACGCCAGGCCATGCTCGGCCTTGGCCCACTCCAGGATCGCGCCCCACTCCCGCTCCTGCCGCTCGACCAGGGCCTTGGGGCTCTCGGCGCGGTAGCAAAGGTGATCGGACGCGGCGTAGGCGGTGATCTCCCTGGCGACCTCGGCGCGGGTCTCGGAGACCCGGTCGATGGCGGTGAAGGCCAGGCGCGTGGCGGGCATCAGGCTGTTGTCGATGAACTCGACCTGCGCTTCCCACTCGGCCGCGACCAGGTCCGCGAGCGCCTTCGTCGGCAGGACCAGCGGCTTCTTGGCCGGCGACTTGGGCGTGCGGCCGTCCAGCTGGACGGCGAAGCCGCCCTCTGTCGGCGCGGCGGCGGCGGCCTTGTAGAAGCGCTTGGGTTTCAGCAGCAGCTCGGCTTTGTCGGACACGGGAAACTCGTTTTTCGGGCCGCGCGCGACGGAACGGCGGCGAACCCGCGTTGAATGGGCAATGTCACGTCGTCGCGCAAGGGAGAGCGGCTGTTGAGCTTGCCCAGCAAGGACATGATGGCCGCCATCGCGGTCACCCGTTTCGGCCTCGGCGCCCGCCCCGGCGAGATCGAAGCCGCCCAGGCCGACCCGAAAGGCTTCCTGACCGCTCAGATCCGCCGCGAAGGCGCCGACCTGCCGCAGGACGGCGGCGAGACCTCGGCCCAGCGCTTCGACCAGATGCGCCAGGTGCAGCAACTGCGGAAGATGGCGCGCGACCGGCGGGACGGCCAGGGCGACCAGGCCGCCAAGGACCCGGCGGTCCAGGACGCTCAGCGCATGCTGCGCGACAAGGTCGGCGCCGACTTCCTGGCGCGGGCGCGGCTGGCGACCAACACCGACGCGGCCTTCCGCGAGCGCTGGGCGCTGTTCTGGGCCAATCATTTCACCGTCTCGGCGACCAAGGAGGTCACCTCGGTGCTGATCGACCCGTTCGAGCGCGAGGCGATCCGGCCGTACGTGTTCAGCAGTTTCGAGAACCTGCTGGTGGCGTCCTCGACACACCCAGCCATGCTGACCTATCTGGACCAGGCGCCGTCGATCGGTCCCAACAGCCAGGCGGCGGGCTCTGCGGCGCGGCGCGGGAACGGCAAGGCGGGGCTCAACGAGAACCTGGCCCGCGAGATCCTGGAATTACACACCGTGGGCGTTGACGCCGGCTACAGCCAGGCCGACGTCACCGAATTCGCCCGCGCCCTGACCGGCTTCTCGATCGGTCGCGACAACGAAGACCGCGCGGGCCAGTTCGTGTTCCGCGAAGCCGCGCACGAGCCGGGCGCCCGCACGATCATGGGCCGCCACTACGGGCGGCAGGGCATGAAGCAAGGCCTGGCCGTGTTGAGCGACTTGGCCGCCGACCCGCATACCGCGCGCCACGTCTGCGGCAAGATCGCCCGCCACTTCGTCTCGGATGCGCCGCCGCCTTCCCTCACTGAGCGACTGGAGCGGCGCTGGATGCAGACCGGCGGCGATCTCGCCAAAGTCGCCCAGGCGCTGATCGAGAGCCCCGAGGCCTGGGACCCCACCCCAGCCAAGTTCAAGACGCCTTACGAGTACACGTTGTCGACCTGGCGGCTGATCGGCGCCGAGCCGTCGGCGATCGAGCGGCTGGCGCCGATCCTGACGGGCCTGGGCCAGAAGCCCTTCTCCGCCCCCTCGCCCAAGGGCTGGGCGGAAGACGCCCAAACCTGGGCCGCGCCGGACGCCCTGATCAAGCGCATGCAGTGGGCGCAAGGCTTTGCCGCCGTCGTCGCCGACCGCACCGATCCGAACGCCCTCGCGGCCGAGGCTCTGGGCGCGCGCCTGACGCCCGCCGTCGCCAAGGCCGTCTCGCGGGCGGAGACCCGCCGGGAGGCCTTCGCCCTTCTCCTGATGAGCCCGGAGTTCCAACGCCGATGAACGCTCAACTGAACCGCCGTTCGCTGCTGGGCCTGGGCGCCAGCCTTGGCATCGGCGTGACCTTCCTGGGCGGCCAGGCTTTCGCCGCCTCCGAGGGCGACCTGGCCAAGAAGAAGCTGGTCGTCGTCATCTGCAGGGGCGGCATGGACGGCCTGTCCGTCTCGCCGCCGGTGGGCGATCCGAACTATGCGGCCCTGCGCGGGTCCATCGCGATGAAGCCCGACGAGGTGCTCAAGCTGGACGGGACCTTCGGCCTGCATCCGGAGCTCTCGACGGTCCATGCCCTGGCCCTGAAGGGCGAGGCCCGGATCGCCCCGGCCATCGCCAGTCCCGATCGGGCCCGCTCGCACTTTGAGGCCCAGGACGTGCTGGAGACCGGCGCTTCGGGCGTCTATGGCGCGGACACCGGCTGGCTGAACCGCACGCTGGAGGTCCTGGCGCCGATCCGCCCCGTCGAGGGTTTGTCGGTGGGCGGCACCGCCCCTCTGATCCTGCGGGGCAAGGTGCAGGCCGCCAGCTGGTCGCCGGGCAAGGGCGTCGACGAGAGCGCGCGCCTGCCCGCCCTGCTGCAGGACCTCTACAAGACCGATCCGCTGCTGGGCCCCGCCTTCGCCAGCGGGTTGGAGACCGAGGCCATGGCCCAGCGCGCCATGACCGCCATGGCGCCTGCCCCGGGCATGAACATGGCCGCCGGTCCGAAACGGCGAGACGACGAGACCGCCCGTAAGCTGGGCTCGACGCTGGGCGGCTTCATGGTCCAGCCCGGCGGACCGCAGATCGCGGTGATTTCTCTAGACGGCTTCGACACCCACGCCGGCCAGCCCAGCCTGATCGCCACGCGTCTGTCTTACCTGGATACGGTGCTGGACGGCCTGCACACGGGTCTGGGCGCGGAGTGGAAGAACACCGTGGTGATCGCCGTCACGGAGTTTGGCCGCACCGCCCGGGTCAACGGCACCGGCGGCACCGACCATGGCACGGCCTCGACAGGCCTGATCCTGGGCGGCGCGCTGAAGCCGGGCGGCATTGTCGGCGACTGGCCCGGCCTGGCTCAAAGCGCCCTGTTCGAGAACCGCGATACGGCCCCGACGCTGGACATGCGCAGCCTCTTCAAGGGCGTGCTGACCGAGCACATGGGCGTCGACCGCGCCATCCTGGAGACCAAGGTGTTCCCAGACAGCAAGACCGCCAAGCCGCTGATCGGTCTGGCGTAGAGACCCGCCCGCGAAGGCGGAACGGCCGCGCACGCCCCCATAGCGCGGCCTGGTGGGGGGCCAAGCGGCGCTGCGTATTAGCGCCGCTTGGTCTGACGCCGCGCGAACGGATCCTGCTCGGCCTCGTCTTCCGAGAAGCCGAACTTGCGGAAACCTTCCTTCATCTCGGGGCTCAGCGGCGCCTCGATGTGCAGCATGCCGGCCGAGGGGTGCGGCAGCAGGATCGAGCGGGCGTGCAGCTGCAGCTTCAGCCCTTCCGACAGCGGCGCGGACTTCTCGTCGCCATACTTGGGATCGCCCAGGATCGGGTGGCCCATCGCCTTCATGTGGGCGCGCAGCTGGTGGGTGCGGCCCGTGTGCGGGCGAAGGGCCATCCAGGTGACGCGCGGACCGGCGCGGCTGATGGTGACAAATTCGGTCTCGGCCGGCTGGGCGTCCGGATCCTTGGGCTGGGCGGGCACGACGAGTTCACGGTCGCCGACGCCCCGCTTGGCCAGGTGCAGCTCCATCACGCCCTCGGTCGGGTGAGGATTGCCCGCGACGATCGCCCAGTAGGTCTTCTGCGCCTTGCGCTTGGCGAAGGCGCCCGACAGGCGCGCGGCGGCGCTGGGCGTCTTGCCCAGCAGCAGCACGCCCGAGGTGTCTCGGTCCAGGCGGTGGACCAGGCGCGGGCGATCGACGCCCTCACCCCAGGCGCTGAGCAGCTTGTCGATGTGCTTGGTGGTCTTGGTGCCGCCCTGTACGGCCAGGCCCGCGGGCTTGTTGAGGGCCAGGACCTCTTCGTCCTCGTACAGCACCAGCGACTTGGCGTAGGCGACGTCGCGGGCCGACAGCTTGTTCTTGTCGGCCGGATCGGGCGCGTCGGGCAGCGGCGGCACGCGGATCTGGCTGCCCGCCGCCAGCTTGGTGTCGGCCTTGGCGCGCGAGCCGTCGACCCGGACCTGGCCCGAACGGAACAGCTTGTTGAGCTGGATGTGGTTCAGGTGCGGCCAGCGCCGCTTGAACCAGCGATCCAGGCGCACGCCCTCCTCGCCGGCGTCGACGTAAAGGGTGCGGACTTCCTTGGGGGTGCTCATGCGAAGATCCTGCGGGCGATCAGAAGGCCCGCGAACAGGGCCGCCACGGACAGAAGCACGCTGGCGGCGGAATAGGAAAAGGCCTGCAGATAGGCGCGCTTCTGGATCATCAGCGCGGTCTCCAGGGAAAACGACGAGAAGGTGGTGAAGCCGCCCATGACGCCGACGCCGAGCAGCACCCGCCAGGGCTCGCTCGATACGGTCCCGCGATGGGCCAGCCAGGAGGCCAGACAGCCCATCAGGAAACCGCCCACGACATTGACGGTGAAGGTTCCATACGGCCAGCCCGGGCCGAAGGTTCGTAAAGCGCCCACCCCGACAAGATATCGCGCAACCGAGCCGACGGCCCCGCCGGCGGCCACGAGAAGCAGTTTGTTCATGAAAGTCTTATGCTCCGAGCCGCCCGCAACGCCAAGCTCTCAAGATAGTTCCCTTGATTTTACGCGATTTCTTTCAAGGTAAACAACTTTGGAAACCCTATTCGGTCACCACTCGTTAAACGCGCGGACGGCATTTTGTCGCGGTATTTGTAAAGCGCAGAGCCATGTCCCGCCCACAGCAATCCACCGACGCGACCGAACGCGTGGCCCTTCCGGGGCCGGTGCTTCAGCGCCTCGCCGGCACGGATCTGGTCGCGCGCGGCTCGGTCAATGTCATCAGCGTCAAGACCATCCGCATGTGGGCGGGCGACTGGTGGTCGCAAAAGCGCGCCGATGTCTGGACCTATGTCGAGCGCAAGCTGGCCGAACACCTGGACCGCAACGACCTGCGCGCCCGGATTTCGGAAAGCGAGTTCCTGATCGCCACCAATAACGAGCACGGCCTGGCCGCGCAGGCGACCAGCGTGCGCATCCTCGAGGACGTGCTGACCCACCTGCTGGGCGCGGCCGATCCGGCCGACCTGGGCATCCGTTCCGTGGTCAGTGTCGAAGCCGGCCAAGCCGTCTGCAAGCGCATAGATCCGACGGTGATCCTGGCGGCCCGCGCGCGCCGCGACTCCGAGCGTTCTCCCGTTCGCATCGCGGTCGATCCGGCCGACGAAGCCCGTCGCACCCCGGTGGCCTTCACTACCGCCGCCGGTGCCGCGCTGCGCGTGGACTTCACGCTCGAGCACGTGGTCAATCTGCGCCGTAACATCACCACCGCCGTGCGCATCGAGCCGATGGTCACGCACCTGGCTAGCGGACGCCAGGCCTCGGCCCGCGCCCTGACCAAGCTGTCGGATCGCGATGTGGCCTTCATCGACGAGTCGACCCTCAAGTACGCGGCGGTCTTCGCCCGTTCGGCGCAAGGCCCCCATACGCCCGAGCTGATCCTGCCGGCCTCGTTCCGCACGCTGGGCACCCAGCGCGGCCGCGACCTGCTCACAGGCACCGCCGGTCTCTCGCTGGGCCTTCTGCGCGGCGGGATCATGATCGAACTGGTTGACGTCACCCGCGGCACGCCCGCCGGCCGCCTGCTGGAGGTCGTCGGCCTGCTGCGCGCCCTGACCCACGGCGTCATCGCTCGCGTGCCGCCGGATCGCGAAGCCTTGCGCGTGCTGCGCGACGCGCGCCTGGCGGGTCTGGCGCTGGACGCCTCGGACCTGACCGGCGAAGCCGGCAAGATCGCCATGGACATCATGGCCTTCGGTCGCGACGCGCGCGGCCTGGCGGCCACGACTATCCTGCAAGGTCTGCCGGCCGAGGGTTATTTCGCGGCGGCCGAGACCGCGGGCCTCAGCCACGCCTCGCTGCGCGCGACCTACCCCTTGGGCAAGCAGGCGGCGGCCTAAACCCGCCCGCGTCCGTACCCAATCGTCTTCACGATTTCCCGCGCGTCATAGGCGTCGCGGTCGCGCGGCGTCGGGCCCTTCCCGAACACCACCTCGATCGACTGGGCGTAGGATGGTCCCGGCCCGAGGTTGAAACTCGTCCCCAGACCCAGGCCAAAGCTCGTGCGGCGGCCGAAGCTGGCCGAACCGCCGCCGACCGACATCCGGGGTCCGCGGTCGTATCCGGAAGCCGAGGTCGATCGAGACGCGATCCGGAACCAGTCGTAGCCATCGCGTAGCGCCAGCTCGGCGGCGCGCAGCAGGGCATAGTCGGCGATCTGGGCTTCCTTCGCGCCCGGCCCACCCTGGAAGGTGACGCGATAGCGGCCCGCCTCCAGCCGATATTCCGAATAGCCGATGTCGTTCGGCGCGCCGGCCTGGGCGCGATAGACCGTGGGCGCGCTGGCGCAGGCGGTGAGCAACAGGCCTGACAGGACGGCGGCGACGAGGGGTTTGACAATCTTCATGGCGGGCCTCTTCAGACCTGTTCAACGGCGTCCGACGCCGGCTGTTCCGGGATCGGCAGGTCCAACGCTTCAAGCATCGCGATGAAATCCGACGGAAGCGGGGCCGTGATCTTGCGCTCGGCGCCCAGGGGATGCGGGAAGGTCAGCCTGGACGCGTGCAGCATCAGGCGCGGGACGGCCACGCCGCCCAGCATCAGCGCTCCGCCGTAGCGGCTGTCACCCGCGAGCGGCCGGCCGATCGAGGCCATGTGGACACGCAACTGGTGCATGCGGCCGGTGTCCGGCGAAAGCTCGACCAAGGCGGCGGTCGCATTGGACGCCAGCGTACGATAGCGGCTGCGGGCGGTCTCGGCCTCTGGATGGTCGGGCGCGCAGACCCGCATATAGGCCTCGCGGCCGATCGATTCGCGACGCAGCGGGCTGTCGATCATGCCGCCCTTGGGCTCCGGCGCGCCGGGCGCGACGATGGCCAGGTAGCTCTTGCGAAAGCGCTTGGCCATCATGGCCTCGCCCAGGAAGGCCGCGCCCGGCTTGGTCTTGGCCGTCAGGATCACGCCCGAGGTGTCGCGGTCCAGACGGTGGATCAGCCGAGGCCGGGCCTTGCCCGGCTTGGCGAACGCCCAAAGCAGATCGTCCAGCGTGTGCGCCTTGATCCGGCCGCCCTGGCTGGACAGGCCCGCCGGCTTGTCCAGCACGATGATCGCCTCGTCCTCGTACAGCACCCAGGATTGCGCCGCCGCGATCTCGTCAGGCGTCAGGTTGATCGGACAATCGACGGCCTTGGGCTTGGCGACGCCGGGAGGACGGCGAAACTTGGGATTGCTCATTTGCCGTCCTTACGCACCTTGCCCCAGGCTTCCAAGCGCTCGCGCACCTTGGCCTCGGCGCCGACCGGCTTGGGCTCATAGAAGCGCCGGCGCTCCATGCCGTCCGGGAAGTAGTTCTGGCCCGAGACGCCGCCCTCGACGTCGTGGTCGTAGGCGTAGCCGTCGCCATAGCCGAGCGACTTCATCAGCTTGGTCGGCGCGTTGAGGATGTGCGACGGCGGCATCAGGCTGCCGGTCTCCTTGGCCGCGCGGCGGGCGGCCTTGTAGGCGGTGTAGACGGCGTTCGACTTGGGCGCGCTGGCCATGTGGACCACGGCCTGGGCCAGGGCCAGCTCGCCCTCCGGCGATCCCAGGAAGTCGTAGGCGTCCTTGGCCGCCGTCGTCAGCAGCAGGGACAGCGGATCGGCCGCGCCGATGTCCTCGGACGCCATCCGCACCAGGCGGCGGGCGATGAACAGCGGGTCCTCGCCGCCCTCCAGCATCCGCGCCAGCCAGTAGAGGGCCGCGTCGGGATCGCTGCCGCGCACCGACTTATGCAGGGCCGAGATGAGGTTGTAGTGCTCCTCGCGGTCCTTGTCGTAGGCCGGGCGGCGCTTCTGCAGGAACTGGCCCAGTTGGGTCGGGTTCAGCGGGCTGTCGGTTCCGATCGAGAACAGGGTCTCGGCCAGGGTCAGCAGATAGCGACCGTCGCCATCCGCCATGGCGACCAGGGCCGAACGCGCTTCGGCGTCGACCGGCAGCGGGCGGTTCTCGGCGGCTTCGGCGCGCTGGAGAAGCTGCTCCAGCGAGTCCTCGTTCAGGCGCTTGAGCACGAACACCTGGCAGCGCGACAGCAAGGCGCTGTTCAGCTCGAACGAGGGGTTCTCGGTCGTGGCGCCGACCAGGGTGACGATCCCCTCCTCCACGAACGGCAGAAAGCCGTCCTGCTGGGCGCGGTTGAAGCGGTGGATCTCGTCGACGAACAGCAGGGTGCTCTGGCCGGCCATGCGCCGGGCTCGGGCCTGCTCGAAGGCCTTCTTCAGGTCGGCGACGCCCGAAAACACCGCCGAAATCTGCTGGAACTCATAGCCGCCGGCCTTGGCCAGCAGGCGGGCGATGGTGGTCTTGCCCGTGCCCGGCGGTCCCCACAGGATCATCGAGGCCAGGCGATGCGCCGCCGCCATACGACCGATGGGCCCCTCGGGGCCCAGCAGATGCTGCTGGCCCACAACCTCGTCGAGGCTCTGGGGTCGCAGACGGTCGGCCAGCGGGGCCGGAGCGTGGGGCGTCAGGCCGGCGGCCTGGAAGAGATCGGACATACGACTCTTCTAGCAGGCGGCCGGCCCCGAACCCAAACCTAGAACCGCGCCTGGATCAGTTGACCGCCGCGTTCGATGGTGACGTTCCAGCCCGCCGCGCGCCCGGCAATAGCCGAGGCGAGGTCGGCGACGGTGTTGATCTGCCGGCCGTTGACGCTGCGGACGAAGTCGCCGGGGCGCATCCAGTTGCCGGCGTAGCCGGGGCCGATCTTGCTGACCAGCGCGCCGCGCCCCGCGAACGGATCGACGCCGAGGTCCTGAGCCACCGCTGGCGAGAGGTTCAGCACCGTCGCACCGTTGAACGGGTTGTTGCCCGACAGGGTGCGCTCGTCGCGCGGCGGCGTCTCGGGGGCGGCGTCGGCGCGGACCGTGATGGTCTGCTCGCGATCGCCGCGGCGGATCTGCATCGGCACGCGGTCGCCCAGCTTGTGGGTGCCGATGGCGAAGGCGCCGCCGCCCTCGTCGTTCACGGCTTGGCCGTCGATCGAGAGGATCACGTCGCCTTCCTTCAAGCCGGCGCGATCGGCCGAGGAGCCAGGATAGACCTGCGCCACCAGCACGCCGCGCGGCGCGGTCATGCCCAGGCTCTTGGCGATCTCGCCGTTGACGGCCTGGCCCTTCACGCCCAGCCAGGGCCGCACGATGCTGTGGCCGCCACCTAGCGCGGCGCCCACCACCTGGCGAACGACTCGCGCGGGAATCGCGAAGCCGACGCCGCTGGACGAGCCGGAGCGCGAGATGATGAAGGTGTTGATGCCGACGAGGTCGCCGTCCATGTCGACCAGCGGACCGCCGGAATTACCCGGGTTGATGGCCGCGTCGGTCTGTATGTAGCTGCCGAAGTCGGCCGCGCCGACATCCGTCCGCGCCAGGGCCGAAACGATGCCGTTGGTCACGGTCTGGCCGACGCCGAACGGATTGCCCATGGCCAGGACGAGATCGCCGACCTCCAGCTGCTCCTGGTCGTCGATCGCCATCACCGGCAACTTCTCGCCCTTGGTGTCGATCTTCAGCACGGCGAGGTCGGCGCGCGGGTCGTCCAGCAGGACCACGGCCGGAAACTCGCGACGGTCGGCCAGTTGGACGGTGATGTCGCTCATCCCGTCGATGTTGTGATGGTTGGTGATGATCACGCCGTCAGAGCGCACGATCGCGCCCGAGCCCAGCGAGCCCTGCACCTGAGAGCCGCCCTGCCCGCCGCCCATGAAGAAGTCCCAGAACGGATCGACGCGGCGTTGCACCACCCGGCGGCTGGCGACATTGACCACGGCCGGCGCGGCCTTCTTCACCACCGGCGAGAACGACTGTTTCATCGACGCCGCATCCGCCGGCACGCGGCGCGTCGGCTGAGGCATGTCGGGAATGGCCTGGGCGTTCGACTGCCCCGCCGGATTCGAACAGGCGGTCAGCAGGACCAGGGCGGGCAGCAGGGCGCGAAGGTTGCGCATGGTCTTCAAGGACGGCTCCTTACGGTTCCTCGCGAACTCACCGAAGGTTTCTGGCGAGTCTAAGGCGGCGAAAGGTCAAGGTTTCGGCGTTGGCTTAAGGTCTCAGGCGGCTTGTGGTTCCAGCGTCGGCGCCGGCTTGGCCTTGGCCCAGGCCAGCAGGGTCGCCATCAGCATCAGGCTCGCGGCGATCAGCACGGGCAAGCCCGGCATATGCAGGGTCGCGTCGTGGCGCACGGCGAAGGCGAACGGCAGCAGGAACAGCGAGGGGCCGATCATCGAGGCGATCCCCATCAGGGCCGCGTTCGCGCCCTGCAACTGGCCCTGCTCGTTCGGCGCGACGCGGCGGGTCATCAGGCCCTGCAGCCCCGGCTGAATCAGGCCCGAGAACGCGAAGATCGGCAGGCCGCACAGATAGACCAGCCCCGTCGGCGCCAGGGCGTAGATGGTGAAGCCGGCGAAGCCCGAGAACAGGCCGACCAGCAGCGCGCCCCGCTCGCCCAGCTTGCGGACCGCCGGGCCCACGACCAGGCCCTGGATGATGATGCTGGAGATCCCGCTGGCCATCAGCGTCAGGCCGACCGTGTCGGGACCCCAGTTGTAGCGGAAGCCCATGTAGAGCACGAAGACGCTGGGCAGAACGTTGTGGGCCAACTGGAACAGGAAGCCGACGCCGGCCAGTCCCAGCAGTCCCGGATGGCGGCGCAGCAGCTGCAGCGAGCCCAGCGGATTGGCCTTCTTCCAGTCGAAGCGCGGCTGACGGCGCTCGGGCGGCAGCGATTCCGGCAACACGAAGAAGCCGTAGAGCCAGTTGCACAGCGCCAGGGCCGCGCACACCAGGAACGGCGCGCGATGGTCGACATTCCACAGCCAGCCGCCCAGGGCCGGACCAAAGGTGAAGCCGATCCCGAACGCCGCGCCCATCAGGCCAAAGCCCTTGGCGCGGTTTTCGGGCGTGGTGACGTCGGCGACATAGGCGCCGGCGGTCGCGAAGCTGGCCGCCGTCATGCCGTTGAAGATCCGTCCGACGAATAGCCACCAGAGGTTCGGCGCGAAGGCCATGAACAGGAAGTCGACGCCAAGACCGAAGATCGAGGTCAGGATGACCGGTCGACGCCCGAAGCGATCCGACATCAGGCCCAGGATCGGCGAGCAGAAGAACTGCATCACCCCCCAGGTAGTGGCGAACAGCACGTTCCAGTCGGCCGCCGCGGCCGTGTCGCCGCCGCCGAACGCCTTCACCAGATTGGGCAGAACGGGGATCATCACCCCCAAGGACAGGACGTCCATGATCGCGGTGACGAAGATGAAGCCCAGCGCCGCCTGGCGCTTGCCCCCCGTGATCTGCGTGTTGGTCATGCCTCGCCCTCCCCGGCGGCTCCTAGTTGGCGGCTGTTCGCCCTTGTCGCAAGGCCCGTCAGCAGCGCGCGCCACCATTCGCCATGCCTGTGCAGGAACACCGCATCGGGAAAACCATGTCGCGCCGCATTCTCGGCGGGGATGGCGTCCCAGCCGCGATGCTCGACCGTGACGCGGGTTCCCGCCTCGACAGGCTCGAAGCGCACCTCGACCTCGGTCTCCACGCCGGGCGCGAAGCTGGCCTGACGCCAGCCGAACACCAGACGCGCGCCGCGCTCCCAGACCCGCACGGCGCCAACCTCGAACGTCTTACCCGACGCCAGACGCTCGACCAGCCGCCCCTCCTCGAAAGCCATGACGCCCGGCGAGCGCGGCGTGAACGAGAACAGCGGATTGGGCCGCCACCACAGCGCGATGTCGTCGACGAAGGCGTCGAACACCGCCTCGGGCGAAGCCTCGATCCGAAGGGCGACCAGGATCCGCGAACTCACCGCGCCGCGCCCTCGATGTGGGCCCTAAGTCCCGACAGTTGATCGGCCCAAAGGTCCTCGGCGGCGTCCAGCCAGGCCTTCAGCTGGGCCATGGGTTCAGGCCGCAGGCTGTAGACCCTGACCCGCGCGTCGAACTCGGGATGGCTCTCCTCGACGAGGCCCGACTGGCGCAGAGCGCGCAGATGCCGGCTCATGGCCGGCGGCGAAAGGCCCAGGCTCTCGGCCAGCTCGCCCGCCCGGCGCGGCCTTTCCCGCAAAAGATCGACCGCTCGCCGACGATGCGGATCGGCCAAAGCCGCCAGGGTTCGGTCCAGCGCCTCGCTCAAGTTTGACCGTCCAGCAGCGCTCTCGGCGCGACGTTGCGCCAGGCGTCCAGCAGGGCGCCGCGCGCCGTCGTCTCGTCGCAGGCGGAAAGGCGCAGGCGGGTCGCTCCGCCTTTCCCCCAGCCGCCTGGGACGGGGACGAAGATCTCGGGCTCGGCCGCCACGCGCATCTCCTGTTGATCAGGCGTCAGCTTGACCATGGCCCAATCCGCATCGGGATTGCCCAGAGTGGCGAAGATCTTCCCACACCGGAAGTCGACCGTGCCCATGTGCGCGCTTTCGATCGCTCGGGGCAGGCCCAGCGCCAGACGGCGGAAGTCCTCGAGCGTGATCATGTCGACGGCGCGCTGATCTTGTGGCCGCTCCGCGCCTCCATCTCGGCGAAAGACACCGTTTCGACGGCCGCGCCGACGGTCCAGATGTGCCCCTCGAGGTCGTAGCAGCGGTAAGTGCGGTCGCCGTAGAACTGGTTTTCCGGCTCGGCGAAGATTTGAGCCCCGGCCGCGCGGGCCCGAGCGCAATGGGCGTCGACGTCACCGACGATCTGGATATGAACGGTCTGGGTGGTCTTGCCGCCAACCATGCCAGGACTGGCGATCCGGTCGCTCCAAGGCGAGCCGATCATGACCGTCGACTCGCCATAGGTCATCTCGCAGTGGGCCAGGCGGCCCTGATCGTCCTCGACTAGCAGCGCCACCTCGAAACCGAACGCGCGCTCCAGCCACGCGACGGCGGCCTTGGGGTCGTCATAGGCGATCGCGGAAGTCAAACCAGGACGCCGCATGGCCGAGCTCCTTCAAAAAAGGAGCAATATTTAACGCATATCGAAATTAATTCAGCAAGCCCCCGCTTGAGCGCGCGTCCAGCGGGGGACTGAACGCGCGCCGCCGCAGGGCGTCAGGCCGGTTCGAGTTCCTTGGCCTCGGCGCTCAGGTGCTTGACGTAGTCGTCCTCGCTGGTGAACGGGATTTCCTTCACGTCGACCAGCAGCCGCTTGTTGGAGCCGACGATGAGGATCTTGGGCAGGTACATGCCATTGAAGGAGCCAGAGACAGTATAGCTCCTCTGCCCTTTGCCGATCGGGCCCGTCCAGCCCATGACATCGATCGCCAGACCCCCGACGAAGTGGGGATCACGCACCAGCGTGATGCCGGTGGTGAAGTTCGGCGCATTGCCCTTCACGGTGACACGAAAGAACCCCGGCGTCCGCAGGCCCGTCCACACATAGGTGGCCTCGGCGGTGTCGAAAGGTTCGGGACCATAGAAACCCATAACGTTCTCCCTAAGCTGGTTGAACCGCTTCCCAGGGCGGGAAGCGCGGGCGTCGCCGATGGTCAGTGGCGCCTGATCCTCTATACACCCAGCGCTTCGTCAATGCAGTTATTGGTTGCATTTGTGGACCACAATCGCGCTTTACGAGAATTTCCACTTCGCTAGCGCAGGGCTTGCCGAAGAACGGCCAGCGAACCGTCGCCCCGTTCCGGCGTCACGCCCGTGATCCTCGCCAGCAGCGAATAAACGTCGACATTGTCGAACACGGGCAGGACGACGCCCCGCCGGAACGAGGGACCGTGGGCGACGAAGACCGCTCGCATCAGCGGGTCGTATGGATCGAAGCCATGAGCGCCGCCGTCCTTGCCGTCCCACTTGCTGGGCTTGGCCTTGGCCGCGCGGGTCGTCGTGTACCATCCGCGCTCCGACAGGCAGATGATGGCTGGCACGCGCGGGTTGTGGCCGTAGTGGAACCGGGCGGGGATCTTTCCCTTCTTCCAGCAGGTCATGTGCGGCGGACGCTGGCCCAGGAACGCGCGCTCGACCGCGGCCTCATGGCCCTTCTCCGGCGAGAAGCTGGTCATCGCGCCCCGGGTCACCAGGTGGATCTTGGAAAGGTCGATCAGGTCGTCCAGGACGACGCGATTGGCGGCGGGCAAGGGCGCCATCCCGTGATCGGCGACGATGATGATGTCGGTCGCCTCGAACCGCCCCCTCGCCTTCAGGCCATCCACCAGACGCCCGATCGACCGGTCGACCTCAGCCAAGGCCGCGCGCAGTTCCGGCGAGTCCGGACCGTAATGATGCCCCTCGGTGTCGGCGGCGTCGAAATACAGCGTGGTGAAGGCCAGGGGCGGTCCGTCGGCGCTGTCCATCCAGGACAGCACCTGATCCACGCGAACATCATACGGCAGCTTCTCGTCGTACTTCATCCAGTGCGTCGGTCGCGCGCCATCGATCTCGGTCTCGGAGCCCGGCCAGAACATGGCGGCCGCCGGCTTGCCCTGCTGGACCGCCGACACCCAGAAGGGCTTGGCCTGGCTCCACCAGCGCGGGTCATTGGCGGTCGGCCCGTTCATCGTGAACTTCGGCCCGCCGATGACGGCGTCCTCCATCTCGTTGGCGACCACGCCATGCCGGTCGGGACGCTTGCCCGTGACCAGGGTGTAGTGGTTCGGATAGGTCTGGCTGGGAAACGACGGCCGCATGGCCGCGCGCGCGCCCTCATCGGCCAAGGCCCTGATGGTCGGGGTGACGCCGCGATCCAGGTAGTCCGCCCGAAAGCCGTCCAGCGAAATCAGGATGGTCAGGTGCGGCGCCTTCTCCCGCGCTTCCGCGCCGCCCGTCAGGGCCAGGGCGGCGGCGAAAGCGATGAAAAGAAGACGGCGAAGGCCCATGACGGAAGCTCGACAAGACGGCGGTTTCAGGCCTGATCCGTCATGGATGTTGCCTCCGTATGACGACCACCATTCGCGCGAGCCATGACCGCGACTTAACTTGGCGGCGCCCCGTCGGCTGGCCATAGTCCCCTCGCCGGGCCGAGTCGTTCGGCGTCCGGGATTCGTCGCATGTCGATCGCCCTCGAGGCCGACCGCCTCACCAAGACCTACGGGGCGGTGCGCGCCCTCGACGAGTTCTCCATCGCCATTCCCGCCGGCGGCGTGTTCGGGGTCCTGGGCCCGAATGGCGCGGGCAAGAGCACCCTGTTCCGGATCGCGCTGGGCCTGGTGCGTCCGACTAGCGGCGCGGCCCGGCTGTTCGGCGCCGCGCCCGGCGACATCACCGCCCTGCGCAAGGTCGGGGCGATGATCGAGACGCCGCGCTATCCGCCCTATCTGACCGCGCGCGACACCCTGACCATGCTGGCGCTGGAGAGCGGCAAGAAGGACGCCGACATTGGCGGCTGGCTGGAGCGGGTCAGCCTGACCCACGCCGCCGACCGCGCCACCAGCGGCTTCTCGGTCGGCATGAAACAGCGCCTGGGCCTAGCCGCCGCCTTCCTGACCAAGCCCGAGCTCGTGATCCTGGACGAGCCGACCAGCGGCATGGACCCGGCCGGCATCCAGGAGATCCGCGCCCTGATCGTCGATCTGGCCAAGCGCGAGGGCGTCACGGTCATCCTGGCTAGCCACCAGCTGGACGAGGTCAAGCGCGTCTGCGACCGCGTCGCCATCCTCTCGCGCGGCAAGGTCGTGGCCGAAGGGGGCGTCGCCGAACTGACCGCCGGCGAGGCCCGTCTGCGCCTGACGCTGGCCTCCCCCCTCGCCCCGGCGCTGTCGGTGCTGGGCGACCGCGGCGAGGCCGACGGCGCGGACGCCGTACTGGCCGACATCCCCCGCGCCGAAGCCCCCGCCGTGATCCGCGCCCTGGTCGAGGCCGGCGTCGACATCGTCGAGGCGCGCTGGCGCGAGGTCGATCTCGAAGGGGTCTATCTGAAATCGCTGGGCCAGACGCCCACGGCCGCCACCTCGGAAGGAGCCGCCTGATGCTCGCCGACGCCATCGCCGCCGAACGCTTCCGCCTGCTGCGCGACCGTTCGACCCTGTTCTGGGGTTTCTGCTTCGCCCCGCTGATCGGCTTCCTGCTCAGCGTCGGCGGAGACCTCTTCCTACGGTTTGTGATCAAGAAGCCGATGCCCGGCCTGGCGGTCGGGTTGATCGATCAGGTGATCAAGACCCTGTCGAACGGCGCCTCGACCTTTGGCGCGCTGTTCCTGATGATCGGGGCGGCGGCGGTGCTGGCCGGCGACTATCGCTGGGAGACCTGGCGGCTGCTGACCCCGCGCAACACCCGCCAGAACCTGCTGCTGGCCAAGCTGATCGTGGTCGGCGAGGCGGTGTTCTGGAGCCTGCTTCTATCGGCGGTCCTATCAGCCCTCGCCGCGCTGGTCGGCTCGGCGATCAACGGCAAGACGGTGGCGCTCTCGCTGCTGGACCGCAACCCGTTCGACATCGTCGGCGTGCTGGCCATCACCTGGCTGGAGGCCATGGTCCTGGCCGCCCTCGCCGCCTG
The DNA here is from genome assembly GCF_002742635.1 of Caulobacter sp. X. Lineage (NCBI taxonomy): Bacteria > Pseudomonadati > Pseudomonadota > Alphaproteobacteria > Caulobacterales > Caulobacteraceae > Caulobacter > Caulobacter sp. X. The sequence goes on along the minus strand of NZ_PEGF01000002.1, from coordinate 1,615,451 downwards.
CGTCGGGGTGCTATCGCGTTCGACGATGGGCGTGGTCATCGCGTGCCTGGGCGTGCGCTTCGTGCAGACGATCCTGTCCGGCGCGCTGCGGGCGATGGAGCAAGGCCCGCCGAGCTGGAAGCTGTTGTCCCTGCCAGTCTTCGACGCCGACCTGCTCCGCGCGGCGCTGCTGGCGCCGGATCAACTCGGCGACGCCGGCGGCTCGGCGGGCGTGGCGCTGGCGGCGCTGGTCGCCTGGACGGCGGCGCTCGCGGCGGTGGCGGTATGGCTGTTCCGGCGGCAGGATTTGACGAAGGAATAGGGACGCGAGAGGAAACCCAGCAGCTTGGGGACTTGACCGGCCAAATTACACACGTAACCTCACCTTGAAACGGAGGGAGACGTCGTGGTCGAAGTGCTCGCAACCGTGTTCGCGAACGCGGCGGCGCCTCAGAAGAGCCTGCTTGTCGTTCTAATAGCCGCCATGCTCGCGGCTCCTCTCCTCGCGGCCTTGGCTTACTCCGGCCTACCGATCCTGCGACGCTTGCTTTCCGAGCTGCGGCTTACCGCGCCGCTTGTCGGGTTGCTGATGGCCGGCATGGACAGCTTCCACATGGCGCGCACGATCCTAAAGCTCCCCATCGAGGTGACCGCCCGGCAGCTCGCACCTGGCCTGCTTGAAGTCTCCACCTTCGTGGTCATGGGCGCCGCCGTCGGGCTAATCGCACAAGCAAGCCTCGTCGCGCTCGAAGTTGGCGAACGGCGCATCGGCTGACGCCAACGAAAAAGGCCCCGGATCACTCCGGGGCCTTCGCGTTCAGCCTAGGCTGAAAATCTTAGTCTTCGGCTTCGTTCGTGTAGACCGGACCCGAGTCCTTGCCCTTTTCCGAGACGTCGCGGTCGACGAACTCGATGACAGCCAGCGGGGCGTTGTCGCCGTAGCGGAAGCCGGCCTTAAGGACGCGGATGTAGCCGCCCTGACGGTCCTTGTAGCGCGGGCCGAGGACCGCGAAGAGCTTGCCGACTTGTTCGACGTCGCGGACGGTCGAGATGGCCTGACGGCGAGCGTGCAGGTCGCCGCGCTTGGCCAGGGTGACCAGCTTTTCGACGATTGGACGCAGTTCCTTGGCCTTCGGCAGGGTGGTGACGATCTGCTCGTGCTTGATCAGCGAGGCCGACATGTTGGCGAACATGGCGGTGCGGTGAGCCGAGGTGCGGCCCAGTTTGCGGTGGGCGTAGCCGTGACGCATTTTCTTCTCTCCTGGGCGCTTGGCCCGAGCGGCGTCCTGACGAGGAGCGCCTGATTGTCACCAATCCTGGTCTTTCCCGACCGGGTCAGAGCGAAGCGCCGGGGCCCTCCACCGCGATTGCGGCTTCAAAAGGCCCAGGCCGCCCTCCGAAAAAGGCGGCCCGGATTAGCGCGTTAGGCTTTGAAGGTTCTTAGATTTGGTCTTCGAACTTCTTGGCCAGGTCTTCGATGTTCTCCGGCGGCCAGTTCGGCACGTCCATGCCGAGGTGCAGACCCATGCCGGCGAGAACTTCCTTGATCTCGTTCAGCGACTTGCGGCCGAAGTTCGGGGTGCGGAGCATCTCGGCTTCGGTCTTCTGGATCAGGTCGCCGATGTAGACGATGTTGTCGTTCTTCAGGCAGTTGGCCGAACGGACCGACAGTTCCAGCTCGTCCACCTTCTTCAGCAGGGCCGGGTTGAACGGCAGTTCCGGCTTGGACTCGTCGGCCGACTTGGCCTTCGGTTCCTCGAAGGTGATGAAGATCTGCAGTTGGTCCTGCAGGATCCGGGCGGCGTAGGCCACGGCGTCCACCGGGGTGACGGCGCCGTTGGTTTCCACTTCCAGGATCAGCTTGTCGTAGTCCAGCGACTGGCCTTGACGGGTCGGCTCGACGCGATAGGCGACGCGCTTGACCGGCGAGTACAGGGCGTCGACGGCGATCAGGCCGATCGGCGCGTCTTCCGGACGGTTACGGTCGGCCGGGACATAGCCCTTGCCGGTGTTGACCGTGAACTCCATCCGCACCGAGGCGCCGTCGTCCAGCGTGCAGAGCACGTGGTCGGGGTTCAGGATCTCGATGTCGGCCGGGGTTTCGATTTGGCCGGCGGTGACCGGACCGGGGCCCGTGGCGCGCAGGGTCATGCGCTTGGGGCCTTCGGCGTGCATGCGCACGGCCAGTTGCTTAATGTTCAGAACGATGTCGACGACGTCTTCACGAACGCCTTCGAGCGAGGAGAATTCGTGCACCACGCCATCGATCTGGATGGCGGTGACGGCGGCGCCTTGCAGCGACGAGAGAAGAACGCGACGCAGGGCGTTGCCGAGCGTCACACCGAAACCACGCTCCAGCGGCTCGGCGACGATGCGAGCCTTGCGGCTGGCGTCGGCCCCGGTTTCGATCTGCGGCTTCTCAGGACGGATCAGCTCGTTCCAGTTTCTTTCGATCACGTGGTCGGTCCCTTGAACGCGGCTCGCCGGCCGCGTTTTGCGCAGCCGGCGAAGGAAGATTGTGGTCTAAAAAGTACTAGACGCGACGACGCTTGGGCGGACGGCAGCCGTTGTGCGGGATCGGCGTGACGTCGCGGATGGTCGTGATGGTCATGCCCGCGGCCTGGAGGGCGCGCAGGGCCGATTCACGGCCGGAGCCCGGGCCCGAGACGTTGACTTCCAGGGTCTTCACGCCGTGTTCCGCAGCCTTCTTGCCCGCGTCTTCGGCGGCCATCTGAGCGGCGTACGGGGTCGACTTGCGCGAGCCCTTGAAGCCCATCATGCCGGCCGAGGACCACGAGATCGTGTTGCCCTGAGCGTCGGTGATGGTGATCATGGTGTTGTTGAACGAGGCGTTCACGTGCGCCACGCCCGAGGTGATGTTCTTACGTTCGCGACGTTTAACGCGACCCGGTTCCTTGGCCATCGTCAGGCTACCTTACTTCTTCTTGCCGGCGATCGGCTTGGCCGGACCCTTGCGGGTGCGGGCGTTCGTGTGAGTGCGCTGACCGCGGACCGGCAGGCCCTTACGGTGACGCAGGCCGCGATAGCAGGCCAGGTCCATCAGGCGCTTGATGTTCATCGAGTTCTCGCGACGCAGGTCGCCCTCGACGGTGTAGTCACGGTCGATCGTCTCGCGGATCGCGAGGACTTCGGCGTCGGTCAGTTGATTGACGCGACGCGCATCCTCGATGCCCACCTTCGTGATGATGTCACGAGCGGACTTTTGGCCGATGCCGTGAATGTACTGAAGCGCGATCAGCACGCGCTTGTTCGTCGGGATGTTGACGCCTGCGATACGGGCCACGTCTAATGTTCTCCTAGTCACGCACTAAAGACGCGAACGGCGCGCCCGGCTTGATCAGGAGACCAAGACCGGCGCGCACGGATCGCGCCCTTTCGCGGAAGCGCCCCGTTATAGGGATCGTTTCGCTTCCGTCAACAACTGAATCCACCGGACATCCAATGAATTCGGGCTTTGTTAGGCTGCTCCCGAGAGAGCGGCGTCGATGGACGTGGCCACGGCTTCGACCGAACCCATCCCATCCAGTTCCTTCAGCTTCCCCTGCCCTTGGTAATACGGCAGCAGCGGCGCGGTCTGGGCGTTGTAGGCGGCCAGGCGAGTCACGAAGACTTCCGGATTGTCGTCGGGCCGTCCCTGCTCTTCGAACCGTTTCTTGATCCGATCGATCAGGGCCGGCTCGTCTACCTTGAGTCGGAGAACCACGTCGATCTTCTGACCGCGCGCCGAAAGTATTTTATCCAGGGCCTCGGCCTGGGCGACCGTGCGCGGGAACCCGTCGAAGATCGCGCCGCCGGCCGCCTCGGCCTCGGGCAGGCGATCCTCGATCAGAGCGATGACGATCTCGTCGGTGACCAGCTCGCCGCGATCCAGCACGCCCTTGACGCGTTGGCCGAGCTCCGAGCCCGAGGCGATGGCGGCGCGCAGCATGTCGCCGGTCGAGAGCTGGACCATGCCGCGCTCGCTGACCAGGCGCTTGGCCTGAGTGCCCTTCCCCGCCGCCGGCGGACCGAACAGGATCAAATTCATAGAAGCCCCTTCGCGCGTCACCGGGTCTGCGCCCGGTTGTCTCCCGGAGCAGACCTAGAGCCCCGGCGATAAAAACGGAAGCCGGTTTTGTGACAAACCGGCTTCCGACGCTTGTAATAAAATTGAAGCCCCGCTTAGCGGCCGCGACCGCCGCGCAGCTTCGACTTCTTGATGAGGCCCTCGTACTGGTGGGCCAAGAGGTGCGACTGGATCTGGGCGACGGTGTCCATGGTCACCGTCACGACGATCAGGATCGAAGTGCCGCCCAGGGCGAACTGGTTCGACTTGATCGCCATCATCACCAGCTCCGGCGCGACGCAGACGGCGGTGATGTAGGCCGCGCCGATCACGGTCAGGCGGGTCAGCACGTAGTCCAGGTACTCGGCGGTGCGCTTGCCCGGACGAATGCCCGGCAGGAAGCCGCCGTACTTGCGCAGATTCTCGGCCGTCTCCTCGGGGTTGAACACGACCGAGGTGTAGAAGAACGAGAAGAAGATGATCAGCAGGGCGTAGAAGATCAGGAACGCCGGATGGCCGTGCTGCAGCGCGCCCACCACGCCCGGCAGCCACGAGGCCCAGGCCGGCAGGTTGGTGGTCTGCACGAACTGCATGGCCGTGGTCGGCAGCAGCAGCAGGCTCGAGGCGAAGATCGGCGGGATGACGCCCGCGGTGTTGATCTTCAGCGGCATGAACGAGCTTTCGCCGCCGATCATGCGGTTGCCTTGCTGGCGCTTGGGATAGTGGACCAGCAAGCGGCGCTGCGAGCGCTCCATGAAGACGATGGCCAGGATGGCGGCGACGCAGCCGATCACGATCAGGAACAGCGGGGTGTAGTTGCCCGAGGTCTGGCCCTGGACCAGCATCTGGCCCAGCACGACCGGCAGGCGCGCCACGATCCCCGCGAAGATGATCAAGCTGACGCCGTTGCCGACGCCGCGGCTGGTGATCTGCTCGCCCAGCCACATCAGGAACAGGGTGCCGCCGGTCAGGGCCACGACGGTCGAGACGACGAAGAACGCATGGCCCACGCCCTCGACGACGACGCCAGGCTGGGCCGCCAGGCCCATGGCGATCGAGGCCGACTGCACGACGGCCAGAACCACGGCCAGGTAGCGGGTGTACTGGTTGAGGGTCTTGCGCCCGGCCTCCCCGCCTTCCTTCTTCAGCTTCTCCCACGGCGGATAGACCGTGCCCATCAGCTGCACGATGATCGAGGCGCTGATGTAGGGCATCACGTTCAGCGAGAAGATCGCCATCCGCGAGACAGCGCCGCCCGAGAACATGTTGAACATGCCCAGGATGCCTTCGGAGTTGCTGTTGAACAGCCGGGCGAAGGCGTTGACGTCGATCCCGGGGATCGGAACGTAAGAGCCGAGGCGATAGACGACCAGGGCGATGATCGTGAACCAGATGCGCTTGTGAAGTTCGGTCGCCTTCTGGAACGACGCGAAATTCATATTGGCTGCGAGTTGTTCGGCGGCCGAGGCCATTCAGATCCCCACGACTCAGGAGCGCGATAGCCGAAAGCCAATACCGCTTCGGCGGCGATCGCGCTCTGAAATTAGGTTTCCCGGATCAGGCTGATCCGAGGAGAGCGCCACAAATAGGTGAGGCTCGCCGCGATGTCACGGCGAGCCTCTAAATTCTGTCATCCCGGTCGAAACGAAGTCCCGCAGCGCCAGGCGCTCAGCGGGATGACATATGCCTTTTAGGCTTCGGCTTCCGCCTTGGCCTTCTTGGTCACGGTGACCGAACCACCGGCGGCCTCGACGGCCTTGATGGCGGCTTCGGTGGCCGAGTAGACGGTCAGCTTCAGGGCGGTCTTGATCTCGCCCTTGCCCAGCAGCTTCACGCCGTCGAGTTCGCGACGGATGACGCCGGCGGCGACCAGTTCAGCAGCGCCCAGCTCGGCGCCCTTCTTGATCTTGCCAGCGGCGACGGCCTGTTCCAGGCGCCACAGGTTCACTTCAGCGAACTCCAGGCGGAACGGGTTGTTGAAGCCGCGCTTCGGCATACGCATGTGCAGCGGCATTTGACCGCCTTCGAAGCCGTTGATCGAGACGCCGGTACGCGACTTCTGACCCTTCACACCGCGGCCGCTGGTCTTGCCCTTGCCCGAACCCGGGCCGCGGCCGACGCGCATGCGGCCCTTGGTCGAGCCTTCGCGGGGAGCCAGTTCGTTCAGCTTGGTCATATGTGCCTCTCCTTGGAGATCTGCGCCCGGACGAGGTCCGGACTCGGCTGTTGAATTTCGAGCGCGCTTAAAACCCTAAAACGAGCAGGATTTCAAACGAAAACCACCCCGGCTTTCACCGGGGTGGCGTATTTCGCGTCTTGTAGAGGACTACTCGACGATTTCCAGCAGGTGCTGGACCTTGCGGATCATGCCGCGGACCGACGGGGTGTCTTCCAGCGTGGACACGCGGCCCAGCTTGTTCAGACCCAGACCGGCGAGCGTGGCGCGCTGGTCCTTTTCACGACGGATCGGGCTGCCGGTTTGGCGCACCGTGACTTTCTTAGCTTCAGCCATGACTTAGCCCTCGATGGCTTCCGGCGCCGAAGCGCCGTCGGCGCGACGGCCGAGGATGTCGCCAACCTTCTTACCGCGCTTGGCGGCGATCTGGCGGGGCGACGATTGCACCTTCAGGGCTTCGAACGTGGCGCGCACCATGTTGTACGGGTTCGAGGAACCCGTCGACTTGGCCACGACGTCCTGGACGCCCAGGGTTTCGAGAACCGCGCGCATCGGACCGCCGGCGATGACGCCGGTGCCGGGAGGCGCCGCGCGCATCATCACCTTGCCAGCGCCCCAACGGCCAGCGCCGTCGTGGTGCAGGGTGCGGGATTCGCGCAGCGGAACGCGGATCATCGTCTTCTTGGCTTCTTCGGTCGCCTTACGGATGGCTTCCGGCACTTCACGCGCCTTGCCATGACCGAAGCCGACGCGGCCCTTTTGGTCGCCAACGACCATCAGAGCGGCGAAGCTGAAGCGACGACCACCCTTCACGGTGGCGGCGACGCGGTTGATGTGGACGAGCTTTTCGACGATGTCGCTGTCGACCCGCTCTTCGGGGGCGTTGCGGTCGCGACGGTCCCGGCGTTGACCGCCTTCACCGCGCTGTTGTTCACCACGAGCCATTTTCGTTCCCTTAGAAGTTCAGGCCGGCTTCGCGCGCGGCGTCAGCCAGGGCTTTCACCCGGCCGTGGAAGATGTAGCCACCACGGTCGAAAACGACGTCCTTGACGCCCTTTTCGATGGCGCGCTCGGCGACGAGCTTGCCAACCTTGGCAGCGGCATCCTTGTCCGCGCCCTTGCCTTCGGCTTCCAGAGTGGAAGCCGACGCCAGGGTCACGCCGCGTTCATCATCGATGATCTGGGCGTAGATGTTCTTCGACGAACGGAAGACCGACAGACGCGGACGACCGTTGGCGAGGCTCTTGAGGCGGGTGCGAACGCGCTGAGCGCGCTTGGCCGCCGATTCACGAGGAGAGAGCGCCATGGCTTACTTCTTCTTGCCTTCCTTGCGGCGAACGGTCTCGCCAGCATAACGCACGCCCTTGCCCTTGTAGGGTTCCGGCGGACGAATGCGGCGGATCTTCGCGGCAATCTCACCAACCGCCTGCTTGTCGATGCCGGCGATCTTGATTTCGGTTTGCTTCGGCGTGGCGAACGTGATGCCGGCCGGAGCCGCAACGTCCACATCGTGGCTGAAACCGAGTTGGAGGCTCAGGGCGGTGCCCTTCATGGCCGCGCGGTAACCGACGCCGACCAGTTCGAGGCTTTCCTCGAAGCCGGTGGTCACACCGTGCACCATGTTGGCCACCAGCGTGCGGGACAGACCCCACATGCCCTTGGCGCGCTTCGTGTCGACGCGCGGCGTCAGCGAGAGCTCATTGCCCTCTTGCTTCAGCTCGACTTCGTCGGCGATCGTCCACGAGAGTTGACCCTTGGGGCCCTTCACCGTGACCGTCTGGCCCGCGATCGTCAGGGTGACGTTCGAGGGGATGACGACGGCTTTCTTACCGATACGTGACATGCTCTTTCCCTCCCGCGCCTAGTAGACGCGGCAGAGGACTTCGCCACCGACGTTAGCGTCGCGTGCGGCGGTGTCCGACATGACGCCCTTCGGCGTCGAAAGGATCGAGATGCCCAGGCCGTTCTTGATCGGCTTCAGGTCCTTGATCGACGAATAGACGCGACGGCCAGGCTTGGACACGCGGCTGATCTCGGCGATCACGGGCTCACCGTCGAAGTACTTGAGCTCGATCTCGAATTCGGGGAACGCACCGGGCTTCTCGACCAGCGAGTAGCCGCGGATGTAGCCTTCGTCGGCCAGCACGTCGAGGACGCGAGCGCGCAGCTTGGAAGCCGGCGTCGACACCTTCGAGCGCTTGCGCGTGGCGGCGTTCTTGATGCGAGCGATCATATCGCTCAGGGGATCGTTCATCGACATCTGATCGTCCTCACCAGCTCGACTTGACGAGGCCGGGGATCTGCCCCTGCGAACCCAGTTCGCGGAGCGCGATACGGCTCATCTTCAGCTTGCGGTAATAGGCGCGCGGGCGGCCGGTGACTTCGCAGCGATTGCGGATGCGGATCGCGGCGCTGTTACGCGGCAGCTTGGCGAGCTTGAGGCGAGCTTCGAAGCGCTCCTCGAGCGGCAGGCTTTCGTCGTTGGCGATCGCCTTCAGCGCGGCGCGCTTCTCGGCGAACTTCTTGACGAGAGCCCGGACGGCTTCGTTGCGGTTGACGGCGCTTTTCTTGGCCATGGTTTGTTTTCCCTTCCCGCTCTCTTAGTTGACGAACGGGAACTGGAATTCCTTCAGGAGAGCCTTGGCTTCCTGGTCGGACTTCGCAGTGGTGCAGACGATGATGTCCATGCCCCAGATCTGTTCGATCTGGTCATAGTTGATTTCCGGGAACACCAGGTGCTCCTTCAGGCCCATGGCGTAGTTGCCACGGCCGTCGAAGCTCTTGCCGTTCAGACCACGGAAGTCCTTCACGCGCGGCAGCGCGATCGTGACCAGGCGGTCGAGGAACTCGTACATCCGGTCCTTGCGGAGGGTGACCTTGGCGCCGACCACCATGCCTTCGCGCAGCTTGAAGCCGGCGATCGACTTGCGGGCGCGGGTCGCGACGGGCTTTTGGCCGGCGATCGCTTCCAGGTCCTTCAGAGCGGTCTGAGCCTTCTTGGAGTCAGCCACAGCCTCGCCGATGCCCATGTTCAGGACGATCTTGTCCAGCTTGGGGATCTGCATTTCGTTGGTGTAGCCGAACTGCTCCTTCATCGCGGCGCGGATGCGCTCGCGATAAACGGTCTTCAGCCGGGGCTCGTAAGCTTGATCAGCCATTGATCACCTCGCCGGTCGTCTTGGCGACGCGCACCTTCTTGTCGCCTTCGATCTTGAAGCCGACGCGGGTGGGCTTGCCCTTGGAGTCCACGATGGCGACGTTCGAGACGTGCAGCGCGGCTTCCTTTTGCTTGATGCCGCCTTGCGGGTCGGCCTGGGTCGCCTTGGTGTGACGCGAAACCATGTTCACGCCTTCCACGACAACGCGGTTGTCCTTCGGCAGGACTTGCAGGACCGAGCCTTGCTTGCCCTTGTCCTTGCCGGCCAGAACGACGACGCGGTCGCCCTTCTTGATCTTAGCGGCCATTACAGCACCTCCGGAGCGAGGGAGATGATCTTCATGTGGTTCTTGGCGCGCAGTTCACGGGGAACCGGGCCGAAGATCCGCGTGCCGACCGGCTCGCTTTGCTTGTTCACGATCACCGCGGCGTTCTTGTCGAACCGAATGACCGAACCATCCTTGCGCTTCAGGTTCTGGTTCACGCGAACGACGACGGCGCGAAGCACGTCACCCTTCTTCACGCGACCGCGCGGAATGGCTTCCTTGACGGAGACGACGATGACGTCGCCCACGCTGGCGTAGCGACGGCCAGCGCCGCCCAACACCTTGATGCACATGACCCGGCGAGCGCCAGAATTGTCAGCGACTTCCAGGTTAGTTTGCATCTGGATCATGGTCTAAACCTTCCAGATTAAGCCGAAGCCTTGGGAAGCACTTCCCAGGTCTTCAGCTTGGACTTCGGAGCGCACTCGATGATGCGGATAGCTTCACCGGCCTTGTACGCGTTGGCTTCGTCGTGCGCGTGGTACTTTTTGGACTGACGCACGATCTTCTTCAGAACGGGGTGGACGATGGTCCGTTCGACCTTCACCACCACGGTCTTGTCGCCCTTATCGGAGACGACGACCCCTTCGAGGATACGCTTGGGCATATCGTTCTCCTTAAGCCGCGGCCTTGGCGCGCAGCACGGTCTTGATCCGCGCGATATCCTTACGGATCTCGTTGAAGCGGTGGGTCTTCTCGACCTGGCCCGTGGCGCCTTGGAAGCGCAGATTGAACTGCTCCTTCTTCAGGTTCAGCAGGGCTTCGGCCAGCTGGTCGGGGGTCATGCCCCGGATGTCAGCGATCTTCATGAGCCTCAAGCCTCCATGGCCACACCCGCGTCGATGCGGGTGACAACACGGGTGCGGATCGGCAGCTTGGCGGCGCCCAGGCGGAGAGCTTCACGCGCGATATCGTCCGGCACGCCGTCGATTTCGAACATGATGCGGCCCGGAGCCACGCGAGCGGCCCAGTAATCCACCGCGCCCTTACCCTTACCCATCCGGACTTCCGCCGGCTTGCCGGTGACCGGCACGTCCGGGAAGATACGGATCCAGACGCGGCCTTGACGCTTCATCTGGCGGGTGATGGCGCGACGAGCGGCTTCGATCTGACGGGCCGTGATGCGCTCCGGCTCGACGGCCTTCAGGCCGTACGAACCGAAGTTCAGCAGGGTGCCGCCCTTCGAGGCGCCGTGGATGCGGCCCTTGAACTGCTTGCGGAATTTGGTCTTCTTCGGAGACAGCATGGCGATCTAATCCTTAGGCGCGATCGCGACGGTCACGACGGTCGCCCCGGTCGGGACGATCGCCGCGCTCACGGCCGCCACCTTCGCCGGCGGGGCCGGACTCGGTGGCCAGGCGCTTGTCGAGCGCCATCGGATCATGCTCCAGCACCTCGCCCTTGAAGATCCAGGTCTTCACGCCGATGATGCCGTAGGTGGTCTTGGCTTCGGCGAAACCGAAGTCGATGTCCGCGCGCAGGGTGTGCAGCGGCACGCGACCTTCGCGGTACCACTCCATCCGAGCGATTTCAGCGCCGCCGAGGCGACCCGAGACGTTGATCCGGATGCCTTTGGCGCCGAGGCGCACGGCCGACTGGATCGAACGCTTCATGGCGCGACGGAAGGCGATACGACGCTCGAGTTGTTGAGCGATCGACTCGGCCACCAGCTGAGCGTCGGTTTCCGGCTTGCGGATCTCGACGATGTTCAGGTGGACTTCGCCCTCGGTCTGAACCGACAGGTCCTTGCGGAGCTTGTCGATGTCAGCGCCCTTCTTGCCGATGATGACGCCCGGACGAGCGGCATAGATCGTGATGCGGCACTTCTTGTGCGGACGCTCGATGATGATGCGCGAGACACCAGCTTGGTACAGGCGCTTCTTCAGGGCGGCGCGGACCGCGAGGTCCTGATGCAGCATCTTGCCGTACTGGGCGCCGTCGGCGAACCAACGGCTGTCCCAGGTGCGGTTCACGCCGAGCCGCAGCCCGACCGGATTGACTTTCTGACCCATTAGGCGGCCTCACCCAGTTCGCGGACCACGATCGTGATCTCGGAGAACGGCTTCTCAACGCGCGTCGCGCGACCGCGAGCGCGGGGCGAGAAACGCTTCATGATCAGGTTCTTGCCCACATAGGCCTCGGCGACGACCAGCGAGTCGATGTCGAGGTTGTGGTTGTTCTCGGCGTTGGAGATCGCCGAGTACAGCGCCTTGCGGACGTCCTGAGCGATGCGCTTGTGGCTGAACTCGAGCTCGTTGAGAGCGCGTTGGACGTTCAGGCCACGGATGGACTGAGCGACCAGGTTCAGCTTGCGCGGGCTGGTGCGCAGGGTGCGAACCTTGGCCATCGCTTCGGCGCCGTCGAGGCGGCGAGCTTGCTTTTGCTTGGCCATGATTACTTCCTCTTGGCCTTCTTGTCGGCGGCGTGACCCGGGAAGTTCCGGGTCGGCGCGAATTCGCCGAACTTCATGCCGACCATGTCTTCCGACACGAGCACGGGAACGTGCTTGTGGCCGTTGTGCACGCCGAAGGTCAGGCCGACGAATTGCGGCATGATCGTCGAGCGGCGCGACCAGGTCTTGATGACGTCCTTGCGGCCCGACGACAGAGCGGCATCGGCCTTCTTCAGGAGGTACCCGTCGACAAACGGGCCTTTCCAGACGGAGCGGGTCATGGCTTAGCGGCCCTTCTTCGCTTTGTGGCGCGAACGGATGATGAACTTGTCCGTGGCCTTGTTGACGCGGGTCTTGGCGCCCTTGGTCGGCTTACCAGCCGGGGTCACCGGGTGACGACCGCCCGAAGTCCGGCCTTCACCACCACCGTGGGGGTGGTCGACCGGGTTCATGGCGACACCGCGGACGTGCGGGCGACGGCCCATGTGACGAGAACGACCGGCCTTGCCGAGGTTCTGGTTCATGTGGTCGGGGTTCGAAACGGCGCCGACGGTGGCCATGCACGTGTCGAGCACCATGCGCAGCTCGCCCGAGTTCAGGCGGATCTGGGCGTAGCCGGCGTCACGACCGACCAGCTGGGCGTAGGCGCCAGCCGAACGGGCGATCTGACCGCCCTTGGCGGGCTTCAGCTCGATGTTGTGGATGATCGTGCCAATCGGCAGCGTGCGCAGCGGCGAGGCGTTGCCCGGCTTCACGTCGACCTTCTCGCCGGTGACGACTTCGTCGCCGGCCTTCAGGCGTTGCGGGGCCAGGATGTAGGCCAGCTCGCCATCGGCCTGATACTTGATCAGAGCGATGAAGGCGGTGCGGTTCGGGTCGTACTCGAGACGAACGACCGTGGCCACGCCTTGCTTGCGACGCTTGAAGTCGACCAGACGGTACAGGCGCTTGGCGCCGCCGCCGCGGAAACGGACCGCGATACGGCCATTGCCGCCGCGACCGCCCGACTTGGTCAGGCCTTCAACCAGCTTCTTCTCGGGCTTGCCCTTGTGAAGTTCGCTGCGGTCGATCAGCACCAGGCCGCGCTGGCCGGGGCTGGTCGGGTTAAATTGCTTCAAGGCCATGACTTAGAGCCCCGTCGTGATGTCGATCGACTGGCCTTCGGCCAGCGTCACGATCGCTTTTTTGACGTCGTTGCGACGACCCACGATGCCGCGGAAGCGCTTGGTCTTGCCCTTGGTCACGATGGTGTTGACCTTGGTCACCTTGACCTTGAACAGCTCTTCGACGGCGGCGGCGATTTCGTCCTTGGTCGCGTCGTTGGACACCTTGAAGACAACCTTGTTCTGCTCGCTGAGCAGGGTCGTCTTTTCGGTGATCACCGGCGACAGGATCGTGTCGTAGTGGCGAGCGGTGGCGGCCATTAGGCGGCTTCCTTCTCAGCGAAACGAGCCGAGATCGCTTCGACCGCGTCCTTGGTCAGGACGAGGGTCTGGCGACGCAGCACGTCGTAGACGTTCAGGCCGGCGTTCGGCAGGACATCCACGTTCGGGATGTTGCGGGCGGCGAGCTTGAAGTTCGCGTCCACTTCCGGACCGGCGATGACCAGGGCGTTCTTCAGACCGATCTTGTCGAAGTTGGCGCGCAGGGCGGCCGTCTTGGCTTCGGTCAGAACGGCGCTGTCCAGGACGACCAGCGAGCCCGACTTGGCCTTCGACGACAGAGCGTGCTTCAGGGCCAGGGCGCGGATCTTCTTGGGCAGGTCGAAGGCGTGGCTGCGGACCACGGGACCGTGGGCCTTGGCGCCGCCGACGAACTGGGCCGCACGGCGCGAACCGTGACGGGCGCCGCCGGTGCCCTTCTGCTTGTACATCTTCTTGCCCGTACGAGAGACCTCGTTGCGGACTTGAATCTTGTGGTTGCCCGAGCGGCGCTTGGCCAGCTGCCAGGTCACGACGCGCTGCAGGATGTCGCCGCGGATGTCGTCGATGCCGAAGATGGCGTCGTCGAGATCAACGGAACCGGCCTTGCCGCCGTCCAGTTTGATGACGTCGAGTTTCATTAGCCTTCGCCCTCTTCGGTCGCAGCCGCCGGGGCCTCTTCAGCGGGGGTTTCAGCAGCAGCCGGAGCCGCCTCGCCAGCCTTGCGGAAGGCGCCCGGACGCGGAGCGTCAGCCGGCAGAGCCTTCTTCACGGCGTCGCGAACCTTCACGTAGCTGCCTTCGTGGCCGGGGACAGCGCCCTTGACCAGGATCAGGCCGCGCTCGACGTCGACCTTCCAGACGGTGACGTTGAGGGTGGTGACGGTTTCTTGACCCAGGTGACCGGCCATCTTCTTGCCCGGGAACGTACGGCCCGGATCCTGGCGGTTACCGGTCGAACCGTGCGAACGGTGCGAGACCGAAACACCGTGGGTGGCGCGGAGACCACCGAAGTTCCAGCGCTTCATGGCGCCGGCGAAACCCTTACCGACGGTGACGCCTTGGATGTCGACCTTCTGGCCGGCGACGAAGTGGTCGGCCGTCAGTTCGGCGCCGACTTCGATCAGGGCGCTTTCCTCGACGCGGAATTCCGCGACAACGCGCTTCGGCTCAACGGCCGCCTTCGCGAAGTGGCCGCGCAGGGCCTTCGAAGTGTTCTTGGCTTTCTTGGAGCCAGCGCCGAGTTGCAGGGCGGTATAGCCGTCCTTCTCAACGGTGCGCACGCCCGTGACCTGGCAACCGTCGAGCGACAGGACGGTGACCGGCACGTGCTGACCAGCTTCGTCGAAGAAGCGGGTCATGCCGAGCTTCTTGGCGAGGACGCCAGTGCGTTGGGTGGGGAGAGTCATAAGCGGGCCCTCCTTACAGCTTGATTTCGACGTCAACGCCGGCCGACAGGTCGAGCTTCATCAGCGCGTCCACGGTCTGCGGAGTCGGGTCAACGATGTCGAGGACGCGCTTGTGCGTACGGATCTCGAACTGCTCGCGCGACTTCTTGTCGACGTGCGGCGAACGGTTGACGGTGAATTTCTCGATAAGCGTGGGCAGGGGGATGGGGCCCCGCACCGTCGCGCCCGTGCGCTTGGCCGTATTCACGATCTCGCGCGTGGAATGATCCAACACGCGGTGATCGAAGGCCTTGAGCCGGATGCGGATGTTCTGACGATCCATATCGCTCGGTTTCCTAGTGGGCTGCGCCCGCGTCTCGAACCATTTCAAAGACCAACTCGGAACCCAGATGGGTCCCGTACGCAGCGTCCGCAAAACAAAATCCCCAACAGTCGCCTGTCGGGGGTGATGACCAGATATTGCGCCCCTCCCGAAAGAGGTTGCGGCGCTATGTCCGGGCGTCTCGCGAACCGCGTTTGAGCCCGAAAGCTCACAGCCGGTCCAACAGAGGCGCGCTTGTACGTTCCAGAATCGGTTTCGTCAAGCGCTCTGTCCGGTTTGTCTCGTCCGAAAGGACTCGAGTCGTCGGGCGGGTTCTGGATAGGCGCCCTTCCCCCTCCGCGCAAGACCTTCGCAAACATAACGCCGGTCGGTTTTTAACACTCTCAGGTCAAAGCAAGAAATGAACGTGCGCCCGCTTGCGCGTAGTCGAAATTCTCATCTCCGCAAGTGTCACAAAAATGCATTATTCGCCCCGCAAGCGTCGCCTATGGTCTTGAGCGCGGGGTCGAACCTCCATAGATGCCGCCCCTCCCCGGCGGACTGGGCGGCCCCTCCCCCCAACAACGACCGCCCAGCCAGCCGGAGGAGCCACAGTCACTAAGGGGATAGACCCAATGCGTACCAAGCTCTTCGCCACCGCCGCCCTGATCGCGGCCGCCGTTTCGGCCCCGGCCTTCGCCCAGAACGTGGGTTCGGTCGGCGCGGCCGTGAACTACACCGACCTCAACACCAACATCGGCGGCGCCCACGGCTCGTCGGCCGTGATCGACGGCTCGGTCGCGATCCCGCTGCAAGGCGCCTGGACCGTGACCGCCAACGGCGACGTCTCGATCTCGGACAACGACCTGTCGGACGACACCGTCGCCTCGGGCGCCGCCCACCTGACCACCAAGATCGGCGACAGCTGGCGCGTCGGCGGCTTCACCGCCCTCTCCCGCCCGGCCAACGACACGATCTGGGCCGTCGGCGGCGAAGCTCACAAGTACCTGTCGAACGTGACCCTGTCGGGCGTCGCGGCCTACGGCCAGTCGAACGACCTGGACGCCGACCTCTACACCGTGCGCGGCGACGTCCGTTACTTCGTCACCGACAACTTCCGCCTGGACGCCGGCGCGGCCTGGTCGCGCATCGACACCAACGTCAACGCGGACCTGTGGGACGTGAACGTGGGCGGTGAGTACAAGTTCGCCAACACCGGCTGGTCGACCTTCGCCAAGTACACGCACAGCGAATCCGACGACCTGGCCGACCTGAACGCCGACGCCATCAAGGTGGGCCTGCGCTACACCTTCGGCGGCAGCCTGAAGGACCGCGATCGCGCCGGCGCCGACCTGATCTCGGCCGGCGACCTGTTCGGCTTCGGCGTCCGCTAAGCGGAGGCTGGACCCAAGGTCCGGACATGAAGAAGGCCCCGGGAGCGATCCCGGGGCCTTCACTCTTATATATATATGTGTGTGCGTGGCCGGCCTACTGGCCGATGATGACGTCGCCCGAGCCGGCCACGTGCTTCTTGATGGGGCCGTTGACCTTGGCGATGCGGACGTCGCCCGAGCCCATGACGCTGACTTCGAGCTGGTCGGCCTCGCCCTTGAAGGTGACGTCGCCCGAGCCCATCACGCTGACCTCGACGGCGCGGCTGCGGCCGCCCGCGACCGTGATGTCGCCAGACCCCGCGATATTGCCTTCCAGCTTGCCGCCGATGCTCGCTGCCGAGACGTCGCCCGAGCCGGCGATATTGGCTTCGAAGTCGCCCGCGATCGCCTGGGTGCTGACATCGCCCGATCCGGCGATGCTGATCTCGGCCGAGCTGGCCGACCCCGTCCGCGTGTCGCCCGATCCGGCCTGGCTGACCTCCAGCTTTCCTTTGGTGTTGGCGACCGTCCAGTTGCCGCAGCCGGCGTTGCCCAGCTCGACGCTGTCCGAGCGGCCGATGTCGCCGAACACCGCGCCGCCGGCGCCGACGCGCACGTCCATCGGCGTCCGGATGGCGACCTGCGGAATGTTCTCATAGGCCACGTCGCCGACGCCGCGCACCCGGACCGACGTCTTGCCATTGCGGTTGTTGCAGCCGTTGATCCGGCTCATCCGCAGGTCGCCGTCGATGACGACCTTGTCGCCTTCGTTGCGGACCGTCAGGGGCAGGCTGGCGTTGGTGGTCAGGAACTCCACCTTAATGTCAGGGCGGTTCTCCGGAATGACCACGACGCGGGCGACGGCGTCCTTGATCTTCACGGACGGCTCGGCCTGGGCGACGCCCGCGGCGGAAACGGCGGCGGCCAGCACGGCCAGGGTGGTCATAGCGCGCATCGGTTTGCTCCCCATCGGATGCGTGTATCTCGATGCGGGCAAGCTATCGATGCTTCGTCCGGACCACGACTTAATTCGCGGTCATGACTTGGAAGTCATCGAACGCCATTCGGCCTGATGCTTGCGGAGCCTGACGGGCGCGGACTTGTAGGCCGGCGTGCCCGAGCGCTGATCGTAGTCGTCCAGCGCGATGACCACATTGGTCTCTGGGTAATAGGCGGCCAGGCAACCCGGCGGGATATCCCGCGCGACGACCGTGAAGGCGCGGACCACGCGCTCGCCGCTCTCGTCGAAGGCCGCGCCGACATCGATCAGATCGCCTTCCGCCAGACCCAACCGCGCCATGTCGTCGGGATTGGCGAAGACGACGTCGCGCCGACCGAACACGCCGCGATAGCGGTCGTTCTGGCCGTAGATGGTCGTGTTGTACTGATCATGGCTGCGCAGGGTGGTCAGGATCAGCACGTCCGGGTCGCCCCGGCGCGGGTCGCCGCCCTTCGGATCGAAGACCAGGAAGTTGGCCTTGCCCGTCGCCGTCTTCCACACCCGATCCGAGGGTCCGACCGGCAGGCGGAAGCCGCCCGGAACGCGGACCTTCTCGTTGTAACCGTCAAAGGCGACCGGGAAGACCCGGGCGATCAGGTCGCGGATGGCGTCGTAGTCGTCGGCGAGGCCCAGCCAGTCGATCAGCGGATCCTGGCCGAAGGTCGCCGCCGCGATCCCCGCGACGATGGCCGGCTCGGACAGCAGATGCTCGGACGCCGGCGGGTTCAGGCCCCGCGAGGCGTGGACCATCGACATCGAGTCCTCGACCGTCACCGACTGGCGAACGCCGGCCCGCACGTCGAGTTCGGTCCGCCCCAGGCACGGCAGCAGCAGCGCAGCCTTGCCGACCAGCAGGTGCGTGCGGTTGGGCTTGGTGGCGATGTGGACCGCCATGTCCAGCCTGCGCATGGCCGCGAAGGTCCGCACCGGATCCGGCGCGGCGACGGCGAAGTTGCCGCCCAGGCCGACGAAGACCTTGGCCTCGCCTCGCTCCATCGCCGCGATTGCCTCGATCACGGTGTGGCCGTGGACGCGGGGCGGCTCGAAGCCGAAGACGTCGCGGATCGAGTCTGACAGCGCCTCCGAAGGCTTCTCCCAGATGCCGACCGTGCGGTTGCCCTGGACATTCGAATGGCCTCGCAGCGGACAGATCCCCGCGCCCGGCCGGCCGATATTGCCCTTCAGCAGCAGCAGATTGACCAGTTGCTGGACGGTCTGGGAACTGTCGCGGTGCTGGGTGAGGCCCATGCCGTAGCAAAGGATCGTCGCCTTGGAGCGGGCGTAGGTCGCGGCCGCGTCCTCGATCCGCCCGCGCGGCAGGCCGCAGCCGGCCTCGATGGTCGCCCAATCCAGCGCCTCCAGATGCGCGACCAGCGCCTCGAAGCCGGTGGTGTGCTCGGCGATGAAGTCGCGGTCCAGCCCCCCGCCGTCCCGCGCGTCCAGCGCCAGCACCGCCTTCATCATGCCCTGAACCAGCAAGGCGTCGCCGCCGATGGTCAGCTGGTAATAGGCCGAGGCGATCGGGGTCGAGGTCAGGGTCGTCATCTCGACCGGATCCTGCGGCGAGGCGAACCGCTCCAGCGCCCGTTCCCGCAACGGATTGAAGGCCAGGATCGTCGCGCCGCGCCGGCTGGCCTCGCGCAAGGTCGCCATCATCCGCGGATGATTGGTGCCGGGATTGTGCCCGAAGCACAGGATCAGGTCGGCGTGGTCAAAGTCTTCCAGCGTGACCGAACCCTTGCCCAGGCCGATCGAGTCCGGCAGGCCGACGCTGGTCGGCTCATGACACATGTTCGAGCAGTCGGGAAAATTGTTGGTCCCGAACCGGCGCCCCAGCAGTTGGTACAGGAACGCCGCCTCGTTCGACGCGCGACCCGAGGCGTAGAACTGCGCCTGGTTCGGATCGTCTAGCGCCTTCAGCGCCGCCCCGGTCCGCGCGAAGGCCTCGTCCCAGGTGATGGCCTTGTAGCGGTCATCGGCGGGATCATAGGCCATGGGCTCGGTCAGCCGGCCCAGGTCCTCGATCTCATGGTCGCTCCAGGTGAGAAGCTCGCTGACCGTGTGCTGGGCGAAGACCTCTGGCGTCGCCCGCTTGGACGTCGCCTCCCAGGCCACGGCCTTGGCGCCGTTCTCGCAGAACTCGAACGATGAGGTGTGCTTGGGATCGGGCCAGGCGCAGCCGGGGCAATCGAAGCCCTCCGGCTGGTTGGCCCGCAACAAGGTCTTGCCGCCCTCGACAACGGTCTCCTGATCGATCAGCGCGCCGGCGACCGCCTTCAGTGCATCCCAGCCGCCGGCCGGATGGCGATAAGGGCGAACACCCGGCGCCTTTTCGTTCGCCATCAGACCAGCTCCGCTTGGGCTTCGATCAGTCGCTTCCCGCCGGCGAATACCGCGTGACCGTCGGAACGCGCGAGGGCGACCAAGGTGATCCCGGCCTCATCCGCCTTGGCGACCGCCAGGTCGGTCGGCGCCGACACCGCGACCAGGATGGGGCAGCCCATCCGGGCGGTCTTTTCGACCATCTCGAACGAGCAGCGACTGGTGACGACGACGAAGCCCGATGCGGCGTCGATCCCGTCTCGCGCCATGGCGCCGGCCAACTTGTCGAGCGCGTTATGACGGCCGACGTCCTCACGGACCAGGACAAGCTCAGCCTCCGGCGTGAAGAAGGCGGCCGCGTGGGTCGCCCGGGTCAGGCGGCCCAGGGCTTGCTGTTCCTCCAGCGCCGCCAGCGCGATGGGGATCGCCTCGTGCCGGATGCAGACGCCCTCCTCCACCGCCGGCAGCGGCCGGACCGCGTCGGCCAGGCGCTGGACGCCGCAAAGACCACAGCTGGACCGCCCCTCGAGATTGCGCGGCCGGGCCTTGCGGGCCAGGACGCCGGGCGCGAAGGCGACGTCGACCAGGACGCCCTGCTCTTCTTCCTTGATGGAGACCGCCGTCACGTCGCCCGCCTTGGCGACGCCTTCGGTGACCACGAAGCCCAGCGCCAGCTCACCCAGGTTCTCCGGCGTCGCCATCAGCACCGTGTGCGGACGACCGTCGAACGACAGGCCCACCGCCGTCTCCCGCGGCGTGATCCGCTCGAACGGTCGCGCGGCCTGATCGGCGCGCCATTGGACGGCGGGGCGGGGAGCAATGGCGGAACGCGACATGCCTGGAAGCCTACTCCGTGGGCGCCGGGCGGTACAGCCGATGACGTTACGACACGATTGTTCAAAACCGTCATCGATCCGCCGATGACCAAACGTCATTCCTGGCGCAATCTCCGGTAATGGCCAGCACCACCTTAGAAACCCGTCGCGCTCAGATGTTTCCCCGGCTGGAGCCGGAGGAGATCGACCGCCTGCGCCGCTTCGGCCAAGTCGTCCAGGCCAAGGCCGGCGAGGCCCTGGCCACGGCGGGCGTCGCCTCGCCCGGCCTGTTCGTCGTGCTGGAGGGGCGCGTGGCCATCACCCGCCGCGACGCCAATCGCGAGAGCCAGCCGATCGTCGAGCACGATCCCGGCCAGTTCGTCGGCGAGATCAACCAGCTGTCCGGCCGCCCCTCGTTGGTCGACGTCACCGCCCTGACCGAGGTCGAGGCGTTGCTGATCCCGCCCGACCGCCTGCGCGCCGTGCTCGTGGCCGAGGCCGAACTGGGCGAGCGGATCATGCGCGCCCTGATCCTGCGCCGGGTCAGCCTGATCGAGACCGGCGCCGGCGGGCCCATCATCATCGGCCGCGCCGCCGACGCCGAGGTCATCCGCCTGGCCGGCTTCCTGGCCCGCAACGGCCACCCCTATCAGAACCTCGACCCGGACCAGATGGACTGCGCCAAGGTGCTGATCCAGCGCTTCGAGGTCGACGAGAGCGAGCTGCCGATCGTCCTGTGTCCGAACGGCTCGATCCTGCGCCAGCCGACCAACCACCAGCTGGGCCGCTGCATCGGCCTGGTCGGGCCGATCGACGAGAGCAAGGTCTATGACGTCGCCGTGGTCGGCGCCGGGCCCGCGGGCCTGGCCACCGCCGTCTACGCGGCGTCCGAGGGCCTGTCGGTGCTGGTGCTGGATACTCGCGCCTTCGGCGGCCAGGCCGGGGCCTCGGCGAGGATCGAGAACTATCTGGGCTTCCCGACCGGGATTTCCGGCATGGCCCTGATGGGCCGCGCCCATGGCCAGGCCCAGAAGTTCGGCGCCGAACTGGCCATCCCCGACGAGGTCGCCTCCCTGGCCTGCGAGGACGACGGCCTGCACCGCTATCGCCTGGCCCTGGTCAGCGGCGAGAAGGCCCAGGCCCGGACGGTGGTGATCGCCAGCGGCGCCCGTTATCGCCGTCTGGATGTCGAAAACCTCGACCAGTTCGAGGGCGCCAGCGTCCACTATTGGGCCTCGCCGCTCGAGGCCAAGCTGTGCGCGGGGCAGGAAGTCGCCCTGGTCGGCGCCGGCAATTCGGCGGGACAGGCGGCCGTCTACCTCTCCAGCCAGGTCAAGAAGGTCTGGATGATCGTGCGCGGCGAAAGCCTGGCGGCGACCATGTCGCGGTACCTGATCGACCGCATCGAGAGCACGCCCAACATCGAGGTTGTCGTCCGCAGTGAAGTCGTCGCCCTGGAGGGCGAAGGCGGCCAGCTGTCCAGCATCCGCTGGCGCGGTCCCGGCGGCGCGGAGACCGCCCGCGCCATCAGCCACCTTTTCCTGTTCATCGGCGCCGCGCCCAACACCGGCTGGCTATCGCAATGCCAGGTCGAGCTGGACAACCACGGCTTCGTGCGGACCGGAACCGACCTCGCGCCCGGCCACCCCCTGCTGCAGACCAGCCGCAAGGGCGTGTTCGCGATCGGCGACGTCCGGGCCGGCTCGGTCAAGCGCGTGGCCGCCGCCGTCGGCGAAGGCGCCCAGGCCGTCGCGGCGATCCACGCCTATCTGGCCAACGCGTAGGGAGCGCGCCGATGACCTGCATGCACGGCGACGCGATCCGCCTGGTCACGCCCAGCGCCAAGGGCTGCGAGGAATGCCTGAAGACCGGCGGCTGGTGGGTGCACTTGCGCCTCTGCCGGACCTGCGGCCATGTCGGCTGCTGCGACGACAGCCCCAGCAAGCACGCCAGCGCCCACTTCCGCGCGACCCGCCATCCGATCATCGAGGGCTATGACCCGCCCGAGGGCTGGGGCTGGTGCTTCATCGACGAAGAGTTCGTGGAGCTGCCTGATCAGACCCCGCAGGTCGGGCCCATTCCCCGGTTCGTCGAGGGCTAGCGCGCCTTCGAAATCCGCACGGCGTCGCGGCGGCGTGATGACATTTGAATGACGCCCGTGACCTCAAAAGCACAAATCTCGCCGTTACAATTGAAATCCTGCTGAAAAAATTCCTCACCTTCGCGGCGCGGCATATCTCTTCGCGTCGCCGGAGACACTAAGCTCGTCATTTATTGCCTTCGCTATCAACGCGTCGCCGTCTCTACATCGGCGGCCAGTCAGCGACTAACAAACCCCCACAATCGGGACACAGACGCCTCCTAGCCCTCTGCGCATCGCGAACACCTTTTCGCTGATTTTTGGCCGTCTTCCGCAAAGACGGCGCGTTAGGGGACAGTCCTATGCTCAAGATCCAGTATCTTGGGGGCGCATCCGCCCTCGTGCTTCTATTGAACGCCGCCCCCGTGGTCGCCCACGCCCAGACCGACACGGGCGCCAGCGCCACGGCCGTCGAGGAGATCGTCGTCACGGGGTCGCGCATCGCGCGCCGCGACTACTCCTCCGACAGCCCGATCGTCACGGTCGGCAAAGCCGATATCGAGAAGCTGGGCTCGGTCACCGTCGACACGATCCTGAACCAGATGCCGCAGTTCGTGCCGTCGGTCAGCAGCACGTCGAACAACCCGTCGAACGGCGGCCAGGCCAACATCGACCTGCGCGGCCTGGGCACGGCCCGCACCATGATCCTGATGGACGGCCACCGCGTTGTGCCCTCGAACTCGGACGGCACGGTCGACGTCAACATCATCCCGGCCGCGCTGATCCAGAACATCGAAGTGATCTCGGGCGGCGCCTCGGCGACCTACGGCTCCGACGCCCTGGCCGGCGTCGTCAACTTCAAGCTCAACAACAACTTCACCGGCCTGCAACTGGACGCTCAATATGGCGTCACCGAGGAGGGTGACGGCCGCGAGAAGTCCCTGGCCCTGACCGCCGGCGGCAAGTACGCCGAGGATCGCGGCCACGCCGTCTTCTCGCTCAGCTATTCGGAACGCGGCCAAGTCTACAACGCCGCTCGCGACTTCTCGAAGATCTCGGGCGCGTCCTCGACCACGCCGTACGGCCGCTATGACGCCACGGGCACCAACCTGCCCAGCCAGGCCGCCATCAACGCGGTGTTCGCCAAGTACGGCATCGCCGCCGGCACGGTGAAGGCCAGCGCCAATCTCGGCTTCAACGACGACGGCACGCTGTTCTACAACGGCGTGAACTACAAGGGCTCGACCGCGATCGACTATTCGACGATCCCGGTCAACGGCACCTACAACACCGGCGCCTTGAACCTGCTGCAGCTGCCGCTGAAGCGCTACAACGCCTATGCGGCGACCGACTATCAGATCAACGAGCACGCCCAGTTCTACGGCTCGTTCAACTTCACGCACTATGATTCCACGACGGTCCTGGCCCCGGCGCCCGCCGCCAGCTCGACCGGCTTCAGCGTGCCGGTGACCAACCCGTTCATCCCGGCGGATCTGGCCACCCTGCTCGCCAGCCGCGCCAACCCGAACGCCAGCTTCCTGCTGCGCAAGCGCTTCACGGACGTCGGCCCGCGCGTCTCGGACACCACCTTCAACGTGTTCCAGATCGCCGGCGGCGTGCGCGGCGACATCGGGTTCAAGGACTGGACGTACGACGTCTTCGCCTCGTACGGCCGCTCGGAGCAGAACGAGACCCAGTCGGGCAACATCAGCCACTCGGCGGTCCAGACCCTGCTCAACGCCTCGGACGGCGGCGCCAGCCTCTGCGAAGGCGGCTATGACCCGTTCGGCCTGAACGCCCTGTCGGCGGCCTGCCGCTCGTACATCTCGCGCCAAACCAAGAACCGCACGGTCGCCGAGCAGCAGGTGGTCGAGGCCAACCTGCAAGGCGGCCTGTTCGACCTGCCCGCCGGCGAGGTCCGCGCCGCCATCGGCGCCAGCTATAAGCGCGACACCTACCTGTTCGAGCCCGACAGCCTGCTGTCGACCGGCGACGTCGTCGGCTTCAACGCCCAGGACGCCATCGACGCCTCGACCAACGTCAAGGAACTGTACGGCGAATTGCTGGTCCCGGTCCTGAAGGACCTGCCGTTCATCAAGGCCCTCGACCTGAACGTCGGCTACCGCCTGTCGGACTACAACACCGTCGGCGACGTCAACGCCTACAAGCTGGACGGCGACTGGGAGGTCGTGGAAGGCTTCCGCATCCGCGGCGGCTATCAACGCGCCGTGCGGGCCCCGTCGATCGGCGAGCTCTACTCGCCCCAGAACCAGGGCTACCCCTCGATCACCGAGGACCCCTGCGCCTACAACAGCACCTACCGCGCCGGCTCCAACGCCTCGACGGTCCGCGCTCTCTGCCTGGCCCAGGGCGTGCCGTCGGCGATCATCGACAGCTACACCTACGCCAACACCCAGGTGAACGCGCTGAGCGGCGGCAATCCCGACCTGCGCCAAGAGACGGCCAATACCTACAGCGTCGGCGCCGTCTGGACCCCGCGCATCGACCATCCGCTGCTGGAGCGCCTGTCGCTGTCGGTCGACTACTATTCGATCGACATCAAGAACGCGATCGGCACGATCGACGCCGCCACGGCGCTCGACAAGTGCTACTCGGCCGAGGGCAACCCGACCGGCTCGACCAGCAACTATTATTGCAGCCTGTTCAAGCGGAACAGCGAGACGGGCGAGATCGACACCCTGACCCTGACCAACCTGAACCTGGCCGAGTACAAGACCACGGGCGTCGACTTCCAGGTCGACTGGGGCTTTGGCCTGGGCGCCGTCGGCCTCGACGACCGCTACGGCGCGATCAAGGTCAACGTCATCGGCACCTATCTCGACAGCTTCAAGGTCCAGAGCCTGCCGGGCGAGGACTTCATCGAGCTGAAGGGCACGATCGGCAACACCCAGATCAGCTCGACCGCCGTCTCCCATCCGGAGTGGAAGTACAACACCTCGGTCAGCTACCTGATCGGTCCGGTCGAGATCGGCGCGCGCTGGCGCTACATCGGGAACATGGTCGACGCGGCCGACGCCAGCGAGAAGATCGGGGCGGTCAACTACTACGACCTGAACGCCTCGTGGAAGGTCAACGACACCTACTCGATCCGCGGCGGCGTCACCAACCTGACCAACAAGCAGCCGCCCTACTTCTCGTCCTACGTCCAGGCCAACACCGACCCGTCGACCTACGACGTGCTGGGCCGCCGCTTCTTCGTGGCGGTGAAGGCCAAGTTCTAGGGCTTACGACTTCCACCCCAACTCGACGGGCGGGCTCCTCGCGGGGCCCGCCTTTTCTTTGGCCTGGAGGCGGGCGCGAAAAGGCGCCCTTCCGCCGGTGGATCCGGCGGGCTTGGGGAGGCGGCGGAGCGTCCGGGCAGGGCCCGGATGAGTGTTTGATGGAGTACCGTTTCGGCCGAGGCCAGAGCGCTCCGCGTGACCTGTGCTCCAGAGCCTTCGACGCGCGGGGTTTTAACCCGCTTTCGAAAGAGGCCCTGGGCGGGCAGAGGAAGATGCGTTCCCTCCGGACCACGCGGGCGATTTCAGCCCGCGCCTGCCGCGCCTGTCTCCTTCGGGATCCGGCTTTCGTCCCGATGTTTCAGGGAGCCCGTCCGAATCCGTCGCGAAGGCGGCCCAAAGGCCACGACCAGCGCTTCCCGCTCGATCACCCCCGCCGCTCGTTCGGTCGCCAGCTGAACGCCCTCCCCCGCGACGGGGCGAGAAGAAGTATGCGGGCGGTTTTGGGAGCGATGCGTCGATTTTGGCGGCGCTCGTGGGTTAGGGGCGTAAGGCGTTGAGATTGTTGGGGCGGGATGCGCTGGACGCTCGTGAGTGGATGGGCGTCCACGCGAAATCCCTCTCTCCAAAGAGAGGGATTCCGCATGCCCCATAGCAAAAGGCCCCGGAGATTGCTCTCCGGGGCCTTCGCATTGTCTAGCTGTCGCTAAGACCGTTCGATTACTCGACGATCTTCGAGACGACGCCGGCGCCGACGGTGCGGCCGCCTTCGCGGATGGCGAAGCGCAGCTTTTCTTCCATGGCGATCGGGGTGATCAGCTCGACGTCCAGCTCGGCGTTGTCGCCCGGCATGATCATTTCCACGCCTTCGCGCAGCTTGATGATGCCCGTCACGTCCGTCGTGCGGAAGTAGAACTGCGGACGGTAGTTGGTGAAGAACGGGGTGTGACGGCCGCCTTCTTCCTTGGTCAGGATGTAGGCTTCGGCCACGAACTTGGTGTGCGGCGTGATCGAGCCCGGCTTGCACAGCACTTGGCCGCGCTCGACGTCTTCACGCTTGGTGCCGCGCAGCAGCACGCCCACGTTGTCGCCCGCTTGACCTTGGTCCAGCAGCTTGCGGAACATTTCGACGCCCGTGCAGGTGGTCTTTTGGACCGGACGGATGCCGACGATTTCGACTTCTTCACCGACCTTCACGATGCCGCGCTCGACGCGACCGGTGACCACGGTGCCGCGGCCCGAGATCGAGAACACGTCTTCGACCGGCATCAGGAACGGCAGGTCGACCGGGCGTTCCGGCTGCGGGATGTAGGCGTCGACTTGCGTCATCAGCTCGAGGATGCGGTCTTCGCCGATGGCGGCGTCGCGGCCTTCGACGGCGGCCAGGGCCGAGCCCTTGACGATCGGAATGTCATCGCCCGGGAACTGGTAGCTCGACAGCAGTTCGCGAACTTCCATTTCGACGAGCTCGAGCAGCTCTTCGTCGTCGACCATGTCGACCTTGTTCATGAACACGACCAGGGCCGGCACGCCGACCTGACGGGCCAGCAGGATGTGCTCGCGGGTCTGCGGCATCGGGCCGTCGGCGGCCGACACCACCAGGATCGCGCCGTCCATCTGGGCGGCGCCGGTGATCATGTTCTTCACGTAGTCGGCGTGGCCGGGGCAGTCGACGTGAGCGTAGTGACGGTTTTGCGTCTCATACTCGACGTGCGCGGTGTTGATCGTGATGCCGCGGGCCTTTTCTTCCGGCGCGGCGTCGATGTCGGCGTAGTTCTTGGCGGTCGCGCCGCCCGTCTTCGCCAGCACGATCGTGATCGCGGCCGTCAGGGTCGTCTTGCCATGGTCAACGTGACCGATGGTGCCGATGTTGCAGTGCGGCTTAGTACGTTCGAACTTTTCCTTGGCCATCGTCTCTACCTTCGCGCCGGCGGCTGGGTTGTTGGGAATAACTCTCGGGGAGCTGGAGCGGGTAGCGGGAATCGAACCCGCATCCTCAGCTTGGAAGGCTGCTGCACTACCATTGTGCTATACCCGCCAAGCTTGCGGGGTCGCGTCGGCTCCCGGTCTCTGGCTCTGGGACGCCCTCACCTGCCTTCAGAACTCATCGCGCGCATGGTGGGGGAAGTAGGACTCGAACCTACGAAGGCTTACGCCAGGGGATTTACAGTCCCCCCCCTTTGCCACTCGGGACATTCCCCCAAGCACGCGATGGAGTTCCGAAGCCGGCGGCCTTTATCCGCTTCGACGAGCGACGGCAAGCCGTCAAACGCCGATGCGAAACAAAAGCTTCTTGGACCGGTGACGGACGATGCTAAGAGCAGCGCCGGCTGGCCGAGAAGCCCTCGGGGCCCCAAATCGGAGCGCGTCTTATAGTGTCCTCTCATTCCGAACGCAACGACCGGAAACGCCCTTCTGCACAAGGACGCGATTTTCGTTCCAAGCCCCGGAAACAAAACGACTTTTCCAGAGGCCAAGGCGACGCCAAGGACTGGATTTGGGGGACTCACGCCGTCGAGGCGGCGCTTTCGAACCCTCATCGCCCCGCCCCCAAGCGCCTTCTGGCGACCCCGGATCGGGCCAAGCGACTCGCCCCCGACCTGCAGAAACTGTCCTGCCTGCAGGTGATGGAAGGCCAGGAGATCGCCAAGCACCTGCCCCAGGGCGCCGTGCACCAGGGCCTGGCGCTGAAGATCGACGAGCCCGAGTCGCTGTCGATCTCTGAACTGGCGGCTTCGGGCGAAGGCTTCCTGGTCATGCTGGACCAGATCACCGACCCGCAGAATATCGGCGCGATCTTCCGCTCGGCCGCCGCGTTCGGCGCCAAGGGCGTCATCCTGCAGGACCGCCACGCCCCCGCCCTGACCGGCGTGCTGGCCAAGACCGCCGTCGGCGCCGTGGACAAGGTGCCCTACGCGCGCGTGGTCAATCTCTCCCGCGCGCTCGAGGAGCTGGCCGAGCTCGGCTGGCGCGGCGTGGCCCTGGCCGGCGAGGCCGAACAGACCCTGGACGAGGTGTTGGACGGCGGCCCCACGGTGCTGGTCCTCGGCTCGGAAGGCGAAGGCGTGCGCCGACTGGTCGCCGAGCACTGCGACGTGCTGGGCAAGATCCCGATGCCGGGCGGCTTCGAAAGCCTCAACGTCTCGGCGGCCGCGGCGATCGCGCTCTATGAAGCGTCCAAGCCGCGCGGCAAGGCGGCGGTCTAGGCGTTTCGCGCCCGTGCGGAGGCTCCTCGTCGTTCTGGCGGCGGCCGTGGTCGGGGCTCAGGGCGGCCTCGCCCAGGCTTCCACGGCCGAAACCCAGTCCCGACTAGCGCGGGCGCGACCCGTCGCGACGCAAACGGTGACCCCGCCTCCCCCGCCTGTCACGCCCGACCAGCCGACGACGGTCGGCGAGCCCCTGACGAAGCCGCCACGGTCCGGTCTCCCGGCGCGGGAGAGGCCGCCGCCCAAGCCCGCGAAGCGCCACGACCTCGGCCTGATCCTGCTTTTGCCGAGCCTGCTCGCGCTGGTCGCGCTCGTGCGATGGTTTGCACGGCGCCGCCGATCCGCGACAAGGCGCGTTTAGGTCCGGCGCGGCCTTTTGCGTCTTGCATCGACCCGCGCGTCATCCCATTGAGGGCGCATGTTCGACACGTTGATGGCCCACTTGGATGGCTTTCAGGGACCGCTGACAGCTTTCCTGCAAGTCCTGATGATCGATCTCGTCCTGGCCGGCGACAACGCCGTGGCCGTGGGCTTGGCGGCCGGCGGCCTGCCGGTCAAGGATCGCAAGAAGGTCATTCTCTACGGCTTGGGCGCGGCGGTCGTGCTGCGGATCAGCTTCGCCCTGATCACCACCTGGCTGCTGGGCGTCATCGGCCTGCTCCTGGCCGGCGGTTTCCTGCTGCTGTGGGTCTGCTGGAAGATGTGGCGCGAACTGCGCGAGCAGGCCTCGCACGACCAGGCCGACGCCGTGGCCATGGTCGACTCCGATCCCAGCACCGAGCCGCGCGCCCGTCCCGCGAAGTCTTTCAAACAAGCCTTCGTCCAGGTTCTGATCGCCGACGTCTCGATGTCGCTGGATAACGTGCTGGCCGTGGCCGGCGCGGCCCGCGAGCATCCGGCCATCCTGGTCTTCGGCCTGCTGCTGTCGATCATCCTGATGGGCCTGGCCGCCAGCGCCATCGCCAACCTGCTGCACAAGCACCGCTGGATCGGCTTCGTCGGCCTCGCCATCGTGTTCTACGTCGCCCTGCACATGATCTGGGAAGGCCACCGCAGCGTGGTGATGGACCTCAACGAGACCGGCGCCTACAACGCCGCCGCCCCCGCTCCTCTGGACATCAGTCCAGAGGAGATGGCCAAGCACAACCGGCACAAGTAGCGGTTCAGCGTCCCGGCAGCGGCGGCATGTCCAGCCGGCGAAGGTCGGCCATCCGGGCGTAGAACCGCAGGATCGCGCGATGCCGCGCGGTGTCGCCCCTGGCCTCCACCGCCTCATGCAGGCGGATCAGGGCCGAGCGCAGACGCGCGTTCGCCGCGTCCAGCGCCGCCAGCGACAGCTCGTCGGTTCCGGCGGCGGCCTCGACCTCATAGTCGCCGGACGCCTCGTCCAGCAGCGCGCGGATCGCGGCGTTTTCGGTCACCCGCGCGGCGACGCCGCGTTCGCCCTCCTGGGCGGCCAGCAGCGACAACAGCGCCACCACCGCGACCTTGCCGGCCATGAACTCGCCCTGCTGCTCGGGCGGCGGCGGGTCGATCATGCACATGAAGTTGCCGACCAGGATGTCGGGCAGGCTGGGCGTCATCGCGGTCTCTCCAAGGCTTGGCCCTCCCATTTCAGCAAGGCCTCGGCCAGGATCTCGTCGTGGCGGCGGGCGGTGTACCAGCCCGAGATCGCCAGCACCGGATCCTTGAAGCCGCCGTCGCGGTATTCCTTGGCCGCCGAGGTCCAAATCGCCTGGCCCTTCACGGCGTTGAACAGGCTCCACCAGGCCAGGGCCGCCTCGTCGACCTCGAGGCCGCTGGCCCTCTTCCAGATCGCCAGGGCCTCCTCGCGCGGCAGCATGCCGGCGACCTTGTCGGCCTCGTAGTGGCCCCACAGCGGATCGAGCGCCCAGCCCAGGTCCTCCAGCGGATCGCCCAGGTGGACCATCTCCCAGTCCAGGATCGCCAGGATCTTCCCCGCGCCGTCGTGCAGGAAGTTGCCGGTCCGATAGTCGCCATGCACGACGCGGATCGCCTGGGCCGGCGGCGGCGGGCGACGGCGCAGGGCGCGGATCGCCGCCCAGACGATCGGCTGCGGATGCTGCTGGTCGGCCTCGATCACGCCCGCCCAATGGTCCAGCGCGATCTTCCAGCAAGCGTCCGGCGCGGGCGCGTCGGCGGCCTTCGCCAGGGGGAGCGCGGCGGGATCGGCGGCGGCGATCGTCCCCAGGATCGAGAAGAACTGTTCGCCGATGGTCCGCGCATGCTCGCCGTAGGGCGCGACGGTGAACGGCGAGGCGGCGGCCCCGCCCTCGACCCGCTCCATGATGAAGAACGGCCGCTCCAGCTCCGCGCCCTCGGCCTCCATCGCAACGGGACGCGGCACGGGAAGCCGGTCGTGGAAGCTCTCGAAGGCCAGATATTCCTGATTGCGGTCGGTCTCGATCAGGCTGCCGGGCGGGTCGCGGCGCAGGATCAGCGGCCGTTCGCCCTTCGCCGTCCGGGCGCTGAACCGATAGGTCTCGCGGCTGGCTCCGCCGGGGATGCGCGAGAGGTCGACGACCGTGACGGCCTCGCCCCACACGCGCGACAGATACGCCTCCAGGCGTTCGGCGAGGCTCATGGGGCCATGTCCAGGATCGAGGCGAAGCCGGACGGCGCGTGCGGGCCGATCGCCAGCTGCTCGAAGACCCCCCGCCCCTTTCGTGTCCGCCCCGCGCCGTCGACATAGGTCACGTCGCTGAGGGCCTGGACGTGCAGGTGCTGGGGAACGGCGCGGTCGAGGTCGGCGGCGACAAAGTCCTCGCGCTCGACCTTCAGCTTGCCCTGGTTCAGCCCGTGCCCCCAGGTGGGGTGGGTGTAGCCGAGGCCCAGCATGAAGAACTCGCGCTTTGGCTCGACCGTCGTCGTCCCGTCGGCGCCGAAATCCAGCGTGGCGGCGCGGGCGTGGCGCGTGCCGCTCTTCCACTGGATGGCGTAGGAGGCCTGCGCGAAACCGCCGAACTCCAGCTCGCGGCCGCCGTCCTCCAGCCACAAAGCCCGGCGGTTCCAGGCCCGACCCAGCTCGTCGTCGTTGGTGTGGAAGAAGAGCCCGCCGTCCTCGAAATTGCACGGCGCCCACAGCCAGAAGAACTGCGGGAGAACCGGCGGGGCCAGATCCTGAGGATCGCGCGCGCCCACCGGCCGCACGCCCCAGGAGCGGTCCCGCGTGCCGACGAAGCCGTCGACACTTGAGCGCACGCCATCGACCTCGATCCAGCCGGAATAGCGGCCGTTCTGGGTCAGGCGGGTGTAGTCCATGAAGGCGCGCGGGCCGTTGCGGCGAACGAAGCGCGGCTCCTCGATCGGAAAGGCGCGGCCCTCGAAGACGATCTCGGCGGCGATCCCCTGCTCGGGCGCGCTCACCGTCAGCTTCAGACGCTTCAGCGGTTCGATCACGCTGATGGCGATCGGCCCGACGGTCAGGTCCATCCGCTCCATCTCAAGCCAGCGGCTGGCGTGCAGATTGACCTGCTTGCCGTCCTTCATCACGCAGAAGGCCGCGTCGGCGATGTTGAGGTGCGGATAGACCCCGAAGGCCGCGGCGAAGAACAGGTCGTCCCCGTCACCTGACGCCGCGTAGCCGTTGAAGAAATAGCGATCATAGAAGTTCCGATCCGTGCCGGCGTAGGCCACGGGCTCGGGCGTCTGATGGATCGGATAATCGTCGCCCCAGGTGAGCGCCATGCCGTCCTCCCCTAGATCGCGCGGCGTTCTGGCGACGCCGCTTTACGTCCAGATGAACAACGTTAAGGTCGCGCCGCACGATTGCAACGTTTCCGGAGCGTCAAGGCGATGAGCGGGTGGACACCTAGAACCTGGACGGGTCTGGCGGCGGTCAGCGGACTGCTGGCGGTGGGTTTCGGGGCCTTTGGCGCGCATGGCGTCCATGATCCCAAGGCGGCCGAGTGGCTGCGCATCGGCTCGCAGTATCAGATGGCCCACGCCCTGGCGGTGTTCGCGGCCTTCGGCCTGCATCGCGCCGGCGCCAAGGGGATGGGCGCGGCGGCCGCGCTCTTCCTTGTCGGCAGCCTGATCTTCGCCGGCTCGCTCTACGCCATGGCGCTGGGCGCGCCGCGCGTACTGGGGGCGATCACGCCGATCGGCGGCGTGTCGTTCATGATCGGCTGGGCGCTGCTGGCCTGGCGGGCCTTCACCTTGCGGGATCAGGCCTGAACCTTCGCTCCGCCCGGCAGGGCCACGAAGAAGATCGCCAGCGACGAGCCGACCAGGCAGGCGAACATCACCGCCGCCACGGGCTTGGCCGTGCCGTCGTGCAGGACGCCGCCGGCCCAGGAGGCCAGGGCGCCAGCCCCAAACGAGGCCGAGCCCATCAGGGCCGAGATCGAGCCGGCGCGGCGCGGATCGACGCTCAGCGCGCCGGCCATGGTGTTCCCGCCCATCAGGCCATAGACCGACAAGGCCGCGAACAGCAGCGGCAGCACGGTCCACTGGCCGCCCCAACCGGTCCAGGCGGCCAGCGTCAGCAACAAGGCGGCGACGATCGAAGCGGCGCTGGCCTTGCGCAGCACCTGGTCGGGCGTCGATCGCCGCAGCAGCCAGCGATTGACCTGGCTGGCGCCGATGATGCCGACGGCGTTCAGCGCGAAGATCAGGTTGAAGGTCATCGGCGTATGGCCGTAGGTCCCCATCACCAGATCCGGCGCGGTCGAGATGTAAGTGAACAGCACCGCCCCGTTCAGCGCCCCGGCCAGGGCGTAACCCACCAGCCGCTTCATGCCGAACAGCGCGACATAGGCGCGAAGCGGGTGCTCGGCGCGGGCCTGGGCGGCGGTCTCCGCCGAGCGCGACTCCGGCAGGCCGAACATCACCCAGGCGCCGATCACCACGGCGAAGACAACCAGGGTCCAGAACACGCCGCGCCAGCCAGCGACCAGTTGGACCAGGCCGCCAAGCTGCGGCGCCAACACCGGCGCCAAACCCATGATCAGCATCATCAACGACAGCACCCGGGCCGTATCGGTCTGGCTGAAGCGGTCGCGGACCACCGCCCGGGCAACCACCGCGCCGGCGCATCCGCCCAAGGCCTGGACGAACCGGGCGGCGATCAGGGTCTCGATGTTCGGCGCCAGGGCGCAGACCACCGACGCCGCGAGGAAGACGCCAATCCCGATCAGCAAAGGCGGCCGGCGGCCCAGGCGGTCCGAGGCCGGTCCATAGACGAATTGGCCGATCGCCATGCCCGCGAAGAAGGCGGCCAGCGTAGCCTGTGTCTGGTCCGCCCCCGCGTGCAGCGTGCGCCCAATCGACGGCAGACTGGACAGGTACATGTCGATCGACATCGGCGCGAAGGCCGTCAGAGCGCCCAGCAGCAGGACAAGTCGCCAGGGAACGGCGGGGGGCGGCGGAGGCGCTTCGGTCATCGACGCTTTTTACGCGTGTTCGCGCACGATGAAATACTCAATGGCGAATTCTCGCGCATGGCTTGCGCGCTTCTGGTCGGCGCTTCAAGGTGAACGCCAATCATATAAGAACGCCGAGGGAGACGCCCGCTCATGACACCCCTGCCCGCGCCCCAGTTCGCCGACGTCAATGGCGTCCGCATGGCCTATTACGAAGCCGGACCGCGCGGCGGCGTCCCCATCGTCTTCTGCCACGGTTTTCCGGAGCTGGCGTTCTCCTGGCGCCACCAGATCGCGGCCCTGGCCGCGGCGGGACGCTGGGTGATCGCGCCCGACCAGCGGGGCTACGGCCTCACGCCCGGTCCCGAGGCGGTCGAGGCCTACGACATGGAGCACCTGACGGGCGACCTCGTCGGTCTGCTCGATCACCTGGGCGCGGACAAGGCCATCTTCGTCGGCCACGACTGGGGCGGCATCGTCGTCTGGGCCATGCCGCTGCTGCACCCCGACCGCGTCGCGGGCGTCGTCGGTTTGAACACGCCTTTCGTGCCGCGCCTGCCGCTCGACCCGATCGAGATGTTCCGCAACGCCTTCGGCGAGGACATGTACATCGTCCACTTCCAGAAACCGGGCGTGGCCGACGCCCAGCTGGGCGCGGACGTCGAGAAGACCCTGCGCTTCTTCATGCGCCTGCCCAAGGGCACGCAGGAGGACTTCGCCTCGCGTCCGGCCGAACAGCGCAGCCTGGCCCTGCAGGACGCCTTGGCTCACTACGACCCGGCGACCGACGCTCACCAGTTCCTGTCGCCCGAAGAGCTTGGCGTCTTCGTCGAGGCCTTCAAGCGCACCGGCTTCACCGGCGGCATCAACTGGTACCGCAACTTCAGCCGCAACTGGCGCATGGCCGAGGGCCTGCCCAACAGGATCGACGGCGTCCCCTGCCTGATGCTGATGGCCGAGCACGACGTGGTGCTGCCGCCGTCCATGGCCGACCGCATGGGCGACCAGATCGGCGATCTCGAAAAGGTGCTGATCAAAGGCAGCGGTCACTGGACGCAGCAGGAGAAGCCCGCCGAGGTCGACGCCGCCCTGCTGGACTGGCTGGACCGGAAGTTTCCGCTGGGAGGGTGAGGCGGTTTGGCGCCCCGAGAGCCAATCCAATTCTCCGTCATTCCCGCCCCAAAATGGCGAGGACCGTCACAGACAAGCCGCTCGCGGGTTCCGAGAGTGGACATGGCGATCGTTCGTCCAGGGGGGGCTGACGTTACCCCGCACGTATTGTAGAGCTTTCTTTATAATTGTGGTTGGCATTTTTTTAATTCTAAGGTTGCGCACCCTCAACTAGGGGATGTGCATGCCTTATTTCAGCGCGCCCGGCGGCGGCGGTGACTCGGTCGAAGTGGACTCGCTCACTATTACGGCAGCGATCAGTACCGGATTCGGAGCTGGCGGCGGCGGATCCAACAACCCGATGCAGGGTTGGCACATCGAGCGGCATCCATCTGACCCGGGCGAACCCTTCGTCGATATCTCGTTCAAACCCGACCGTCAAAAATTGCAACGAAGCGCGCTTCTTGCTTGGTCAGGCAAAGCAAAAACAAACTGAATTCAACACGCTGAAGAATGTTTTCGACAACGACCACGCCGATATTGCTCAGAAGATCGCAGAGAAAACGATTGGCCTAGGGGCCTTGCTGGGTATCGGAGCCTCAATGGCTGCAATCTGGAACAAGGTGAAGGAAGTCCGCGCCGCAATCATGGCCGAACTTGGTATGGCGGGCTCTGCGGCAGTTGCGATTGGCGCACTGTCGGTCGGGATTGTATTGTATATTGATCGTGACCGCTGGGATGCGGTCGTTGCTCAGGCGCAAGCAGATAAAGATCGTCTCTGCGGATCAGGCTCAGCTTAGGTGGGGTGGCTAAGATGCCGCTTATCTTCAGAAAATACCCGCTGGCATGGGCCAATATCGCATTCATTCTCATCGGCTACGTGATTTTCTACGGCATTTCCGTAGCAATGAAGCGTAGTCTTGAGGTTGTTGATCTTGTGAATATTTGGCCTGTCCACTTGGTGCTGTTCTTCAACATTGCGGTTGTCGCTGGCGTCATCAAGGTGGGGAAGCGGCCGTGAGACATGTCTGATGTGGCTGCGCTGTGAGGCGTGCAGCTGCATTGGATTTCGACTTGCCCCCTAACTCCCAAATTGTCGTCACGCCTGTTCTTTGGTGTAGAGCTCGTCGATTGCACGCTTGATGATTTCGGAGTTTTTGAGCTTGAGCCACGTTTTGAGCAAGACGAAGGTGGCGACGTCCTCCTTCTCGAAATAGCCGCCGATGTGTTTCAGACCTGGCCCGTAAGCGCAGCTTCACGATGGATCTTCTGGCGGAACAACAGTACGCATCCGGTTGGTGGCCGTAGCGACCTAGGCCCGGTTAGCGGACCGTCATCAAGTTCTGCTCAGGGTCGCAAGCACTCTTCGGCATCGACGCCGTTTTCAGACGTTCAAAACGCCGTCGCGAGCCAACGTCCTTCTCGATAGGCGCCTGCCCTTCGGCGGAAATGACGGCGCTTAGGGGATGAACCGTGCGTCCCCGCCCTAGCTGGCGTTCAGCAGCATCTCGGCCCGACGGCGCATGGCGGCCGCCAGCTGCAGCATGGCCAGGGCGCTCACCTCATCGCGTTCCGCCGCCCGGATCGAATAGACATTGGCCATGGCGAACAAGGCTTCGACCCGATCCACGCCCTCGGCGCCGAACATCTGGCCGATCTGACGGTCAAGCTCCGCCAGCTGCCGAGGATTAAGCATCTCGAGCAGTTCTTCGTCGGTGTAGTCTTCAGGCGCCGGCTGAATCATGCGCGCAGAATACAGAACTCGACGAAACGTCGCGACCCCCACTCGATCCTCCGTTCACAGCTGGGCGAAAACCAAGTTAGGGTTAGCGCATGGATCGTCATGCTTCCGCCGCCGCCATGAGCTCTGTGGGCCGTCGCGGCCTGTTCCGCGAGGTCGAGCCGTTCTCGTTCGGTTGGATGCCGACCGGCGGCGCGCACGAAATCTACTACGAAGAGTGCGGCAATCCGCGCGGCAAGCCCTGCGTGATCCTGCATGGCGGCCCAGGCGGCGCGGTCAATCCGACGATGCGGCGGTTCTTTGATCCGTCCAAATGGCGCATGGCGCTGTTCGACCAACGCGGCTGCGGCCGCTCGCGCCCGAACGCCAGCCTCGACGACAATACGACCTGGAGCCTGATCGCCGACATCGAGCGCCTGCGCGAGCACCTGGGCGTCGAGAAATGGACCGTGTTCGGCGGCTCGTGGGGTTCGACCCTGGCGCTGGCCTACGCCATCACCCATCCCGATCGGGTCGATGGTCTGGTCCTGCGCGGCATCTTCCTGCTGACGGAGAGGGAGTTGCACTGGTTCTATCAGGACGGCGCCTCGATGCTGTTTCCGGACGCCTGGGAGCGGTTCCTGGCTCCGATCCCGGTCGAGGAGCGCGGCGACCTGATGGCCGCCTATCATCGCCGCCTCACCTCGACCGATCGTCGCGTCCAGGCGCAGGCCGCCGCGGCCTGGAGCCAGTGGGAGGGCGATACGATCTCGCTGCGCGGCCCCGAGGCGCGCCCGCCCAAGTTCAACGAAGAGGACTTCGCGATCGCCTTTGCGCGGATCGAATGCCACTTCTTCACGAACAAGGGCTTCTTCGACGAAGACGGCTGGATCCTGAAGAACATCGACAGGATCCGCCACATCCCGGGCTGGATCGTCCAGGGCCGCTTCGACGTGGTCACGCCGCTGGAGAGCGCCTGGAAGCTGCGCAAGGCCTGGCCCGAGGCGCGCTTCGACATCGTCTGGGACGCCGGCCACGCCTCGACCGAGCCGGGCGTGATCGACGGCCTGGTCCGAGCGACTGACGCGGCGTTGATCAGCTAGGCCCTAGACCAGCGAGCCCTTGCCGCTGGTCACTTCGGTGTAGCGGTGGACGCGGACGGCCTGGACGAGGCCAAAGCCGACCATGACCGTCAGCATGACGGTGCCGCCGTACGACAGCATCGGCATCGGCACGCCCACGACCGGCGCCAGGCCCATGACCATCGCGCCATTGATCAGCACGTACAGCGAGAAGGTCGCCGTCACCCCCGCCGCCGCCAGGCGTCCGAAGTGGCTATGGCTGATCGAGGCGATCCGCAGCGCCATGAAGATCACCGCGCCATACAGGAACAGCACGCCGAAACAGCCGACGAAGCCGAACTCCTCGGCCAGGGTGGCGAAGATGAAGTCGGTCTGCTTCTCGGGCAGGAAGTTCAGCTGGCTTTGCGACCCAAGACCGAAACCCTTGCCCAGCAGGCCGCCGGACCCCAGGGCGATCTTGGACTGCAGGATGTGGTAGCCGTCGCCCGACGGATCCTGCTCGGGGTTCAGGAAGGTCAGGATGCGGTTGCGCTGGTAGTCGTGCAGCCCGAACATGATGAAGGGGGGGATCGCCACGGCGGCCGCGGCCGCGCCGGCGGCGATCACGCGCCAGTCCAGACCCGCCAGCACCATGATGGCGCCGCCGGTGGCGACGATCAGGATGCCGGTGCCAAGGTCGGGCTGCTTTGCGACCAGCAGGAACGGCACGACGATCATCGCGGCCGGGATCAGCAAGCGCCAGGACAGTCGGGCGCTGTCGGCCGACAGGCCGTGGTAATAGCGGGCCAGCGCCAGGACGAGACCGATCTTCATCACCTCGGACGGCTGGAAACGCACCGGCCCCAGTTGCAGCCAGCGCTGGGCGCCCAGCGAGATGTCGCCGACCAGGTCCACGGCCACCAGCAGGACCAGGCCCACGGCGTAGATCGGATAGGCCGCCGCGAACCACCAGCGCAGGTCGCACATGGCCAGGATGATCATGATGATGAAATAGACGCCGAAGCGCAGCAGGTGCTTGTCGGCCCAGGGCTCCCACGAAGCCCCGGCGATCGAGAAT
Source organism: Caulobacter sp. X (assembly GCF_002742635.1). Lineage (NCBI taxonomy): Bacteria > Pseudomonadati > Pseudomonadota > Alphaproteobacteria > Caulobacterales > Caulobacteraceae > Caulobacter > Caulobacter sp. X. Next base: position 1,575,837 of record NZ_PEGF01000002.1, on the reverse strand, counting down.
AGCATCAGGGCGCCGACGCCGGCGATCAGGGCCAGCGCCAGGCAGAAGGTCCAGTCGACCTCCATGAACTTGATGATCGGCCGGTCGCGTTCGCCGGGCCGGGTCAGGCCGCCGCTGAGGGTCATCGGGGCGCTCCCTGCGGAGGGGTGGACGGTGTCGGCGCAGCGGGCGCGCCCGGCGCGGGCGGCGGGGTCTCGACGGGATCGTCGGGCGCGGCGCCTTCCATGACGTCTTCGGGCGCGGCCTCGGGCAACGGCATGGGCCGTTCGATGCGGGCCCGGATCTCGGGATCCTTCAGCAGCGCCACGCGCATCACCTCGCGGGCGCGCGGGGCGCCGGCCGTGGCGCCGCCCATGCCGCCGTGCTCGACGATGACCGCCACGGCGTAGCGCGGATCGTCATAGGGCGCGAAGGCCACGAACAGGTTGTGGTCCTTGAGCCGCCAGATGGTGCCCGTCCCCTTGCGGTTGGCGACGCCATCGTAGCTGCGCACCTGGGCCGTGCCGGTCTTGCCGGCCATCTGCACGTCGCCCAGGCCCAGCTGGCTCTGCTTGTAGGCGGTGCCGCGCACGTCGTTGGCCACGGCCGCCATGCCGCCGCGCACATAGGCCAGATGCTCGGCCGAGAACGGCAGGTCCGGGACCTCCGCCCCGCTGGGCTGCTCCACGCCGCCCACCGACTTGATCAGGCGCGGCACCAGCGCCTTCTTCGCGTTGGCCAGGCGCGAGGTCATCACCGCCAGCTGCAGGGCGTTGACCGTCAGGGCCCCCTGTCCGATCCCGTAGCTGGGCGTTTCGCCCGGAAACCAGATCTGGTTGGCCGGATTCTTCTTGAAGGCCCGCTTCTTCCACTCCCGGTCGGGCACATTGCCCTTCTTCTGGCCGGGAATGCCGATGTCGTAGAGCTGCCCAAAGCCCATGGCCCGCGCGGCGTTGGCGATCGCGTCGGGACCGATCTTGAGGGCGGTCTGATAGAAGTAGACGTCGCACGAGTTCTTGATGGCGTCGTGCATGTTCTGGGGACCGTGGCCGCCCTTTTCCCAGCAGCGCCAGACCCGGCCGCCATAGTACCAGCTGCCCGGGCAGTTGATTCGGAGTTCCGGGTCGATCCCCGCTGTCAGCGCGGCCAGCCCCACCGTCGGCTTGAAGGTCGAGCCTGGGGGGAACAGGCCGGTCATCGACTTGTCCAGCAACGGCTTGCGCTCGTACTCGGCCAAGGCCTTGTATTCGGCGCCGGACAGGCCCTTGACGAAGCGGTTGGCGTCGAAGCTGGGGGCGGAGACCATCGCCAAGAGGTCGCCGTTGCGGACATCCATCACGACGATCGCGCCGCTCTCGTCGCCCATCACCTCCAGCGCGCGGTTCTGGATGTCGGCGTCGAGCGTGAGGCGGATCTCCTTGCCCGGCGTCGGGGGGATGTCGCCCGCCGGGTCCAGGCGCACGACGCGGCCTTGGGCGTCCACCTCGGTCTTGGTGGCGCCGGCGCGGCCGCGCAGCTGCTTGTCAAAGGCCTTCTCGACGCCCTGCTTGCCGATCCGGAAGCCTGGGTGGTGCAGGAGCTCCTGGTCCTGGGTCGCGTCGCCCTCGGCGGCCTTCAGGTCGCGGTCCGAGACCTTGGCGACATAGCCGATCACGTGGGCGAAGGCGCCGCCGAACGGATAGACCCGCACCTCGCCCATGTCGGCGGTGACGTTGGGCAGTTCGGGCGCGCGGATGTTGACGCGGGAGAACTCCTCCCACGACAGGTCTTCCATGACCACCACGGGCGCGCGCTTCGGCGCGCGGTCCAGCTCCTTCAGCACCCGCGCGCGGCGCGAGCCGTCGATCGGCACCAGCTTGGCCAGGTCGTCCAGGACCCCCTCGGCGTCGAGGTCCTTGTCCTTGTTGATCATCAGCCGGAAGTTCGGCCGGTTGGACGCCAGCGAGACGCCGTTGCGGTCCAGGATCAGGCCGCGCGGCGGCGGCACCAGACGGTAGTTGAACTGGTTGCCGGCCGAAAGCTTCTGGTAGCGCTGGGCCTCGACCAGCTGCAGCTGCGCCAGCCGGCCGCCCAAGGCCAGCAGGCCCGCGCCGGTCAGACCGCCCAGCAGGAAGGCGCGTCGGTGGAAGACGCCCTGGCGCTCGTTGACCTCGGAGAAGAAGATTGAGGGCTCGCTCATGACCTCACCGGAACCGCACGTCGGCGTCCTCGAAGCGGTCGATCAGGCGATAGGCGAACGGGAACAGCACCGTCGTGGCCAGGAATTGCCAGAACACGGCCATCAGGCTGGGCATGGCCAGGCTGTCGAGCATGGTGAAAAGATAGCCGCCCGCCATGGTGATGGCGGTGATGGCCGCGAACCAGCCCCACAGGATCGGCTGGCTTTGGCCGGTCATCATGTTTCGAAACAGCAGCACGACCGCATAGCCCAGCAGCAGCGACAGGCCCCACAGGCCCGTCGGCCCGCCCCAGAAGACGTCCAGGAACAGGCCCAGCAGCAGGATCGCGAACGGCGCCAGGATCGAGGGCCGGATCAGCGCCCACGCGAAAGCCGGGACCATGGCGAACACGGGCTCGGGCAGCTGCAGGCCCCAAACCCGGAGAGGCGCGGCGAACAGGTAGGTCGCGCCGACGCAGGCGACCATCGGCGCGCCGAGCCAGATCGTCGGATTCAGAGGGCGCGCGCCGCTCATCGCGGCGGTTCCGTGGGCGCGGCCGGCTTGGCCGCCGCGGGCTTTGCTGGAGCGGCCTGAGCCGGGGCGGGCTTCGCGGACGGCGCGGTCGCGGGCGGCTTCGGAGCCGTCGTCGCGGGCGGCGTCGCCGGTGGCGCCTGGGGCGGCGGCGTCGGGACCGACAGGATGGAGGCTTGCGGATCCTCGGTCGTCACCGGCGGCAGGCTGTGGGTCTCCAGCTGTTTCTGGTCGGCCAGTTGGGCGAAGTCCTTGAACAGCAGGATGCGGACATAGTCGATCGACGCCTGGTCTGCGAACAGCACCACGCGCCAGCGGCCGTCTAGCCCCTTCACGGCCGCGCCGACCGGCAGGCCGCGCGGCACGACGCCGCCGTCGCCCGAGGTCACCACTCGGTCGCCCTGCTGGATCGGATCCACCCCACGCAGATAGTCGAGCTTGGGATTGGGGCCGCCGTCGCCGGTGAGGATGGCGCGGGCGTTGGTGCGGTCGATCATCACCGGCGTGCGAGAGGCGATGTCGGTCAGCAGCAGCACGCGGCTGGCGCCCTTGGCGACGCCGACGACGCGACCGACCAGGCCCCGCTCGTTCAGCACCGGATTGCCGACCTCGACGCCGCGCTCCGAACCGGCGTCGGCCAGGCGCGTGTTGGCGAAAGGCCCGCGGCTGTCGCTGACCACGCGCGCGGCCGTCATCGGGATCGGCGGATCGGTGCGCAGGCCCAACAGCGAGCGGAAGCGATCGTTCTGGTCCTGCAGCGCCAGGGCGCGGTCGCGCCATTGTCGCATCTCGGCCATTTCAGCCTTCAGGCGACGGTTCTCCGACGCCGTGAAGAAGTAGCTGCGGACATAGTCGACGCCCAGACCCGTCCAGCGTCCCGGCGCGGCGATGGCCCCGCTGACCGGCTTGGCCACGGTGTCCATCGTCTGGCGGGTGACGCCGTAGGCCTGTTCCTGGAGGGTCTCGCGACGGTCGGCCAGCAGGAAGGCCACGGCGATGACGGCCGCCACCACCAGGGCCACGGCGGCCGTCCAGGTAAGCGGCACTTTCAGGTCGCCGAGGGGACCTTCGCGAAAGGGCACGTACTGTTCTCCTGGCGCCCCCCGGCGCCTCTAGAGGAGCTGTAAGACTAGGCCAGGGTGGATTCCAGGACGCCCTTCATCCACTTCGGATGCTCCAGCACCTTGCCGCAGCCCAGGGCCACGCACGACAGGGGGTCGTCGGCGACCGTGACCGGCAGGCCGGTGTGGTCGCGGATCTCGGCGTCCAGGCCGCGCAGCAGCGCGCCGCCGCCCGTCAGCATGATGCCCTTGTCGGCGATGTCCGAGGCCAGTTCCGGCGGGGTGGCTTCCAGGGCGACCTTCACGGCCTCGACGATCTGCCCGACCGGTTCGGCCAGGGCGTCGGCGGCCTGCTTTTCACTGATGCGGACTTCGCGCGGCACGCCCTGCATCAGGTCGCGGCCCTTGACGTCGATCGACAGCCCCTCGCCGTCGGCCGGCGCGCGGGCGGTGCCGATTTCCTTCTTGATGCGCTCGGCGGTCGTCTCGCCGATCAGCAGGTTATGGTGGCGACGCATGTAGCTGATGATCGCCTCGTCCATCTTGTCGCCGCCGACGCGGACCGAGCGCGAATAGACGATGCCCGACAGCGACAGCACGGCCACCTCGGTGGTGCCGCCGCCGATGTCGACGACCATCGAGCCGGTCGGCTCGTGGATCGGCAGACCCGCGCCGATGGCGGCCGCCATCGGCTCGTCGATCAGGCCGACGCGACGCGCCGAGGCGTTCAGGCAGCTGTCGTTGATGGCGCGGCGTTCCACGGCGGTGGCGCCCGACGGCACGCACACGATCACCTTCGGGTTCACGAAGCCCTTGCGGTTGTGAACCTTGCGGATGAAGTACTTGATCATCTCTTCGGCGACTTCGAAGTCGGCGATCACGCCGTCGCGCATCGGGCGAATGGCTTCCATGTGGCCCGGGGTGCGGCCCAGCATCTGCTTGGCCTCGATGCCCACGGCGTGGACGATCTTGCGGCCGCCGACATTGCGCAGCGCCACCACCGACGGCTCGTTCAGAACGATCCCCTTGCCCTTCATATAGATGAGGGTGTTGGCCGTTCCGAGGTCGATGGCGATGTCGTTCGAGATCACGCCGAAGAGGGAAGAGAACATTGAAAGCCCTGACTGAGGGGTAGGAGGGGCGTTGGCGACTGTCAGATCGAGGTAGTAGCAGAGGCAGGTCGGAGAAGCGGAACCCGTTCCGTCCGGACATCCGGCGGAGGAGGCGACGAAGGAAAACGGCTCCTACTTCAAATCAATGCGAGGACAACATGATTCCCGCAACTTGGGGACTTCGACCCGGTCGGCGCGCCCTGAACACCGGGCGGAAGCGCCGCCGCCTGGCCGCGCCATCGTCCTGATCGCCAAAACGCATCGACGACAGCCCGTTTGCCCTGCGAAAGCGTTGATTTCAAGGTCTATTCGGCGCGCGTTTGACGGCTTTTCCGGTGAAGTCGCCCCAGCATCCGATCGTGGCGAAATCTAGCCCACGGCCGCCATCACGACCCCGACCGCCGTCACCGCCCCGGCCAGCACTTGCAGCGGGGTCAGACGTTCCTTGAACAGACGACGTCCGGCGATCGCGGCGATCGGCATCTCGACCACGCCGACCGCCCTCACCGGTCCCACCGGCGACAGGGCCATGGCCGTGAACCACAGGCCCGACGCCGCCGCCCCGCAGAACCCCGCGCCCAGCGACTGGCGCCAGGCGGCGATCACCGCGCGCAACGAGTCCGGACTTCGCCAGGCCAGATAGCCCGTCAAGCCAACCGTCTGGATCGCCTGCACCGCCATCACCGTGACGAAGGCCGAGGCGGCCGGATGCGCCGGCTCGAACGCCAGGCTGGCCTGGCGAAAGCAGTTGGCGCTGAGGGCGAAGATCGCGCCGGAGCCCAGACCCGCCAGCGCCGCGCCCTTGCGCATCACGACCTCGCCCCGCGGCCAGGTCAGGATGGCGAGACCCGCGCTGGCGATCAGCCCGCCCGCCCAGGTGACCGGACCGACATGGTCCCCGAAGAGCAGCGCGCCCCAGACCAGGGCGAACGGCAAGCCGCTCTGTTGCATGGCCGTGCCCAGGGCGAAGGTCGAGCGATGCATCGCGGTCAGCAAGGCGGCGGTCGCGGCGATCTGCAGCCCGGCCCCGGCGGCGCAGGCCAGCCAGAAGATGGGCGTCGGATGCGCGCTCGCGCCCGGCGTCAGCAGCCAGCCGACAGCCGCGAACGCCGTGGCGAACGGCAGGCCGAACAGGAACCGCACCAGGGTCGCGCCCCAGGGTCCCGCTCCGCCCATGATCGAGCGCTGCGCGGCGTTGCGCGCGACCTGCAAGGCGGCGGCCCCTACCGTGATGGGAATCCAGATCATCGTTGGACCTTTACGCCGCCCTTAGGCGGGGCGGGCTTGTTTCGCATGGAGCCCTTACGCGGCCAAGGCGCATCAAGGACGGCGTAGGGCGCCATTCGTGGACGCCCGCTTTGATGAGGTTCTTCGACCATGTCGCCCCACCCGCTCCGTCAAGCCGCTCAGTTTCTGCTGGGCGTCCCGACAGAAGGGATCAATCCCGCCCTGGATCGCATGCTTGAGCTCGCCCAGGCCACGCCGCTCTGCTTCGTGGCCGTGGCTGGCCCCGGCGCCGGAGACGCCATGTGCCAGCTTTGGCGGCGCGGCTACCAGCGGGTCGAGGCGGCGCGGCGGGCGACGTGTGGGGCCGCCGACGAACGCAGCGACGTGCTGCTGGTGATCGCTTGCCCCACGGCGCACGACGCGCGCGCCGTCGTCGCCGCGACCTACACGATGCTGCGTCCCGGCGGGACGCTGGTCGTGGACGCGGGCGCGCTGCTGGACGAGACGCCCCGAAGGGCGCTCGCCGACAGTTTGCGGGAGCTGGGCCTGGACGTTCAGCCCCAGGCGCACCTGGGGGCTGAAATCCTGGCGACGCGGCCGTTCAGCAACCGCCGAGCTGCTTAAAAGCCGCTGGCGATCGCCGCTTCGGGCCGGCTCTTCTCCTTGCGGGCGAAGAGGTTGTTGAGGGCGTTGACATAGGCCTTGGCCGAAGCCGTCAGCGTGTCGGTGTCGGCGGCCGCGCCGGTGGCGATGCGGCCGTCCTCTTCCAGACGCACCGAGACCTGGGCCTGGGCGTCGGTGCCTTCGGTCACCGCGTGCACCTGGAAGAGGCGCAGGGCGGCGCTGTGCGGCACGATCTTGTGGATGGCGTTGAACACCGCGTCGACGGGACCGTCGCCCGTGGCCTCTGCGGTGCTGGAGACGCCGTCCACGTCCAGGGTCAGCTCGGCCGACTGGCCGTCGGTGCCGGCCACCACGCGCAGACGCGAGACGCGGATCTTCTCCGAGCCGCGCGCCAGGGCGTCGTCGACCAGGGCGATGATGTCGTCGTCGTAGACGTGCTTCTTGCGGTCGGCCAGGTCCTTGAAGCGGCCGAAGGCCTCCTTCAGCGCGTTCTCGCCCAGCTCGTAGCCCAGGTCCTTCAGCTTGGCGCGGAAGGCGTGGCTGCCCGAGTGCTTGCCCATGACCAGGCTCGACGGGGCCTGACCCACCGACTCCGGCGTCATGATCTCGTAGGTCTCGCGGTTCTTGAGCATGCCGTCCTGGTGGATGCCGCTCTCGTGCGCGAAGGCGTTCTTGCCGACGATAGCCTTGTTGTACTGCACCGGGAAGCCGGTGATGGCCGAGACGTAGCGGCTGGCGCGGGTGATGTGGGTGGTGTCGATGCCCGTGCGGAACGGCAGGCGGTCGCCGCGCACCTTCAGGGCCATGACGATCTCTTCCAGCGCGGCGTTGCCGGCGCGTTCGCCCAGGCCGTTGATCGCGCACTCGACCTGGCGGGCCCCGCCCTGCACGCCGGCCAGGCTGTTGGCGACGGCCAGGCCCAGGTCGTTGTGGCAGTGGGTCGAGAAGATCACCTTGTCGGCGCCCTCGACGTTGTTGACCATCCAGTTGAAGAGATCGGCGTATTCCGACGGATAGGTGTAGCCGACGGTGTCGGGCAGGTTGATCGTCGTGGCGCCGGCCTTGATGGCGGTCTCGACCGCGCGGCGCAGGAACTGGCGGTCGCTGCGGGTGGCGTCCTCGGCCGACCACTCGACGTCGTCGCGCAGGTTGCGGGCGTGGCTGACCGAGCGGGCGATCACGTCGATGACCTGATCCGGCTCCATCTGCAGCTTGTGCTTCATGTGCAGGTCGGAGGTGGCGATCACCACATGGATGCGGCCGCGCTGGGTGGGCTTCAGGGCCTCGGCGCAGCGGTCGATGTCGACCTGGTGGGCGCGGCACAGGCCGGCGATGGTCGAGTTCTTGACGATCTTGGCCACTTCGCGGACGGCCTCGAAGTCGCCGTTCGAGGCGATCGGGAAGCCGGCCTCGATGATGTCGACCCCCATCTCCTCGAGGATCTTGGCCAGCTCCAGCTTCTCTTCCAGCGACATCGAGGCGCCGGGCGACTGCTCGCCGTCGCGCATGGTGGTGTCGAAAATGACGACGTTGTCGCGCTTGTCCGAAGCGCTGGTCGATACGGAGGTCATGGAAGTACTCGTCGAAAGGGGTGTGTGGCGTGCGGGCTGCGGGTCAGAAATCCCCTGTGCGCCCGGCCACGACGATGCGCGGCCCCTAGAGCGCCCAGGGGCTGATAAGCCGAAGCGAAAGCAGGTCGCGCGCGACAGTCATGAGCGACTTTCTACACAGGCGCCTTGAATCGAGCAAGCAATTTGCGCCCAGCGCGCAATCCGCCGCATGCTAAGCAATATTATTGCCGCGACATGCACTCTCGGAAATATATATCCCCGCTCACGCGGCGGGAGGGCCAAAGCCTCTCATCAAATCGCCTTCGCCAGCACGGTTCTTGCCAAATCCTAGCAACGAGATTGGGGATGGCTCTACTCGGAAACGGTTTCTTCCGCGGCTTCGCGCTTCTTCAGCCAATTGCGGCTGATAAGGCCCATGCCCAGCCAGATGACGATCGCCAGGATGATCATCACGATGTGCTGCTTGCCGCCGCCCTTCATCGCCTGGACGATCGAATTGCCGGCGAAGGCGGTCAGGGCGATCTTGGGGACGATGCCTATGGCCGTGCCGCTCGCGAAGTCGCGCAGCCGCATCGGCGTCACGCCGGCCGCCATGTTGACGACGATGAACGGCGCCGAGGGCACCAGGCGCACGATCAGGCTGGCCATGAAGCCGTTCTTGCCGATCATCCGCATGAACTTGTTCACGCCTTCGGTGGCGAACTCGCGCAGGATCTTGGCGCCATAGATCCGCCCCAGCCAGAAGCCGACCAGCGACGAGACCAGGGTGCCGATCCAGCTGTAGGCGAAGCCGGTCCAGGGTCCGAAGGCCACCACCGCCGCGGCGATCAGCACGAACTGCGGCACGCCCAGGAAGGCCATCACCGCGAAGGCGGCCACCGCCACCGGCAGAGCCCAGGGCCCCGTGGCCGCGCCCAGCCAATGCTCGACCGCCGCCTCGCCGTTGACGCCCAACAGCTGCGCGCCGAACAGGAAGACGACTCCGACCCCGCCGAACAGCACGAACGAGACCGCCACCATGCGCCAGGCGCGGGCGTCCATATTGGTCACGAAGTCGATGAAACGGCGGATCACGCGCCTTGCCTCGCCCATGGTTCGCGCCGGGTCAAGCGCGACCGGTGGAAGACCTCTCGAAACCGCCCTCTCCCGCGTTGCGCCGCGGCGAACGGGGGCGTAAAGACCGCCGCAATCCTGAAACGGTCCTCAAGTCGGACCAGGCAAACCCAGGGGAGTCCTGCAAGATGTCGCTCGAGTCCGCCGCCCTGCGGCGCATCGCACCGTCGGCCACCATCGCCATCAGCGCCAAGGCGCGCGCGCTGAAAGCCGCCGGTCGTGACGTGATCGCCCTTTCCGCGGGCGAGCCCGACTTCGACACGCCGGACAATATCAAGAACGCCGCCATCGAAGCCATCAAGGCCGGCAAGACCAAGTACACCGACCCGGACGGCATGCCCGAGCTGAAGGCCGCCATCTGCGCCAAGTTCAAGCGCGAGAACGGCCTGGAGTACAAGCCCAGCCAGATCCACGTCGCCCCGGGCGGCAAGCCGGTGATCTACAACGCTCTGGTCGCCACGCTGAACCCGGGCGACGAGGTGATCATCCCCGCGCCGTACTGGGTGTCGTACCCCGACATGACCCTGCTGGCCGGCGGAACGCCCGTCTCGGTCGAGACCACCGCCGAGAGCGGCTTCAAGATCACGCCGGCTGCCCTGGAAGCGGCGATCACGCCGAAGACCAAGTGGCTGATCATCAACAGCCCCTCGAACCCCTCGGGCGGCGCCTATACCCGCGCCGAGCTGAAGGCCCTGGCGGACGTGCTGCTGCGCCATCCGCAGGTCTGGGTGCTGACCGACGACATGTACGAGCACCTGGTGTTCGACGACTTCGAGTTCACCACCATCGCCCAGGTCGAGCCCAAGCTTTACGACCGCACCCTGACGATGAACGGCGTGTCCAAGGGCTATTCGATGACCGGCTGGCGCATCGGTTACGCCGGCGGTCCCGAGCCGTTGATCAAGGCCATGGGCAAGATGATCAGCCAGACGACCTCGAACCCCTGCTCGATCTCGCAGTGGGCCGCTCTGGAAGCGCTGAACGGCACGCAGGACTTCATCAAGCCGAACGCCAAGCTGTTCCAAGAGCGCCGCGACCTCGTGGTGTCGATGCTGAACCAGGCCAACGGCCTGCACTGCCCGACCCCGGAAGGCGCGTTCTACGTCTATCCCTCGTGCGCCGGCCTGATCGGCAAGACCGCCCCCTCGGGCAAGGTCATCGAGAGCGACGAGGATTTCGCGACCGAACTGCTGGAGTCGGAAGGCGTCGCCGTCGTGCACGGCGCGGCGTTCGGCCTCTCGCCGTTCTTCCGCATCAGCTACGCCACCAGCAGCGACGTGCTGGAAGACGCCTGCTCGCGCATCCAGCGCTTCTGCGCGGCTGTGAAGTAAGCTCTCAATAGTTCCTCCCCCGCGACGCGGGGGAGGTGGCCCAGAGGGCCGGAGGGGGCTAGCTGGATGCATGCCGCATTAGCCCCCTCAGTCACTCCGTGACAGCTCCCCCGCATCGCGGGGGAGCATCTTTCTTACCCTACCCATTGATCCAGTCGGTCAGTCCCTCGCGGGCGTGGACCTCGCGCAGCGCCGGGCGCTGGCGGATGCGGTCGAGATAGCGCTTGAGGTTCGGCCACTCGGTCGCGGGCTTGGGCATGTTGCGTGACCAGCGGCACAGGATCGTGGCCAAAAGGTCCACCGTCGTGAACGTGCCGCCGACAATGTAGTCGCGCCCGGCCAGATGGGCGTCCAGTCGCGAGAGCCCGGCCTCGATCCGCGTCCGGGCGGCCGACTTCACGGCGTCCTGCGCCTCGCCGCCGGCCGGCTCGTGCGGATAGAACCAGGCGCGGAAGTGCGGCTGGAAGCTGTTGGCCAGCCAGAAGCTCCAGCTGAGGTAGGCTGTCCGCTCGGGCGAACCCGCCGCCGATGCGAACCCCGCCTCGGGATGCCGCTCGGCCAACAGGGTGGCGAGCGCGGCCATCTGAGTCACCGGCGCGCCGTCGACGATCAGGGTCGGCACCACGCCATCGGGATTGAGCGCCAAATACTCCGCCGTCTTGTGCTCGCCTTTCTCGAAGTCCAGCAGCTTCACCTCGAACGGAACGCCGAGCTCCAACAACATCCAGTGGATGGCCGTGCCGGCCGTGCTGGGCGAACCATAGAGCGTGTACATGTGACCTCCTGGAATCTCAGCGCCGATAGGATCGGCTATCGGGCGATGGTCAAGCGCCCCCCCTCACCCGCCTTCACCCCAAGGTCAAGTCGAGCTTGCCTTGCGCGCGAGAATTGCGCTCCATACGATCAGAGATCGCCGCTCTTGTTCCAGGGCTCGACACTGGCCCTTCGCCGGACAGCGCAACGGGAGTTCTCGATGAAGCGCGCGCTTCGCCTCGCGGCGGCTGTTGTTCTCCTTGCATGGCCGAACGGAGGCCACGCCCAGCCGATTTCACGGGAACACGTCGTTGTCGTCCGCGATCTGATCGGTCGCTCTCCCCTGGAGGTTCAGCGCAAGCTGGTGGGGCTCGATATCGATTGGCCAAGACAGATGGACTTCGAGCTGGCGACAGCGCGCGGCGTTCTGTCGTTCGCCACGCTTGAGGACAATCTGAGAGACCCCGGCGCCGCCCGGTTCTCGACCCAGTCGCGCACGCGGACCGAAGGCCCGCCGATGTCCATGACGTCATGCGGAAACATCGGTCCCCTCTACGGGAATGGGGTCCTGTTGATGTATCGGAACGGCAAGCTTGACCGCGTCTGGAGCCCGCCACCCTCCGGTTGGGACTCCAGCGTCTATTCCGCGCCCGGCAAGCTTCCTCTGGAGGACGGCGAGGCCTTCATGACCCGTTGGGGAAGAAAGCCTTTGGACGCGCAAATGGAGCTGACCATCGAGTGCCAGACGCTCGAGCTGCGACGCGGGCCCAGGCCGCGCGCCGAGTCCAAACAAGAGTTTCTCTCCGCCAGCGACATGCAAGGGCTGGCCCTTATGCCGTTCGCGGTGACGCTTCCGTTCATGAACAGCTCGCGCGCGCGCCACCAGCGCGCGGGCGCGGCGCTTTATCAGCAACTCGCACCGGGTTACCGCGCGCCCGGCGGCCTCAAGGCCTTCCTGCGGGGGCGCTCGGGGGTGGATGTCATCAAGGGGACCTCGCCGGGCTATGTCGTGCTGAGGATAAACATGGGCGGGGGCCCGACGCGAAACCTCTCGAACTTCGAGGACTTTGCGATGGTCGGCGTCAGGAACGACCTCGTGGAATGGAGGTCGCTGGAGTACGGATCGGCGGCGCCACGCTTGCCCGTGAAGGCGCGTCAATAACACGCTTGATGGAGCCGCGGCGCGTCGCGCTCCCGCCGGCGGTCACGCCTGCTGACATATTTTGGACGGCCGGCCGTCATCAGTGGATCTTGGGACTACAAAGCTCCTCTCAAACGGACGACCGCCATGCTGACCCTTTTCCACGCCCCTCGTTCGCGTTCGACGCGGTTCATCTGGCTGCTGGAGGAGCTCGGCGCGCCCTACGAGATCCGCAAGGTCGACATCTTTCGCAGCGTCAGCAACACCGGCGCGCGCGATCCGGCCAATCCTCACCCTCACGGGCAGGTGCCGGCCCTGCTGGATGACGGCGTGCTGGTCACGGAATCCGCGGCGATCGCCCTCTACCTGACCGACAAGTTCCCCACCGCCGGGCTCGGACCGCTGGTCGGCGATCCGCTTCGGGGTCCTTACCTCTCCTGGCTGGCCTACTATGCCGGCGTGCTGGAGCCGTGCGTGACCAATCTCTGGAAGCAGCGCCAGGACGACCAGGACAAGACACAGTACCAGGCCATGGACGACCGGCTGCGCACCACGCTGGAGGTTTCGCCCTGGCTGTTGGGCGACAACTTCTCCGCCGCCGACATCATGTTCGTCAGCCTGCTGCAGTTCGCGCGCCAGATGCTGCCGCCGCACAAGGTCTATGACGACTGGCTGGCGCGGGCCAACGCCCGCCCGGCCCTCGCCCGCGCCCTGGCCAAGGACGACGCCTGAGCTCAGGTCCGGGGCTTGCTTCGTCGGCCCGTTCGGTGGATGACCGTCGAAGCACGAGAAGCTTCGAGGCAACCGCCGCCATGGCCGACGTCGTCAATCTGAACCAGGCCCGCAAGGCCAAGGCCAAGGCCGATGACAAGGCTCGCGCCGCCGAGAACCGGGCGCGCTTCGGCCGCACCAAGGCCGAGAAGACCCTCGAGGCCGCTCGCGCCGAGAAGCTCCGGCGCGAACTGGACGGCGCCAAGCGCGAGGACTGAGCGATTGGCGGGATTGAAAAAGCGCTCGGTGAATCTGGCCGGCCACGCGACGTCGCTGGCCTTGGAGCCAGAGTTCTGGGCGGTGTTGGAGCGGGCGGCCGCCAAGGATGGGGGCAGCTTGGCGGCGCTGATCCAGCGCATCGATAACGCTAGAGGCGATCGCGCCCTCGCCTCCGCATGCCGGGTGTTCGCGCTAAACGAGGCGGCCAGCCTCGCGGGTTAGCGCCGCAAGGCTGGCTCCACCGCTGGTCGCCGTTGCGTCGGCAAAGGCGGCGGCTTAGGCATCGGCGTCTTGCGCAGAGCTTCGGGTACGGCCGGCAACGCCTGACGCCAGGAAACGCCCTCGCCCGCCATCACGCCCAACCGCCAGGCGCCCCAGACGGCGCCGGCCAGAAGCGCCAGAACCAAGAGGGCCGCCCAGAGCCCGCCGCTGTCGCGACGGGCTTCGGAGCGACGATCATCACGCGCCATGGCGGTCATGAAGGGCCTCAGCCTCCAGGCGCCTTGGGCGCGGGCGCGTCAGGCAACTTGGGCGCCGAGGCCGAGATGTTCACGTCGACCTGCTTTTTGTGACCGACGCCGCCCGACCACATGAAGAAGGCGAGCACGGCGACAATCACCACTAGGCCGCCCACGATAAAGGCCAGGACGCTGTTGCCGCCGCCGCTGTTGCTGGTCTCTTCCGACATTCGAAATCTCCCCGCCGTTTGGCGATTTCCATTGTCGGATCAACGACACGACGCGGGCGGAGTTCCCCTTTAGGCGGGTTTGGGCTTAAGCCGCGCGTTCCGTGTGCTACATATGTTCCCATGCATTCCGACGCCGACTCGCCAGAATTCCAGGACGAATTCCCAGGCGACCTCCCCGCTCCGCGTATTTCCGATCTCGCCCGGGCCCGCCCGCCCGCGGGGGCCGCGCCCGGCTATCTGGACGGCCTGAATCCCGAGCAGCGCGAGGCGGTCGAGACCACCGAGGGTCCCTTGCTCGTCCTAGCCGGCGCGGGCACTGGCAAAACCCGCGTGCTGACCACGCGCCTGGCCCACATCCTCGCCACCGGCCGCGCCAAGCCGTGGGAGCTGCTGGCGGTCACCTTCACCAACAAGGCCGCGCGCGAGATGCGCGAGCGGATCACCCATATCATCGGCCCGGAAGCCGAGGGCCTGCGGTGGCTGGGCACCTTCCACTCGGTGGCCGCCCAGATCCTGCGCCGCCACGCCGAGCTGATCGGGCTCAAGTCCAATTACACGATCATCGACACCGACGATCAGGAGCGGCTGCTCAAACAGCTGATCGAGGCCGAGAACATCGACGCCAAGCGATGGACCCCGCGGATCCTGTCGCAGATCATCGACGGCTGGAAGAACCGCGGCTGGACGCCCGACCGCGTCCCGACCAGCGAAGCCGGCGAGTTCGCCAACGGCAAGGGCGTCACCCTCTACCGTCAGTACCAGGAGCGCCTGCGCATCCTGAACGCCTGCGACTTCGGCGACCTGCTGCTGCACAATATCAGCCTGTTCACCGGCCATCCCGACGTGCTGGACGAGTTCCAGCGCCGCTTCAAATACGTGATGGTCGACGAGTACCAGGACACCAACGTCGCCCAGTACCTGTGGCTGCGCCTGCTGGCCCAGGGTCGGCAGAACGTCTGCTGCGTCGGCGACGACGACCAGTCGATCTACGGCTGGCGCGGGGCCGAGGTCGACAACATTCTGCGCTTCGAACGCGACTTCCCGGGCGCCAAGGTCGTGCGGCTGGAGTGCAACTACCGCTCGACCGAACACATCCTGGCCGCCGCCTCGGGCCTGATCACCGCCAACAAGGGCCGTCTGGGCAAGACCCTGTGGACCCCATCCAAGGGCGGCGAGAAGGTCAAGGTGTCAGGCGTCTGGGATGGCGAGGCGGAGAGCCGTCTGATCGCCGACGAGATCGAGCGCGCCAGGAAGGCCGGCCGCAAGTACAGCCAGATGGCCATCCTGGTCCGCGCCAGCTTCCAGATGCGCGCGTTCGAAGAGCGCTTCGTGCTGCTGCAGATCCCCTACAAGGTGGTCGGCGGCCCGCGCTTCTTCGAGCGCGCCGAGATCCGCGACGCCCACGCCTATCTGCGCCTGATCCAGTCACCCGACGACGACCTGGCCTTCGAGCGGATCGTCAACACGCCCAAGCGCGGCATCGGCGACACCTCGGTGCAGAAGCTGCTGCAGATCGCCCGCCTGGGCGGAATCTCGACCACCGAGGCGGCCCGGCAGATCATCACCAGCGACGAGCTTCCGGCCCGCACGCGCACGGCGCTCAGCAACTTCATCCGCGACCTCGACCGCTGGCGCTCGATGGTCGGCTCTGTCCACCACCAGCGCCTGTTGGAGACGGTGCTGGAGGAGAGCGGCTATACCGACGCCCTGCGCCTCGACAAGGGTCCGACCAGCCAGACCCGGCTGGAGAACCTGAAGGAACTGGTCCAGTCGATGGGCGCGTTCGATACGCTCGAAGCCTATCTGGAGCACGTGTCGCTGGTCATGGACCTGGACCGCGAGGCCACCGGCGACGCCGTCTGGATCATGACACTGCACTCGGCCAAAGGGCTGGAGTTCCCGCTGGTCTTCCTGCCCGGCTGGGAGGAAGGCGTCTTCCCCAGCCAGCGCAGCATGGACGACAAGGGCGAGAAGGGTCTCGAGGAAGAGCGGCGCCTGGCCTATGTCGGCATTACCCGCGCCCGCGAGGAGGCCCGGATCAGCTTCGTCGCCAACCGGCAGGTCTATGGCCGCTGGACGTCGCAACTGCCCAGCCGCTTCGTCGACGAGCTGCCCATCGCCCACGTCGATGCGGCGTCCGAGACCGGCTATTACGGCGGCGGCCCCGGCATGCAGTCGACGGCCGCCTCGCGCTGGGACGATCCGGGTACGTCCGCCTTCCAGGCCGGCAGCTACGACAGCCCGGGCTGGAAACGGGCCCAGGAGCGGACCTCGGGCTTCGCCGAGCGCGGCGGATCGTGGCGCTCGGGCGGCGTGCGCGCCGGCTCGTCCGCCCGCTCGGCCCCGATCGAGGGCGAAGGCCGGCTGGTCGCCGTCTCGGCGCCGACCAACAGCGCCTATGCGCGCGGCGACCGGGTGTTCCACGTCAAGTTCGGCTACGGCAAGGTCACCGGCGTCGAGGGCAACAAGCTGACCGTCGCCTTCGACAAGGCCGGCGAGAAGAAGGTGATCGACAGCTTCGTCGAGAAGGCCTGATCAGCCTTTCTCCGGCTTCAGCCCGGGCTTGACGCCGTCATGCTCGGGCGGCTTCTCGGCCGGGCGCGGCGTCAGGCTCTCCCACGCGCCGACCGCCGCTAGGACCAGGGTCGACAGGGCCGACAGCGCCAGAGGGCTCAGGCTTAGCGACACGGGGACCAGCGCGACCAAGGCGACAAGACCGGTGATCCGCGCCCGCGACCAGCGACGGAACACCGCCAGCTTGAACAGCAGCGTTCCCAGTAGGAACAGGAACGGCCCGCCGATCACGGCCGCTGCGATCTTGAAATCGGCGTGGCCCAGCGGATGGTGGATCACCCACTCGTCGCCGACCGCCGCCACGATGATCCCGGCGACTGGCAAGAGGTGCGTATAGGTGTAGGCCACGCGGGCGATGGCGCCGGGATCCCTCGCCTCCTCGATCGCCTTGCTGGCGGCCTCGGCGGTCGATGAGAAATAGATCCACCACATCGCCAGGCTGCACAGAAAGGCGCTGGTGAACGCCGCCATCACCGGCGGGTCCCACGGCATGCCCATCACCGTGCTGCCGCTGACGATGATCGACTCGCCCAGGGCGATGATCGTGAACAGGGCGCAGCGCTCGGCCATGTGGCCGCCCTCGACCTTCCACTCCTGGCTCTTGGTGCGTCCGAGGCCCGGGGTCCAGAAGCCGACAGCCGGCGACAGGTACTCGATGCCCAGCGCCAGGCCCCAGACGGCCAGGCGAGCCTCGCCCTGCACGAACGCGCCGGCGATCCAGAAGACGGCGGCGAAGACCAGCCAGGCCAGAATGCGGGCGAAGTTGGCGCGGTGCTGCGGCGCGCGCCAGGCGCTCCACAGGAAGAAGGCCGTGCGGCCAACTTGGATGATCACGTGCCCGGCCGCGAAAGCCAGGCCCCGCTCGCCGAAGGCGTCGGGGATGGCCGCGGCCAGCACCAGGGCCGCGGCCATCATCACGAACAGCATAAGCCGGACCGGACCGCGCTCGGGGTCCAGCCAGTTGGTGGCCCAGGCCGTGTAGATCCACGACCACCACACCGCCAGCAGCAGCAGGGTCGCGTGGATCAGGCCGGGACCATCGGGATGGCGCAGCACCGCGTGCGACAGCTGGGTGACCGCGAACACGAACACCAGGTCGAAGAACAGCTCCGCATAGGTCACGCGGGCGTGTTCGGCGGCGTTGCGTTCCCGCAGGAGCGGCGTCTTGGTGTCGGCCATGTCTCTCTTGACCACAGTCAAGACGCCGAAACTAGCCTCGCAAGGGTCGCTCCCGAAACCAACAGCCGGTTCGCGCGCTCTAGCGACATGGAACGCCTGGACCTGATCCTCGATCGCCTGAAGGCCTTCGCCCTCACCCGCCCCGTGGCCTATGGCGCGCCGTCGTTCGCGGCCGCCGGCCTGCTGGCGGGTCTCTTCATGCAGACGGGCCCACAGGACGGACCCTACGTCCCCGAGATGGAGCGCGTCGAACGCCCCGTGATGGCCGAGGCCGAGCCGATCGCCTGGCCGACCGGCAAGGTCCCGGACTACGTGATCGGCACGGACTCGCTGAAGCCAGCCCGCGCCCCGCAGCCAGCGGTCCAGTACGCGGACTACGAGCCGCCGCCCGCGCCGGAGCCGCCGCCCTATGTCCCGGTCGAGCACGGCCCCGCAGCCCCGCCGCCTTCGGCCGACGAGACGCGCTGGGCCTCGGCGCAGGGCGATATTCTGGATGTCTCCCTGCCCGAGGACGCGCCCCGCGCGCCGACCCCGACGGTCCTCGCCGGCATTAATCCGTAGCGCTGAAGGCTCGCTTTTCGGCGGCTTTGCCGCTAACGGAGCGGCATGACCGACTATACGCCCCAGCAGATCGTCGCCCGCGGCGCGCGCGCCGACGCCGAGACCGCCGCCGACGCCATCGACAACCATCCCGGCCTGGAAGGCGCGACCTACTCGATCCTGGAAGAGGACGAGGACAAGAACGTCTGGCGCATCGACGCCTTCCCCACCACCCAGGAGGAAGACGATGGCCTGATGGCGCTGCTGGCCGACTACGACCTGAAGGTCACGCGCGACACCTTGGCCGACGCCGATTGGCTGGCCATGGCGCTGTCGGGCCTGCCGCCGGTGCGCGCCGGCCGCTTCTTCGTCTACGGCATGCACGACCGCGGCCGCTTGCCGGCCAGCACGGTCAACCTGCGCATCGAGGCCGGCGCGGCCTTCGGCACCGGCCATCACGGCACCACCGTCGGCTGCCTGCAGGCCTATGACCGCCTGATCAAGGCGCGCAAGTTCAACAAGGTGCTGGACGTCGGCGCCGGCACGGGCCTCCTGGCCATCGCCGCCGCGCGCACGGGCACGAAGCTCGCCGTCGGCACCGACATCGACAAGCCGTCCGTGCGCATCGCCAAGGAAAACGCCCAGGTGAACCGCGCCAACGCGCGCTTCGTCCACGCCTCGGGCCTGGGTCACCGCCTTGTCGCCGAGAACGCGCCCTACGACCTGGTCTTCGCCAACATCCTGGCCCGCCCGCTGATCAGCCTGGCCCAGGACATCAAGCGCGCCCTGGTCCCCGGCGGCACGGTCATCCTGTCGGGCCTGCTGCGCACCCAGGAACGGATGGTCAAGGCCGCCTACCTGTCGCGCGGCTTCAAGGTGAAGAGCCGCATCCACCGCGACGCCTGGGCGACGCTGGTGTTGCAGCGGCCGTAAGAGCGGAGCCCCAGCGCCGCTCTACGCAATGGGGTCAGGCGATGTCCTGCACCTTGCCGTCGAGGGACATCAGGCCCAGCTCCACCTCGAGATGCTCATGCCGACGCTTGATTTCCGCGCGCAGGGCCTGGAGCTGCTGGGTATGGGCCGCCAGTTCCTTGTCGGGCGTATCGACCGCCTCCGGGCCGAGGATCACCTTGTAGGCCCCGCAGTCGCGGTGATCGAGCACCATGACCTTGTGGATCGAATGCAGGGTGATGGCGACGTCCAGATGGCTCCAGAAGGTCGGGCCCCAGCTGGGATACCGGTCGGTCAGGGCCCCCAGCGAGGCGCCGGCCAGGACGACATGGTCGTATTTGTCGCGCAGCCCGCGCCCATCCATGTAGGCGACCGTATCGTCGGTCAGACGATAGTCCATGCAGGTCAGCAGCAGCATGTCGGTATGACCGCGCGCTCGGGCCACGCCCGGCGCCAGGGTCGACAGCAGGCTGACGCCGCCGCCCAGGGCGATCAGACCGAACGCTTCCCGGCGCGACAGGCCGGTGATCTTGGGAGAACAGCAGGTCTTCATCGTGGTCCCTCCGCGAGCTAGGCCGGCACAGTTTCACTCCCCCGCAAGCGTGACCATGTGACGTCGAGCCGCACGAAACCCCACGAACCCTCATCCTGGTCGAGCGACGACTTGGCGTTTGGGCGGCCAGACTCTAAATCCGTGGGATGCGCCAGACCTTCGACGAATCCACCGATCCCTCCTTCGGCCCCAAGCACGTCCCGCTGATCCGCCAGGCCATGGCGGCCCAGGGGCTGGACGGCTTCCTCGTGCCGCACGAGGACGAGCACCAGAACGAATACCTGCCCGCCGCCAACGACCGCCTGGCCTGGGCCAGCGGCTTCACGGGCTCGGCAGGGGCCGGCGTGATCCTGAAAGATCGCGCCGCCGTGTTCGTCGACGGCCGCTACACCTTGCAAGTCCGCGAACAGGTCGATCAGGGCGTGTTCGAGATCTGCGACCTCGTCGAGGGCGGCGTGCCCGCCTATCTCGAAACCGTCTCTAAGGGCGCGGTGATCGGCTACGACGCCCGCCTGCACAGCCCGGCCGCGCTGGAAACCCTGAAGGCCGCCGCCGCCCGCGCCGGCGCGACGCTGAAGCCCGTCGCCGCCAACCCGCTCGACCAGGCCTGGGGCGAGGCGCGTCCCGCCCAGCCGATGGCCCCGATCGTTCCGCAGCCGATCGAGTACGCCGGCGAGGAGTCCAACGCCAAGCGCGCCCGCGTCGGCGCCTCGGTGGCCGCCCTGGGCGCCGAGGCGGCGGTGATCACCGCGCCGGCCTCGATCGCCTGGCTGTTCAACGTGCGCGGCGGCGACGTCATCCGCTCGCCCCTTCCCCTGTCGCAGGCTATCCTGAACGCCGACGGCACGGCGCGCCTGTTCATCGAGCCGGCCAAGGTCACGCCCGACCTGCCCGCGTGGCTGGGCAATCAGGTCTCGCTGGAAACGCCGGACCGCCTGGCCGAGGCGCTGGGCGATCTGTCCGGCAAGAGCGTGGTCGTCGATCCGGCCCAGTCCTCGGCCTGGTATTTCGACACCCTGGCCGCCGCCGGCGCCAAGATTGTCCGGGCCATGGATCCCTGCACCCTGCCCCGCGCCTGCAAGAACGCGGTCGAGCTGGATGGCGCGCGCGAGGCGCACCGCCGCGACGGCGCGGCCCTGACGCGGTTCCTGCACTGGCTGGCGACCGAGGGCCAGGTCAATCCGCCCGACGAAAAGGAAGCGGTCGCCAAGCTGGAAGCCTTCCGCGAGGCCACGGGCGTGCTGAAGGACCTTTCGTTCGACACCATCGGCGCGGCCAACGGCCATGGCGCCCTGCCCCACTACCGTCCGACCGAGCGGTCCAACGAGCGCGCCAAGATGGGCTCGCTGCTGCTGGTCGACAGCGGCGGCCAGTACCTGGACGGCACCACCGACGTGACCCGCACCGTGGCGATCGGCGAGCCGTCGGCCGAGATGGTCCAGCGCAACACGCTCGTCCTGAAGGGGCACCTGGCCATCGCCCGCCTGCGCTTCCCGGCCGGCACCACCGGCTCGGCGATCGACGCCTTCGCCCGCGCGGCGCTGTGGGCCCACGGCCTGGACTACGACCACGGCACCGGCCACGGCGTCGGCGTCTATCTGGGCGTCCACGAGGGCCCGCAGCGAATCTCCAAGGCGCCCAACACCATCGCCCTGCAGCCCGGCATGATCGTCTCGAACGAGCCCGGCTACTACAAGGACGGCGAATACGGCATCCGCATCGAGAACCTGGAGGTCGTCATGCCGGCCGAGGACGTGCCGGGCGGCGAGCGGCCCATGCACCGCTTCGAGGCCCTGACCCTGGCGCCGATCGACCGCCGCCTGATCGACAAGTCGCTGCTGACGCCCGAGGAGATCGCCCAGTTCGACGCCTATCATGCGCGCGTGCTGCGCGAGATCGGGCCTCGGGTGGAGCCGGAGGTTCGGGCCTGGATGGAACAGGCCTGCGCGCCGCTCTAGGCGTCGAAAATCCTCTCCCTAGCGGGAGAGGTGTCGGCCCAAAGGGACGACGGAGAGGGAAGCGTCGAGCTCGGCGGCGCTTCCCCATCCGGTCCTTCGGACCACCTCCCCCGCTAGGGGGAGGATTTTGACGATCCTTACTTCAACCGCGTCCAGACCTGGGTCTTGCAGAAGGGCGCGACGATGCAGCCCTTCAGCTTCAGCTGGTTCTCGCCGATCAGCTCGATGGTCCCCGAATAGGTGCCGCCGTCGTCGGGGTTATAGACCTTGCCGTCCGTCCACTTCGTCGGACCGCCCGTGAAGTCGTACAGCATCTGCAGGTTCTTCAGCGTGCGAACCCGCTGGGACTGATCCTTGTTCTTGACGTCCTTCAGGGCGGGATTCTCGCGGATGTGGTTGGAGTTCACCAGCTTGCCGCACAGGCTGTTGCCGCAGTGGGAAATCTCGACCTGACCGCCATTGGTCGGGGTCTGCCAGAGGCCGACGACGTCGGCGGCGAAAGCCGGAGTCGCCAACAAGCCGAGGGCGGCGGCGGCGATCATCGTGGTGCGGAACATCAATTACTCCCTGGGTCGCGCTTCAAATGCGCGTTTGATCGCTTGGTTGCGCGATCTCGTCCCTCGGGACAAGGGCTGACACGAAAAGGAGGCAGGATTTCGAAAATCCGATCAGCTTCCGACCAGGGCCAGCCACTCGTCTTCGGTCATGACCTGGATGCCCAGCTCGGACGCCGTCTTCAGCTTGGAGCCCGCGCCAGGCCCGGCGACGACCAGATCGGTCTTCTTCGACACCGATGAGGCGACCTTGGCGCCCAGTCCCTCGGCCTGGGCCTTGGCCTCGTCGCGGGTCATCTTCTCCAGCGTGCCGGTGAAGACGATGGTCTTGCCGGCCACGGCGGTGTCGGTCTTCGGCTTCTCGACCGGCTGGATATCCAGCTCGGCGACCAGGTTGGCGACCTTTTGACGATTGTGGTCTTCGGCGAAGAAGCGCGCCAGCGACTGCGCCGCGACGGGGCCGACACCGTCGATGGCGGCCAGATTCAAATAGTCGTCGCCTGGAGCCCCGGCGGCGGCGGCGGCCAGGCCCTCGGCGAAGGCGTCCCAGGTCCCGTAGCGTTGGGCCAGAGCCGCGCGGGCGGGCTTGGTCAGTTTGGGGACGGCGTGGCCGATCTTGATTTCGAGGTCGTCGGTCTGCGGCCAAGGATCGGCTTTCAGGCCGCCTCGCCCCGCCTCGACCAGCGTATCCAGCGCCTTAGGTCCGACGCCGGGCGCGGTGGAGAGCTCCAGATAGGTCTCGCCCGGCAGGCCTCCGGCCGCCTTCTCCGCCGCGTGCCGCAGGTCCTCGAACCGATCGAAGTTGCGCGCCAGCACCATCGAGGTGGTCTCGCCGATGTCGCGCGCGCCCAGGCCGTAGATCATCCGATCCATGCTGATCGTGCGCCGAGCCTCGATGCCGCGCACGAGATTGGCGACCGAAGTCTCGCCATAGCCCTCCCGCTCGCGCAGGGCGGCCAGCTTTTCCTCGTCACGCGCCAGCTTGAAGATGTCGGCCGGCTCGGTGATCCAGCCCTCGTCGAAGAAGGCCTGCAGCTGCTTCTCGCCCAGGCCCTCGATGTCGAAGGCCCGGCGTGACACGAAGTGGCGCAGGTGCTCGACGCGCTGGAACGGACAGGCGAACTCGCCCGTGCAGCGGCGCACCACTGATTCCTGGCCCGAGGCGTTGACCTCGCGCGCCAACGGCGTCTCCAGCGGACACGGGCAGACATGCGGAAAGACATAGGGCGCCGGCGCGGGATCGGGCCGCGCGTCCAACGCCACCTCGACGATCTGCGGGATCACGTCGCCGGCGCGCTGCACAACGACCGTGTCGCCGATCCGCGCGTCGAGGCGCTCGATCTCATCGCCATTGTGCAGGGTGGCGTTGGTCACCACCACGCCGCCGACGGTCACCGGTTTCAGCCGCGCCACCGGCGTGATGGCGCCGGTGCGGCCGACCTGCAGGTCGATGGCCTCGAGCACCGTGCGGGCCTTCTGGGCGGGGAACTTGCGGGCGATCGCCCAGCGGGGCGAGCGCGAGACGAAGCCCAGGCGGCGCTGAAGCTCCAGATCGTCGACCTTGTAGACGACGCCGTCGATGTCGAAGTTCAGGGTCGGCCGCAGCGCCTCAAACTCGGCGTAAACGTCGAGCAGGCCTTGGGCGTTCTCGACGCGACGCGCGGGCGGCGCCGTGGTCACGAAGCCCCACGACCGCAGGGTCTCCAGCGCCTCCCACTGGCCGTCCGCGAACGGCTCCGACACCAGGCCCCAGGCATAGCCGAAGAACCGCAGCGGCCGCTGGGCGCTGATGGTCGGATCGATCTGGCGCAGCGAGCCGGCCGCGAAGTTGCGCGGATTGGCGTAGGTCCGCTGCCCGGAGGCCTCGGCGGCGGCGTTGAAGGCGGCGAAGGCCTCCAGCTCGACATAGACCTCGCCGCGCACCTCGATGACGTCCGGCCAGCCCGAGCCCTTCAGGCGGTGCGGGATGTCGGCGATGGTGCGGAGATTGGCGGTGACGTCCTCGCCGGTCTGGCCGTCGCCCCGCGTCGCGCCCCGGACCAGCACGCCTTTCTCGTAGCGCAGCGAGGCCGACAGGCCGTCGATCTTGGGCTCGGCCGTGTAGGCCAGGGTCTCGCTGGGCGACAGGCGCAGGAAGCGGCGGACGCGGGCGTCGAATTCCTCGGCTTCCTCGTTGGAGAAGGCGTTGTCGAGGCTGAGCATCGGCACGCCGTGGCGCACCGGCGCGAACTGCTCGGCCCGCGCCGCGCCGACGCGCATGGACGGGGAATTTTCGCGCACCAGATGCGGGAAGCGAGTCTCGATATCCAGGTTCCGCCGCTTCAGCGCGTCGTACTCGGCGTCGCTGATTATCGGGTTGTCCTGCTGGTGATAGGCGATGTCGTGGGCGGCCAGCGTGTCGGCCAGACGCTCCAGTTCCTCGACGGCCTGGGCTTCGGTGAGGTCGGCGACAGGGATCAGGGACACGGCGGCGAATCCGGAAGGACGGGAACGAGGCGGGACGTTAGCAACCTCCCCCTGACGGTGGGAGTCAGCGATCGGCCTAAGCCATCAACGCTCGAGCCGCCGCCCGCGCCGCCTCGGTGACCTCGGCGCCCGACAGCATGCGGGCGATCTCTTCCTCGCGCTGGGTGGGCGTCAGGGGTTCGACCTTGGTGCGGGTCGAGGTCTCGTCGCCGGACTTGGAGATCCGCCAGTGGGCGTCGGCGCGGGCCGCGACCTGGGCCGAGTGGGTGACGACCAGCACCTGGGCGTTCTGGGCCAGGCGCTTCAGGCGCAGCCCCACCGCGTCGGCCACGGCCCCGCCGACGCCCTGGTCGACCTCGTCGAAGATCATCAGCGGCTGCGGACCGCCGCCGCGTCCGGCCAACGCCGCCTTCAGCGCCAAAGCAAAGCGCGCCAGCTCGCCGCCCGAGGCGATCGCCTCCATCGGACCGAACGGCGCGCCGGGATTGGTCGAGATCTCGAAGGCGACCCGATCGAGGCCCGTGGGGCCGGCGCGGTCCTCCGCCAGCGGCTCCAGCGCCACGCGGAACTTGGCCTTCTCCAGCTTCAGCGGCGCCAGCTCGGCCTCGACCGCAACGGCAAGGGCGTCGCCGGCGGCGCGGCGCTCGGCCGACAGCGCTTCGGCGGCGTAGAGATAGGCCTCGCGGGCCTCGGCGGCCTCCTTGTCGGCGGCCTTCAGGGCGTCCTCGGAGGTCTCGATCGCCTGCAGGCGGGCCGCGAATTCGGCGCGCTTGGCTGGCAAGTCCTCGACGAGGACGTTCAGCTTGCGGGCCATGCCGCGCAGGGCGAACAGCCGCTCCTCGGCCTTTTCCAAGCGATCGGGTTCGAACTCGAAAGATTCAGCGACCGCATCGATGGCGGCGCTGGCCTCTTGCGCCTCGACGATGGCGCGATCGACGGCCTCGCAAGCGGCCGAGAGCCGGGTCATGGCGACGCCATCGGCGGGGGCGCCAGCCTGCAGAGCCCGATCGCGGGCGCGTTCGAGCGCGCGATAGGCCTGGGCCAGCTTGCCCGACAGGCTATCGCCGCCGAGGGCGTCCTGAGCGGCGGCGATGTCGGTGATGGCCTTTTCAGCCGAGCTCAGCAGCGCCCGCTCTTCCGCCAACGCCGTCTCCTCGCCCTCGCGCGGGTCAAGGCGATCCAGCTCGGACAGGCGAAGCGTCAGTTCCTCGGTCTCGGCGGCGGCGCGGCCGGCGAGGTCTCGCAAGGCCTCGGCCTTGTCCCGCGCCGCGCGCCAGGCGCTCCAGGCCGAGGCGACCGCCGAGGCGGACACCCCGCCAAACGCGTCGAGCAGACCGCGGTGGGTCTTGGGATCCAGCAGGCCCACCGTCTCGTGCTGGCCGTGGACCTCCAGCAGAAGGCCGCCCAGATCCTTGAGCACGCCGACGCTGGTGGCCTGGTCGTTGACGAAGGCGCGCGAGCGGCCGTCGGGCGACAGCTGGCGGCGCAGGACCAGGTCCTCGTCGCGGGCGTAGTCCAGGCCCTTGTCGTCGAGATAGGCGAAGGCGGGATGGTCGGCCGGCAGGGCGAAGATGGCGGTGGCCGAGGCGTGGCCGGCGGCCCCTCGCCTGACCAGGCCCGCGTCGGCGCGCGCGCCGGTCGCCAATCCGAGGGCGTCCAGAATGATCGACTTGCCCGCGCCGGTTTCACCGGTCAGCGCGGTCAGGCCCTCGCCGATGGCGAGGTCCAGGCTCTCGATGAGCACGACGTCACGGATGGATAGGCCGATCAGCATGACGCGCAGGATCGCCGGGAATCAGAGTTTTTCAAAGCGCCAAGGCGGAACGAAACGGGATCGGGCTCCGATCCCGTCGCGATCACATGCCGAGCACGCCCATCAGGCCGCCCTTCTTGGACTTCTTCGCGCCTGGCGGGGCCAGGGTCGCGTCCTTGTCCTTGGACAGCAGGCGCTCGAGCGCGTTGCGCTTGGCGCCGGCCTTCAGCGGCTCGACAGCGGGCTTCAGGCCATTGTCGTTCAGCAGCTTGTAGGCGTCGGCGTACCAGCGGTCGCCCGGGAAGTTGTAGCCGAGAACCGCGCCGTTGCGCTTGGCTTCGTCCATCAGGCCCAGGGTCAGATAGGCTTCGACCAGGCGATACAGCGCCTCGGGCGTGTGCGAGGTGGTCTGGTGGCGCTCGATCACGGTCTTGAAGCGGCCAATGGCGGCCAGGGTCTGGCCGTTCTTCAGGTAATAGCGACCGATCGCCATTTCCTTGCCGGCCAGCTGGTCGTTGACCATGTCGATCTTCAGGCGCGCGTCGGTCGCGTACTCGCTGTTCGGATAGCGCTGAACGACGTCGCGCAGCGCGGCGAGCGCCTGTTCCGTGGCGGCCTGGTCGCGGTTCACGTCGACGATCTGCTCGAAGTAGCAGATGGACTTCAGATAGTAGGCGTAGCTGGCCGACGGATTGCCCGGATACAGCGAGATGAACCGGTCGGCGTCGCCGATGGCGTCATTGTAGTTGTTGCCCATGTAGTGGGCGTAGCCGGTCATCAGAATCGAACGGCGCGACCATTCCGAATAGGGGTGCTGGCGCTCGACTTCGCGGAAATAGTCGACGGCCTCGTTCCAATTGCCGCGGTCCAGGCGGTTCGCGCCGGTGGCGTACAGCAGTTCGACGGGGCGCTCTTCGTAGGCGAGGGTCGGCTTCTTGGACTTGCCGGCGCAGCCCGCCACCGACACGGCGACGAGAACAGCGGCGATAGTGACGGCCGAACGTCCCGAGAAATTACGAAGCACGGAGTCTCTCACCCTCGAAGCAAACGTGCGCCCCTGCGCCGTGCAAGGCTTCTACACCACGCCACGGAAGGCGCAAATGCGAAGGCCGAGCCCCGACTTCCCGAGACGCTCTTAAACCGCCTGAGCCAGTTCCGACGCGAGGGCGCGCAGGCGCCAGGCGCGCGGCTGGGACAGCAACGCCCGAACCACGGCGTTATTGAGGCCATGACCGGCCAGAACGCCTTCGAAACGGCCGAGGATCGGCTTGCCCAGCACATAAAGGTCGCCGATGGCGTCCAGCGCCTTGTGGCGAACGAACTCATCCTTGCGGCGGAGGCCTTCGGGATTGAGCACGCGGTCGCCGTCAATCACGACGGCGTTTTCCATCGAGCCGCCGCGGGCCAGACCGATCGCGCGCAGGGCTTCGACGTCGCGCACGAAGCCGAAGGTGCGGCAGTTCGACAGTTCCGAGCGGAACGATTCTTCGTCGATCGCTAGGTCAACGGCCTGGCGGCCAATGGCCTTGCTGCCGAAGGCGATCTCGAACGCGACCTCGAATCGGTCGGCGGGCAGCAGCGCGGCGCGCTTGTCGCCCTCCTCGACCAGAATCGGCGCGAGAATCTCGATGTACTGGCGGACGGCTTCCTGCTTGCGGCGGCCGGCGCGGTCCAGGATCTGGACGAAGGGCTCGGACGAGCCGTCCATGATCGGCACTTCCGGGCCGTCCAGCTCGACGACGCAGTTGTCGATCGACAGGGCCGCCAGGGCCGCCATCAGGTGCTCGATGGTCGAGACGCGGACGTCGTCGGCGTTGCCGATCACCGTGCCCAGTTGCGTCTGGCACACCGCGTCGGCGGTGGCGGGGACGCGGTTGTCGCGGTCATGCACATCGGTCCGCACAAAGACGATCCCCGCGTCGGGAGCCGCCGGACGCACCACGACGCGCACGTGCGCGCCCGTGTGCAGGCCGATCCCCGCGAAGATCACCGGTCCCGCGACCGTGTGCTGAAAATAACCCGAAGCCGACACTAGAGACCCTTATTGCTAGACGGACGAACCAAGGTTCGCCGTTTTCGCCCCGGATTAGCATGTAGGAGTGATGCTGCGTCGCGGCAAAGCAAGTCCTGTTTCGGATTGTTACGCCCTAAACCTATGACTTTATTTCACTTTTATTACGAAGGCGCACGCAGCGAAACAGAACGTCGCTCGACGATCTGTGGGCGGCGATCTCTGGCCGGTACGGCCTAGCGGGACGCGAAATGCAGGACTAGGCTCCGCCGCCAAAGGCATAACCGTTTCCAGGGTTTTCGGTTTCATGATCAAGAGCTTGCGCTTCGCGGCCTCGGCCGCCGTCCTCTCCCTCGCCCTGGTCGGAACGGCCCATGCGCAGACGCCGCCCCCGAAGCCCCACGTCTTCACGGCCAAGGACATGGCCAGCCTGGATCGCCTCAGCGATCCCCGCGTGTCGCCGGACGGCCGCTACGTGCTCTATTCGGTGCGGACCATGGACTATCCGGCCAACAAGGCCGCGATGTCGCTGTGGATCGCCGATCTGAAGACCAAGACGGCGCCGCGCCGACTGAAGATCTCGGATGGTGGCGCCAGCAGCGGCCGCTGGAGCGCCGACGGCAAGTCGATCTACTTCGTCTCCGGCCGCGCGGGCGGGACCGACCAGGTGTTCCGGACGGACGCGGCCGGCGAGACCGCGACCCAGATCACGAGCACGCCTTTCGACGTCCAGGCTTTCAAGGTCGCGCCGGACGGCAAGACGATCGTCGTCGCGATGGCCGTGTTCCCCGACTGCGCCGACCTCGCCTGCACCGAGGCGCGCCTCGTCGCCAAGACGGCGACCAAGGCCACGGGCGTGGTCTATGACCGCCTGTTCGTCCGTCACTGGGACACCTGGGCCGACGGCACGCGCAACCACCTGTTCGCCTATGCCCTGGACGCCAGCGGCGCGGCGACGGGGCAGCCGATCGACCTGATGAAGGGCTTCGACGGCGACACGCCGACCAAGCCCTATGGCGGCGACGAGGACTTCACGATCAGCTTCGACAGCAAGACCGTGGTCTTCTCGGCCAAGGTCGCCGGCAAGGACGAGGCCTGGACGACCAACTATGACATGTGGGGCGTCCCGCTGGACGGCTCGGCCAAGCCGGTCAACTACACCGCCGACAACAAGGCCTGGGACACCACCGGGATCGCTTCGCCGGACGGCAAGCTGATCGCCTATCGGGCCATGAAACGCCCAGGATTCGAGGCCGACCGCTTCGCGATCATGATCTATGACGAAACGACCCAGAAGGTGCGCGAGCTGGCGCCCGCTTGGGACCGCTCGGCCGACGCGATCGCCTGGAGCCGCGACGGCAAGACGATCTACGCCACGGCGCTCGACGTCGGCCAAGGCAAGCTGTTCGCCATCGACGTGAAGACCAGCAAGGTCACAGCCCTGACCGGCGAAGGCCACGTCAGCGCCTTCGACGTCGGGCCGAACGGCATCGTCTACGCCTCCGACTCGCTGAAGAGCCCGTCGGAACTGTTCGTGCTGCCGGCCAAAGGCCCGGCGACGAAGGTCGCCAGCGTCTCGGCCGAGGCGCTCAAGGAGGTGGCCTGGGGCGAGCCCGAGCAGTTCAACTTCAAGGGCTGGAACGACGAGACCGTGCACGGCTTCGTCCTGAAGCCCGCCAACTTCGATCCGGCCAAGAAGTATCCGGTCGCCTTCCTGATCCACGGCGGCCCGCAAGGCTCGTTCAGCAACAGCTGGTCCTACCGCTGGAACCCGCAGGTCTACGCCAACGCCGGCTACGCCGTGGTGATGGTCGATTTCCACGGCTCGACCGGCTACGGCCAGGCCTTCACCGACGCGATCAGCCAGCATTGGGGCGATCGTCCGCTGGAAGACCTGCAGAAGGGCTGGGCCTTCGCGACCCAGAAGTATTCGTTCCTGGACGCCGACCGCGCCTGCGCCCTGGGCGCCTCGTACGGCGGCTACATGATCAACTGGATCGCCGGCAACTGGAACGCGCCGTGGAAGTGCCTGGTCGACCACGACGGGGTGTTCGACACTCGCGCCATGGGCTTCGCCACCGAAGAGCTGTGGTTCACCGAGTGGGAGAACGGCGGTACGCCCTGGCAGCCGAACACGACCTACGAGACCTTCAACCCGGCTCTGCACGTCGACAAGTGGGTCAAGCCGCAGCTCGTCGTCCAAGGCCAGCTGGACTACCGCATCCCGGTCGAGCAGGGCCTGGCGACCTTCACCGCCCTGCAGCGCAAGGGCGTGCCCAGCAAGCTTCTGTACTTCCCGAACGAGAATCACTGGGTGCTGAAGGCCCAGAACTCGGTGCAGTGGCACAAGGAGGTGCTGGACTGGCTGGATCAGTGGACGGGGAATACGCGGCCGGGGAAGTGATCACTGGCCAGCGCCCCTCCACCGCTTCGCGGTCCCCCTCCCCCGTTTTACGGGGGAGGATGGCGCTTCCTCCTCACCCGCATCGCGGGGGAGGTGGCGCTCTACAGCCGCCCCGTCGCCACCGCGAAGGTTAGGCGCGCCTTCTTCTCCAGCTCGCCCATCTCGCGGCCGGAAACATAGGCCCGCGCCAAGGCCGCCGGCGCCACGGCCGGGAACGCCGCGACGGGCAGCCCCCTCACCTCGCCGCGCGCGGCCTTCAGCTGAACCTCGACCCGCGACTTCACCTCGGCTTGCGTCCAGCTTTCCGGCAGGCGCGAGCGTCCCGCCAGCTTCAGCCGCCACAAGCCCGCCAGTCCCCAGGCCCGCGCCGCGCCCTTGACCGCGTGCGGGTCGGCCGTCGGATCCAGACGTCGAGCGGCCAGGACCGCCAGCGCCCCGGCCGTGCCGTCGACATAGGCCAGCACCGCCGCCTCGTCCTTCAGAGGTCTCTCGTCCAGATCGGTGAAGCGCGCGTCGGACAGGGCCGCCAGGGCGTTGGGATCGAAGCCCGACGCGGCCAGCGCCTCGACATTGGGATGCTTGCGCGGCGCCTTCCCGGCCGCGATCTCTTCCATCGCCTCGCGCCACCAGGTGATGCGGATCTCGCCCATCAAGGCGTTGGAAACCCCGCCGGCCACTCGGGCCAGCTCGTAGTTCAGACCGTACAGCGCGATGACGTCGGCGCGCGCCGCTGGGTCGGCGATGAAGCGGGTCGTCAGCCAGCGGTCCGGATCGACGCGGCGGACGAGATCGTCGAGGGTTTCGGTGTCGGCCATGAGCTCAAAAGAAAAGGGCCCGTCAAAAGAACGGGCCCTCCCCTTACAGCGTGTCGCCGTCGGCGTCAGCCGAACAGCGTCTGGTTCATCGCCATGGTCGCCAGCATCGGGATGCTGAGCAGGGTGTTGGTGCGCGAGAACAGCATGGCCGTCTTGGCCGCCTTGGCCTTGGCGTCCGCGTCGGCCTCGACCATGCCCAGGGCGATCTTCTGGTTTGGCCAGATGAAGACCCAGACGTTGAAGAACATCACCGTGGCCAGCCACATGCCGGTGCCGATGAAGGTGAAGCCCATGTCGGCGCCGGGGGTGTAGCCGCCGGCCAGGCCCAGGCTGAAAGCTTCCAGCAGATAGCCGCGGCTATAGGCCAGGATGACGCCCATGACCCAGGTCGCCAGAGCCGCCCAGCGGAACCAGAACAGCGCCTCGGGCGCGATGTACTTGCTGACCGCCGGCTTCAGCTCGGCCGGGATCTGCGGCATCACGCGGATCTGCACGAAGTTGAAATAGTACAGCAGCCCGATCCACAGGATGCCGAACAGCACGTGCAGCCAGCGGAAGATGGCCTGGAAGTAGACGAGGCCATGGCCCTGCGGGCTGTGGCCGTAGCCAATGACGATCACCAGCGCCAGCACGAAGCTGACGATGATGGTGTTGCGGAAGTTGGAAAGCAGTCCAGACATCGGTTTCCCCCTAGGATCCCTTTTGCTTGGAGGGACCATAGGGATGTTTTCGGAGTCGGGCAAAGTTTTGGGCGAACGCGGTTCTCAGGGACTCTTTCCCCGCCTCCCTAGGCCTTGTGCCTAGGGCCAGCGTTCGGCCGGCGCTGCGCTGGACGGCGGCGCGACCACGCTGGCGAATAACTCTGACTGACGCGGAGCCAAGCCGAACCCTGGGTCCTCGCCACAAGGGCGAGGAAGGCTGGGAGATTTGCTATTTAGAGAGGGTTCAGACCGCGATCAGCGCCGCGGCAAGCCGCCGGCCCTCGCTGACCAGCACGTTGTAGGTGCGGGCCGCGGCCTCGGTGCTCATGAATTCCAGGCCGATCCCCGCGGCCTTCAGGGCGTCGCGCACAGGGCGCGGCGGCAGGGCGTTCGCCAAGCCGACGCCCAGCAACACGAACTCGACCGACCCGCCAGCGGCGAAAACCTCGGCGAACGACTCCGGGGTCAGGTCCGCCAGGGCGGTCGCGGCCCAGTCGCGCGGCTGGTCGTCGAGGATCAGCAGCGAGCCAGGCCGCCAGACGCCGGCGACCCGAAAGCCGCCGCCGCCCCAGGCGTCGATGGACGGCGGTTGACGCATCAGGGCCGCGAGGCCGCGCCGAGCTTGATCGGCGTGGCGTCTTCGTCATTGCGCTTCACGCCCCAGACCAGGATCAGCGGCAGGGCGATGTAGATCGACGAATAGGTGCCGATGATGATGCCGAACACCATGGTGAAGACCAGCGGGAACAGCACCGGACCGCCGAACGCCATCGTACCGCCCAGGGCCAGCAGGGCCGTGGTGCCGGTGATGATCGTCCGCGACAGACGCTCGTTCTCGGACAGGTCGATGATGTCGCGCAGCGGGGTCGTCTTGTACTTGCGCAGGTTCTCTTTCAGACGGTCGAAGGTGATGACCTTCTCGTTCATCGAGTAGCCGATGACCGTCAACAGGGCCGCGATCTCGGTCATCGAGAACTCGATGTGGACGACCGACAGCAGGCCCAGGGTCAGGACGATGTCGTGGATCACGGCCACGACCGCGCCCGTGCCGTACGACAGGCCAAAGCGGAACCAGATGTAGCCCAGGGTCAGCAGCAGGGCGACGCCCAGCGCCTTGAAGCCGGACATCAAGAGCTCGCCAGAGACCTTGGCGCCCACTTCCGAGCGGCTGGTCACCTTCAGGTCGGGGAAGCGCTTGGTGAGCTCACGCTCGACATTGGCCGAGGCGGCGCTGGGGGCCTCGCCCTTGGCCGGCAGGAACTTGACCATGGCCGAGTTCGGCTGGCTGGCGAAGCCCTGGACCTGGGCGTCATGCGCGCCGATCTGGTTCATGGCCGCCCGGAGGTCAGCCAGGGGCACGGGCCGCGACATGGCGACTTCCAGAGCGTTGCCGCCCTTGAAGTCGATGCCCAGGTTCAGGCCTTGCAGGAACAGCGAGGCGATCGCCCCGACGATCAGGATCGCCGAGAAGACGGCCGCGACGGGCGCCCAACGCACGAAGCGGAAATGGGTCGAACGCGGGATGTAGCGAATGAGGGGCCAACGCATGGTCGGATCTCCTATGCGATCGGCAGCTTCTTCGGCTTGGTGGCCTTGAACCACCAGCCGATGAGCACTTGGGTGATGAAGATAGCGGTGAACAGCGAGGTGAACACGCCGATCACCAGGGTCCAGGCGAAGCCCTTCACCGGGCCCGAGCCGAAGCTGAACATGATCAGACCCGAGATCAGGCTGGTGATGTTGGCGTCCAGGATCGAGGTCAGGGCCAGCTTGTAGCCGTGGTCGGCCGCGGCCATGGGCGTGCGCCCGGCGTTGGCCTCGTCGCGCATGCGCTCGTAGATCAGCACGTTGGCGTCGACGGCGACGGCCAGGGTCAGGATCAGGCCGGCGATGCCCGGGAAGGTCAGGGTCGCCTGGGTCATCGACATGATGCCGACGATCAAGAGAACGTTGACCACCAGGGCGATGGCCGCGAAGCCGCCGAACAGGCCGTAGGCCAGGATCACGAAGACGAACATCGACAGCGCGCCGATCGCCAGCGAGATCGAGCCGGCCTTGACGGCGTCGGCGCCGAGCTCGGCGGTCACGGTGCGCTGGTCCTCGACGTTCAGCGGCGCGGGCAGAGCCCCCGAGCGCAGCAGCAGCGACAGCTCGTTGGCGCTTTGGACGGTGAAGTTGCCGGTGATGATGCCGCTGCCGCCGGTGATCGCGCCGTTGATCACGGGCGCGGAGATCACCTTCTTGTCGAGAACGATGGCGAAACGCTTGCCGACATTACGGGCCGTGGCGTCGCCGAACTTTCGGGCGCCGGCGCCGTTGAAGGCGAACTGGACGACCGGATTGCCACTCTGGGGATCAAAGCCTTGCGAGGCGTTGGTCAGTTCCTCGCCCGAGACCAGCGCGCGCTTCTTGACCACGTAATAGGGCGCGATGTTGTCACCCGGCAGCACTTCCGAGCCCGGCGGGATGCGGCCGGCCTGGACGTCCTCGGGCGTCACCGTCTCGTCGACCATCTGGAAGGTCAGCTTGGCGGTCTGGCCGATGATGGCCCGCAGTTTCTCGGGATCGCTCTCGCCCGGGGCCTGGATCATGATCCGGTTTTCGCCCTGGCGGTTGATCGAGGGCTCCTTGGTGCCCAGGCTGTCGATCCGGCGACGGATCGTCTCGATCGACTGGTCCACGGCCTTGACGGCGTCGGCCTTGGCGGCTTCCGGCACGAAGCGGACTTCGATGCGGTTGTCGCCCTTGCCCGAGACCGAGACGTCCTTGCCGCCGATCACGCCGGCCAGCGGCGCGCCGAGGTTCTTGCGCAGCAGGTTCAGCGCGTCGTTGTAGCGAGCCGCGTCGCCGATGCGGACGCTGATGATCTCGCCCTGCTGGTTCAGCTCGCCGAACGGGATCTGCTCGCTCCGCAGCTGGGTGCGGACGTCTTCCGTCAGGTTCGACAGCCGCTCGCGGTGCAACGCGTCGGTGTCGACCTCATACAGCAGGTACGAGCCGCCTTGCAGGTCGAGGCCGAGGTTCAGCTTCTTGTGCGGCAGCCAAGCCGGGATGGCGTCCAACGTCTTCTGCGGAAGCACATTGGGCAGGGAGAACAGAATCCCGAAGATCACCGACAGGGTGACGGCGATGATCTTCCAGCGGGAGAGGGTCAGCATGGATCAGCAGCTTTCAGGCGACGTCGCGGGCGACGCCTCGAGACAGGGTTCGGGTTCGCCTTAGTTCTTGGCGTCGTTGGCGGCGGCCGGCTCGCCCTTGGCGCGGACTTCCGTGATCATGCCCTTGACGACCTTCACGGTCACGCCCTGGGCGATCTCGACGCCCACTTCCTTGTCTTCGACGCGCACGATCTTGCCCAGCACGCCCGACGAGAGAACGACGCTGTCGCCGCGCTTCAGGTTGGCGAGCATGTTTTGATGCTCCTTGGCGCGCTTCTGCTGGGGACGGATCAGCATGAAGTAGAACAGCACCACCATCAGAAGGATGGGGGCGAGCTGCAGGATCTGGGCGTTCAGGCTGTTCATGGAGACTCCAAAAAATCCGATGCGGCGCGCCGCCTTGCATAGGGTCGCGCCAAGTCGGCGGAAGCTATGCGTTCGCCTCCCCTTTTGCAATGCGAGCGAGCGAGGGTATGGAACGGGCCATGACCGACGCGACCGTTCCCCTGCTCGCCCCCCTGCTGACGCGCATCGCCGACGCCCTGGAGCGCCTGGTGCCGCCGCCGCCCGCGTCGCCGGACTTCTCGGCCGCGCGGCTGTTCCGGCATGAGCCCGCGACGGGCGCCTTCGCCCCCGCGCCAGACTATCCGCTGTCGCTGGACCTCTTGGTCGGCATCGACCGGCAGAAGGCGCGGTTCGTCGAGAATCTGCGCCGCTTCGCCGTGGGCCTGCCCTGCAACCACGTGCTGCTGTGGGGCGTGCGCGGCACGGGCAAGAGCTCGGTGACCAAGGCCGCCTTCGTGGCCCTGGCCGACGCCTATCCGGATCTCAAGTTGATCGAGGTGGATCGCGACGAGGTCGCCGCCCTGCCCCCGCTCTTTGATCTGCTGCGCGCCCGCGCCGAGCGCTTCGTCGTCCTGTGCGACGACCTATCGTTCGAGGACGGCGCGGCCGCGGCCAAGGCGCTGAAGTCGGCGCTGGAGGGCGGCGTCTCGGGTCCGCCGGAGAACGTGCTGTTCGTGGCGACCTCGAACCGCCGCCACCTGATGCCGCGCGACCATGTCGAAAGCCAGGGCGCGATCGCCGCCGCCGAGAACGCCGAGGAGGAGATGAGCGTCTCCGACCGCTTCGGCCTGTGGATCGGCTTCCCGCCGATGGACCAGGACACCTATCTCAGCGCGATCCACGCCTATGCCGAGCGCTTCGGCCTGTCGGCGCCCGACCTCGATCGCCGCGCCCTGCAGTGGTCCACCCAGCGCGGCGGCCGCTCGGGCCGGGTGGCCTGGCAGTTCGTCCGCGACCTGGCGGGCGAGTTGGGCGTGAAGCTGCCAGCCTAGGAGGCTTCGAAGCCTCGCAGACGATTTCATAGGCCGCAGGAGACTTCAGGGTTTGCGTTGGCCGCGCCGATGCGATCAGGTCGCCGCGTCGGCGCTTGGCCGACTGTCGCAGGTAAAGCCCGCCGTGAAGTCCGCAGTCCTCGTCTTCAGCGCCCCGGTGGCGGCGCTCCTGTTGCACGGCCTGGCGGAGGCCGCTCCGGCCGCTCCCTCTCCCCTCGTCGTCCCGTTCGACTTCTCGCGCGGCGCCATCGACCTGGAGGTCAAGGTGCACGGCCAGCCGCTGCGGATGATCCTCGATACCGGGGTCGATCCCTCGGTGATCGATCTTTCCCGAGCGCAGGCGCTGGGGCTGAAGATCGATCGCGGCGACGCCGGCGAGGCGACCGGCTTTGGCGAGGGCAAGGGCGCTCAGGTGTTTCCAGGCGTCATCGATCAGCTGACGATCGACGGCCAGCCGTTCGCGGCCTTCGACACCCTGGCGTCGGACATGAGCGGCCTGTCGGCGGGCTATGGCCGTCCGCTCGACGGGGTGATCGGTTACAGCTTTCTGGCCGACAAGACGGTCCTGATCGACTATCCAGGCCAGACCGTCGCCTTCCTGAACAACGCGGGGCAGGCCAAGGGCCTGACGGCGACCTGTCGCCAGCGCTGGTCGACATCCCTCAAGACCGTGGACAGTTTCCCGATCATCCCAGGCTTCCGGTTTGGCGCGGCGCGCGCGCCGGTCAGCCTGGACACCGGCTCCAACGGCGCCGTCGGCCTGTTCAAGAGCGCCTTGGGCCTGCCTGGCGTGAAGGCCAGTCTGACCGAAAGCGGTTCGGTGACGCGCACCGGGGCCCGGGGCGAGGCCAAGGCCAAGTCTTACGTCTTCAAGGCGCCCGTCGGCTTTGGCCCCTTCACGGCGACCGACACGCCGATGAGCGTCTATTCGGAGGCCGGCTCGACCAAGACCCGTGTCGCCAACGTGGGCAACAAGCTGATGGCGCAGATGAAGCTGAAGGTGCTGTTCGATTATCGCGGCAAGCGGATGGTGTTCTACGGCGCGTGCGGCGGCTAGGGCGGCAAAGCAAAAGGCCCGCCTCTTTGGAAGCGGGCCTTCTCTAATGGCTTATCGCGGCAGGAGCAGCGCCGGGTCGACCGGCTTGGCCTTGTCCTTGACCGTCGGCGCGTAGCGCATCTCGAAGTGCAGCTGGGGTTCGTTGACCCCGCCGGTCGCCCCGACCGCGCCGATCTGCTCGCCCTGACGGACCTGCTGGCGCATCTTGACGGTGGTGCTGGACAGGTGAGCGTAGGCCGTGACCCAGCCGTCGGCGTGCTTGACCAGCACCAGGTTGCCGAAGGTCGGCACCTGATTGCCGGCATAGGCGATCTCGCCGTCGGCGGCGGCCAGCACCGGCGTGCCCTGCGGCGCGCGGATGTTCAGACCGTCGTTGCGCTGGCCCGTGCCCTTGACGCCAAAGTCGGAGATGACCTCGCCGCGCAGCGGCCAGTCGAACTTGCCCTTGCCGGAAGCGATGATCTCGGCCTCGGTCGGGGCGACGCTGCTCTCGATGATCGGGCGCGACGAGGCGGGCGGCGGCGTGACCGGCTGAGCGGCGACGGGCGCGCTGGGGCGCGGATAGCTGGGGGTGTAGGGGACCGGCGCCGACGGCGTCGGGGTCTCCACGCGATTGTAGGTGTTCGAAGGCTCCATCGCCGACGGCTTGGCGACCGTGGTCGTGGTCTTCAGCGGGCCCTTGTCCTTGAAGCCGTCCGGCAGGCGGATCTTCTGACCCTTCTTGATCGTGGCGGTCGCGCGCAGGCCATTCTCGGCGGCCAAGGCCTTGGCGGTGACGCCGAAGCGCTTGCCGATCTCGGCCAGGGTGTCGCCCGACTGGGCGACATAGGCCTTCTGATCGGTGGCCGGGCCCTTGATCTTCTGGCCCAGGCGCAGGGTCTGGCCCTTCTTGATCTTGTTGTCCTCGGCCAGGTCGCTGACGCTGACGTCGAACTTCTTGGCGATCGAGGTCAGGGTGTCGCCCGACTTGACGGTGTGGACCTGACGCTTGCCGGCGACCTCGACCACCGCGCCGGTGACGCTGAGCGACGTCGTGCTGACGGTCGTGGGTTCGGCGGCGGCCGGCTGACGCGAAGGCTTCGAAGCGCCAGCGCGGGTCGGCGCCGGCGGCGGCGCGGCCTCTTCCTCGGCGACCTCGGTCTGCGGCGCGGCGGTCCCCGGAACCACTGAGGTC
The DNA here is from genome assembly GCF_002742635.1 of Caulobacter sp. X. NCBI lineage: Bacteria > Pseudomonadati > Pseudomonadota > Alphaproteobacteria > Caulobacterales > Caulobacteraceae > Caulobacter > Caulobacter sp. X. Next base: position 1,536,372 of record NZ_PEGF01000002.1, on the reverse strand, counting down.
GTCTTGATCGGGCCCTTGTCCTTGTAGCCGTCGGGCAGCTTGAGCTTCTGGCCCTTCTTGATCGACGCGCCGGTCGACAGGTCGTTCTCCTCGGCCAGAGCCGAGGCGGTGACGTTGAAGCGCTTGGCGATCGCGAACATCGTGTCGCCGGTCTGGACGACATAGGCCTTCTGGTCGCTGGAAGGGCCGTTGATCTTCTGGCCCAGACGCAGGGTCTGGCCCTTCTTGATGTCGTTGTCCTTGGCCAAGTCGTTGACGTTGACGCCGAACTTCTTGGCGATCGAGGTCAGGGTGTCGCCCGACTTCACCACATGGACCTGGGCCTTGCCGTCGACCTCGACGACCGGGCCGGTCACCGAGGTGGTCACGACGGTCTTGGGCGGGACAGCGCGCAGGGTGGGCTGCGGCGCGGCGCGAGCCGGCGCGGGCGGCGGCAGTTCGGACTGGGTCACCGGCGCCAGCGGTTGCGACTTCACGGGCGCGGGGGCGGGCGCGGCGGCCACCATCGGCGCGGTCGCCACGGCGTCGCTCTCGGCGCCGGATTCAGGCGCGACAGCTTGGGGCGCGGCTTGAGGCGGCGAGGACGGCGGCTGGGTGATCGGGAAGTTCGGGCTGGGCATCCGCATCGCGGTCGCCGGGGCCTGGCCCTCGCGCGTCGCATATTGCGGAGCGGTGGCACAGGCGGAGAGCGTTCCAGCCGACAGGGCGATCACCGCCGCTTGCGTCCACAACTGCCTCATGACGTCTCCTTTCCCGTCGGGCCTTCACAAGGCGCCGCCAGGGTGAATCAAGTCTTAACACCAAGGCCGCCGGACCGTGTCCGGCGCCCCAAACTCATTGGTCCTTGGCGACGCCGGCCAGCAGCGGCACGAACCGCACGTCGCAAAGGATTTCGACCCGGAAGCCCCCCTTGCCGTCGCCGGCGTAGCGGCGAAGGCTCTGGACTGGCCCCTTCCCCACCGGCGCGACCAGCACGCCGTTGGGCTTGAGCTGCGAAAGCAGCCTCTTGGGATCATCTTCGGCCGCAGCCGTGACCATAATGCGGTCGAACGGCGCCTGTTCGGCCCATCCCTCGCCGCCATCGCCGAACTTGGTGATGACGTTGGTCAGGCCAAGCTTCTGGAAGCGTCCTTCGGCCTCCTTCATCAGGGTCCGGTAGCGCTCGATCGTATAGACGAGACGCGAGACCTTGCTGAGGATCGTGGTCTGGTAGCCCGAGCCGGTGCCGATCTCCAGCACGCGGGCGCGGGGCTCGACCGTCAGGGCCTGGGTCATCAGGCCGACGATGAACGGCTGGCTGATCGTCTGGCCGCAGGCGATCGGCAAGGCCGAGTCCTCCCACGAGCGGTCCTTGAACAGGTCCGGCGTGAAGAGGTCGCGCGGCGTCGTCTCGATGGCCTTCAGCACCTGGGGATCGGTGACCCCCTGGTCGCGCAGGGCCTGCATCAGGCGCGGCAGGTCGGCCTTGGCGTTTTCGGCCGCCTTGGTCGTCCGTCCGCTCATTCCGCCACCTTGAGCTTGGGCGGCGCCCCGCCGAGCACGCTCTTCAGCTTGTGGACGCTCTCGTGGTGGGTCAGGTCGATGTGCAAGGGCGTGACCGAGATCTTGCCCTCGTAGATGGCCTTGAGGTCGGTGCCCTCGGCGGGCTCGGAGGCCTTGGCCGAGAAGCCCATCCAGTAGTAGTCGCGGCCACGCAGGTCGGTGCGCTTTTCCATGTTGCGCAGCAGACCGTCACGGAAGCCCTGGCGGGTCACCTCGACCGCCGTCACCTTCTCGATCGGAAGGGCGGGGAAGTTGACGTTCATGACCACGTCGGAGGGCCAGCCCACCTCCAGCAGGCGCTGGACGACGCCCGGCCCGAAGTGCTCGGCCGTCTCCCAGTGGGCGACGACTTCGTCATGGAAGAAGTTCATGGTCTGCGACAGGGCGATCGAGCGGATGCCGTGGGCCATGCCCTCGATCGCGCCGGCCACCGTGCCCGACAGGGTGACGTCCTCGGCCAGGTTTTGACCGCGATTGACGCCCGACAGCACCAGGTCCGGCGCGGGCCCGTCGATCAGTTGCTGAACGGCCATCATCACGCAGTCGGTGGGCGTGCCCTCGACCGCGAAGCGGCGCGCGTCCAGCTTTCGCACGCGGATCGGGTCCGACAAGGTCAGGGCGCGGCTGGCGCCCGACTGTTCGTACTCCGGCGCGCAGATCCAGACGTCGTCGCTCAGGGCCCGCGCGATCGTCTCCAGCGCCTTCAGGCCCGGCGCGTTGATGCCGTCGTCGTTGGTGAGGAGGATCCTCACGCCGCGCCCCCGATGTGCGTGACGCCGCCCATATAGGGCTGCAGCACGGCCGGGATATGGATGCGGCCGCCCTCGTCCTGATAGTTCTCGAGCACCGCCACCAGGGTGCGACCCACGGCCAGGCCCGAGCCGTTCAGGGTGTGGACGAAGTGGCCGCCCTTCTCGCCGGTCTTGCGATAGCGGGCCTCCATGCGGCGGGCCTGGAAGTCGCCGCAGTTCGAGCAAGAGCTGATCTCGCGGTACATGTCCTGCGACGGCAGCCAGACCTCGAGGTCGTAGGTCTTGCGCGCGCCAAAGCCCATGTCGCCCGTGCAGAGCAGCATGGTGCGGAACGGCAGCTCCAGCTTCTTCAGCACGGTCTCGGCGCACTCGACCATGCGCTGGTGCTCGGCCTCGGACTGGTCGGGCGTGGTGATCGAAACCAGCTCGACCTTGTAGAACTGGTGCTGGCGGATCATGCCGCGCGTGTCGCGGCCGGCCGAGCCGGCCTCGGCGCGGAACGACGGCGTCAGGGCCGTCAGGCGCATCGGCAGCTCTTCCTCGGCGACGAGCTGCTCCCGGACGATATTGGTCAGCGACACCTCGGCGGTGGGGATCAGCCAGCGCTCGTCGGTGGTGTGGAACAGATCCTCGGCGAACTTCGGCAACTGCCCCGTTCCGAACAACGCCTCGTCGCGCACCAGCAGCGGCGGGCTGACCTCGGTGTAGCCGTGTTCGACCGTCTGCAGGTCCAGCATGAACTGGCCGATCGCGCGCTCCAGGCGGGCGACCTCCTTCTTCAGGACGACGAAGCGCGCGCCGCTCATGCGGGCGGCGGCCTCGAAGTCCATGCCGCCCAGCGCCGCGCCCAGGTCGACGTGGTCCTTGGGCTTGTTCAGCTTGCCGGCCGGCAGCTTGGCGGCGTCGCCCCAGCGGCGCTGCTCGACATTGCCCGCCTCGTCCTCGCCGACCGGGACCTCGGGCGCGGGGATGTTGGGCAGCGAGGCCAGCAGGTCCTTCAGCTTGCCGCCGACAAGGGCCTCTTCTTCAGCAGCCGTCGCCATGACGCCCTTCAGCGTCTCGACCTCGGCCATCAGGCGCTGGGCTTCGGCCTCGTCCTTCTTGGCCTTGGCCATGCCGATCAGCTTGGAGCTCTCGTTGCGCTTGGCCTGGGCTTCCTGCAGGGCGGTCTGGGCGGCGCGCAGCTGCGCATCGAGCTTCACGGCCTCGGCGGCCGCGCCTGAACGCCCTTTCGCCGACCAGTGTCGATCGAAGGCTTCTGGGTTGTCGCGGATGGCCTTGATGTCGTGCATCGAACGCAAGCTCGGAAGAGGCGGTGGGAAACGCCCTCTCTAAGGCGCGTCGGCGGGGGCGCCAAGCGCCGCGACGCCCCTACGGCATCAAGATGAGGCGCTCTCCGAGAGCGGGAGGCGGCCGGAGGGTGCGACCGCACGTCGCACCTAATTCCTACTTGTTAATAGGAATTAGGCGTCCTTCCACACCCCGACTTAATCGCGATCGCCGAAAAGCCGCGACCAATTCAGTACGCGTTTTTGACCTTTACGGCCCTCCCCGGCCCTTCTCGATCATTCAGAGGATTTTGAACCATGAAGACCTTCGCCGCTTTCGCCGCCCTCGCCATCGCCGCCGCTGTCGCCGCTCCGGCCGGCGCCGCCACCAGCGAAATCCGCGTCTCGATCGCCAACAAGAACTCGGTCCAGATCGAAAACGACATCAAGGCCGCCGCGGCCACCGTCTGCGCCACGACCTCGCAAGCCTATGCCGATGACTGCGTTGAAGGCGCCGTGATGAGCGCTCACCGTCAACTGGCCTCGATCCTGCGCGCTCGCGAAGCCGGCAAGACCCAAGTCGCTCAAAGCGTCTCGGTCGTCCGCATCTCGCTGAAGGGCAAGAGCCTGGACCAAGTCCACGCCGAAATCCGCACCGCCGCCCAGACGGTGTGCAAGGCTCAGCCGAACTTCAGCGTCGTGACCTACCAAGCCTGCGTAACCGACACGGTCCGCGCGGCCAAGGCTCAGCTGCAAGCCCGCGTCGGCGCTTCGGCCTAAGACTTTCGGTTCTTCCGAAACAAGAAGGGCTCCGCCATCGGCGGAGCCCTTTTTCGTGTCGCTAGTCCGTCAGCCCCGCCTCTTCGTCCTCGCGCTTGCGGCGACGCTCGATCAGCCACACGCACCAGATCGAGATCTCGTAGAGCAGGCACAGCGGCACCGCCAAGGTGATCTGGCTGATGGGATCGGGCGGCGTGACGATGGCGGCCACGACGAAGACCGCGACGATCGCGTAACGGCGGCCGGCCCTCAGCATCTTGGAATTGACCAGTCCGGCCAGGCCCGCCAGCGACAGCACCACCGGCAACTGGAAGCTCAGGCCAAAGGCCAGCAGCAGGGTCGTGACCAGGGTCAGATATTCAGAAACCCGGGTCTGCAGCACCACCTTCACGCCATCGCCGACGATCTGCTGGCTCAGCGAGAACCACAGCACGAACGGCAGCATCACATAGTAGACCAGCGCCGAGCCCATCAGGAACAGCACCGGCGAGGCGATCAGGAACGGCAGGAACGCGTTGCGCTCTTTCTTGTAGAGCCCCGGCGCGACGAAGCGGTAGAGCTGCCAGGCGATGACCGGAAACGCCAGGATGATGGCCCCGAACGCCGACAGCTTGATGTTGGTGAAGAACTGCTCCAGCGGCGCGGTCGCCTGCAGGGTGATGCCGGCCATGGCGCTGGCCGGCACGGTCTTCAGGCCGACGAGCGCCAGCAGAAGATCGAACGAGCCATGATGGCCGCCGGCGTCTTGCACGGCCTTCAGCCCCTCGGCCACGGTAAATGGCCGGACCAGGAACAGGAAGATCGGTTTGACGAAGGCGAAGCAGACGCCGAACGCCACGGCGATCGAGGCCACGCAGATGATCAGCCGCATGCGCAGCTCGATCAGGTGATCCAGCAGAGGCGCGCGCGAGGCCTCGATCTCGTCCTCGTGGTCGTATCCGATAGCTTTGTCGTTCACGAGACGATGTCCGAAGCTTTGGAGCCGCCGGCCTTGGCGGCGCGCTTACGCGGCGCGGAAGCGGTCTTCGGCGACTCCACGGAGATGTCCTTGTTGGCCGCGCGCTTGCGCGGGGTCTTCGCGGTCTCGACGATCGTCGGCTCGACGACGGCCTTCTTGCGGGGCGCGCGCTTGGGCTTCTCGACGCTCTCGGTGGTTGGCTCGGCGGCCGGCGGCGGTAGGATGGAATTGTCGGTCGCCGGCGCCAAATCGTGGGTCTGCGCCCCCGCATAGGGATGCATCTGCGTCGCGCCGCTGCTCAGCGAGGCGTCGATCTCGGCGAAGACCTGGTCGGCGCCGGCCTCCTTCACCGCGTCGGCGGCGGCCTGGACAGGGCTGGAGAACTGGCCGGAGCGCATGGCCTGCACCTCGCGACGCAGCTCGTCCAGCTCGGACTGGCGCGCCATCTCGTCGAAGCTCGCCCGGAACTCCGAGGCCATGCCGCGCATCCGGCCAACGAACTGACCCAGCTTTCGCAGCAGCGCGGGCAGGTCCTTGGGACCGACCACGATCAGGGCGACGGCGGCGATGACGAGAAGTTCTGTGCCGCCGATATCAGGAAGCATGGACGCGCCTTAGAACGGCGGGGCCTCGAAGACCCCCCGGGGAAGAGTGGACCAAAACGCGCGGAGACCGTCCCCGCGCGCCTCAAACCTTACGACTTGCGAAGCTCTTCCGCCTCGGCTTCGGTGCGCGGCAGGGCGCCCTTGGCCTTGTTGTCGGCGACTTCGCTGCTGGTGTCGTCCTTCAGGCCATCCTTGAACGCCCGGATGCCCTTGGCCGCGTCGCCCATGATGCCCGACAGCTTGCCGCGGCCGCCGAACAGCAGCAGCACGACGACGGCGACGATGATCCAGTGGATAGGACCGAGACTTCCCATAACCTAGACTCCTTGCGACAGCGCCAGATAGCCGGTGCGCCGCGTCGTTACAACATGCCCTGGAATATAGGCGCTCGCGGGGCGACAGACCATCGTCCGACAAAAGGCGTCGGTCTTGAATAAAGCTCGGCAGGTTCTGCTCGGCCAACTTGACCGCGGCGACGCGCGAACGGGCGCGCCAATCACAGCAAGCCTTTGAAAGGCCTAGCTTCCGGTCCTTGGCGCGTTTCTTGCCAAGATGTCGCACCCCTTGAGTTCGGGAGCGCATCGCATGTCGATTTCGTCGGTTGGTCCCTCTTCGTCCTACGCCTATGCCGGCGTCAGCGCATCCACGTCCTCGCCCATCGGCGAGCCCACGGCCAAGGACGAGTTCCTGAAGTTCCAGTCCAAGTCGCCCGCCGAGAAGATGCGGGCGATGATCCTGGCCAAGCTCGGCGTCACCGAAGAGCAGGTGAAGGCGATGTCCACGGAAGATCGCAAGAAGATCGAGGACAAGATCAAGGACATGATCAAGCAGCAGGTCCAGAACGATATCGGCAAGAAGGGCCAAAAGGGCCTGGTCGCCGACATCCTCGCCTAGGGTCGCGCCTCAGCCGTCGGCCTTTTCCGGCTCACCCAGGAAATCCTGAGCGAATTCGGGCGTCTCGCCGTCGTCCAGCTCCAGCGGATCCTCCTCGTCGCCCGCCGGGCGCAGGCCCAGAGGATCCGGCACGGTGAAGCCGGGCGGCAGGTTCATCTCCAGAAGGCCCGCGGCCTTCATCTCGGCCATCCCCGGCAGGTCGGCCAGCGAGGCCAGACCGTAATGCTCCAGGAAGGCGTCGGTGGTGCCGAAGGTCACCGGACGGCCGGGCGTCCGACGCCGGCCGCGCATCCGGATCAGGCCCAACTCCAGAAGGACGTCCAGCGTGCCCCGGCTGGCCTGGACGCCTCGCACCGCTTCGATCTCGGCGCGGGTGACCGGCTGGTGGTAGGCGACGATCGCCAGGGTTTCCTGGGCGGCCTTGGACAGGCGGCGCGGCTCCTCGCGCTCCTCGGTCATCAGGAAAGCAAGGTCGTTGGCCGTCTGATAGCGCCAGCGCCCGGCCACCTCGACCAGCTCGATCCCCCTGCCCGCGTAGCGCACGCGCAGGCTGGCGATCCCGGCGGCGATGTCCGCGCCCTCGGGCAGGCGCTTGGCCAGGTCGACGTCGCTCAGCGGCTCGGCCGCCGCGAACAGCAGGGCCTCGATGCAGCGCTCGACGAATAGAGGGTCCAGCTCTGTGGTCATTCGGCGATTTGCAGCGGCTCCGACCGCGTGCGCAAGTAGATGTCCTGGAAATGCTCGAGCTGGCGAGCCTCCAGCACGCCTTCCTTGACCAGCTCCAGCGAGGCCGAGAGCGTGGAGGCCAGGTACGAGGCGGGCGTCGGCCCGTCGTCCTCCTCCAGCGCCTGCTCGATCGGCGCGACCGAGGACAGGACCGTCCAGTCCTCCATCTTGGGCAACAAGCTACGCAGGCGGTCGCGGGCGTCTTCCAGCGGATAGGCGGTTGGCGGACGCGGCGCGTAGTGGCGGCTGTGCTCGCGCTTGCGCTGCTCGATATAGGCGCTCATCAGGCCGTAGAGGTCGCCCTCCAGCCGCGTCGAGGACACGATCTTCACGGCTTCCGGATCGCCGCGCATGAAGACGTCCTGGCCCAGGATCGGCCGCTCCTTCAGCGCCTCGACGGCCTTGCGCATGACGTCCAGCTTGGCCAGGCGGAAGGCCAGCTGCGCGGCCATCTCCTCGGCCGGCGGCTCCTCGGCCTTGGGCTGCTCGGGCTTGGGCAGCAGCAGGCGGGACTTGAGGTAGGCCAGCCAGGCCGCCATCACGAGATAGTCGGCCGCCAGGGCGAAGCGCACGCGGCGGGCCTGCTGGACGAACGACAGGTACTGCTCGGCCAAGCGGGTGATCGACAGCTGCAACAGGTCGACCTTCTGACTGCGGGCCAGCGCCAGCAGCACGTGCAGCGGACCTTCGTAGCCGTCGATGTCGATGACGAGCGCGGCGCCGTCTTCGGCCGCCTCGTTGGCGGCCTCGAAGTCGAATGTGGGCTGAAAGCCCGTGCTCAAGCGTACTTTCCGTCGAACGCCGCGTCGAAGCGGGCGCGGGCCTCGGCGACGTCGAGGGGCTCGGGAACCTTGACCAGGCGGCTCATGACCGCCTGGGCCCGGCGGCGCGCCTCCTTGGACATCTTGCCGACGCCCGACATCACGGCCTTCATCTCGGCCATGTCGCCGTTGCAGTGCAGGACGACGTCGCAGCCGGCCGACAGGCTGTCCTTGGCGCGCTGCTTGAAGTCGCCGGACAGCGCCTTCATCGACAGGTCGTCGCTCATCAGAAGTCCGTCGAAACCCATGGATTCGCGGATGATTTTCTTGATGACCTTCTTCGAGGTCGTCGCCGGGTTCTTGCGGTCGATGGCCGTGTAGACAACGTGGGCGGTCATCGCCATCGGTATGTCGGACAACACCCGGAACGGCGCGAAGTCGCGGGCGTCCAGCTCGGCCAGCTTGGCCTTCACAACCGGCAGCTCCAGGTGGCTGTCGGCCATGGCGCGGCCGTGGCCGGGGATGTGCTTGATGATCGGCAGGACGCCGCCGGCCAGCAGCCCCTCGGCCGCGGCGCGACCCAGCGTCGCCACCTGCTCGGGCGTGTCGCCATAGGCGCGGTCGCCGATGATCTCGTGGCCTTGCGGATCGGGCACGTCCAGCACCGGCACGCAGTCGACATTGATCCCCAGCGCATGCAGGTCGTGGGCGATCAGGCGGGCGCCGAGGCGGGTGACTTCACGCGCGACCAGCGGATCGTTGGCGACCAGCTCGCCATAGGCGCGGCCCGGCGGATAGGTCCGCCAGTGCGGCGGCTGCAGGCGAGCGACGCGGCCGCCCTCCTGGTCGATCAGGATCGGCGCGTCGGGACGCCCGACCGTCTCGCGCAGGGCGGCCGTCAGGGCGCGCACCTGGTTCGGGTCGGCGATGTTGCGCTTGAAGAGGATGAAGCCCCAGGGCTTCACGTCCCTGAAGAAGGCGGCCTCCTCGGCCGTCAGCGTGGTCCCGGCGCAACCGAGGATGGCGGCGGAAGAGGCGCCCATCAGCAGGCTCATTTGACGAAGCAGGACTTGCCCGAGGCGGCGATCGCCTCGCAGAAGGCCTTGGCCGCTTCACGGGTCGGGAAGCCGGTGACCGAGGTGCGGTAGAGCGTGGTTCCGTTCTTGTCGACGGCCTCGACCTTCTTGCCCTTGCCGGCGGCGAGGCCGGGGGCCAGGCGCACGGCGTCGGTCCAGGCCTTGTCGGCCAGGGCGGGCGAGGACAGCGCGCCGATCTGCACCGAGGCGGGTCCCGTGGCGGTCGCGACGGGCTTCGGCGCTGCGGCGGCCGGAGCCGGCGCGGCGGCGACCGGCTTGGGCGCAGGCGGCGTGGCGGCGGCCACTTGAACCGGCTTCGGCGCGGGCTTAGGGGCCACGGCGTCGGTGGCCAGGGATTCGATGGTCGGCGCGGCGGCGGGCTTCGCCGGCGGAAGCGCGGCAGTCTGCACGGGCGCGGTCGGCAGCGGCACGGCCGGGCGCGGCTGCGGCGTCTCGGGCGGCGCGGCGAAGGTCGCCGACGGCTGCGCTTCGTCGCTGTGATAGATTTGCAGGCCGGCGGCCGGATCCTGCGGCTGGCTATTGGCCGGCGGCGGGGCCTTCATCTCGGCGACTTCCGTACCGACCGCGGGCGGCGGCGCGTTCGGGTCGCGGATGCCGCCGCGATAGACCAGCGCCACGCCGACGACCAGCGTGACCAGCACAACCGCGCTGATGATCAGGGTCATGGGCAGCGGGCGGGCGCCGCGCACGGGCTGCCGCGCGTCGAACGACAGAGGCGCGTCGGTGGGCGGCGTATAGGCCCCGCGGTGCGGATCGGACATCTTAAGCTAAGCTCCAAAAACTCGGGCGCGGATCGAAAGCCTCGAATCGGACGCGCCGGCCCTAGGTTACCCCAAGCCCGCGCCGTCTCAGAAGCATTCGCGCCGCTCAGTTGCGGGACAAGCTGCGCTCGTCCCAGCTGCTCGCCCGACGCTCAGGAAGCCTAGTTCCAGACGTCGAGATGAAACAGCTTGCGGTGCTCTTCTATCGCGAAACGGTCGGTCATGCCGGCAATGTAGTCGCACACCACCCGCGCCCTGCCCGCTTCGTCGCGGTTCTGCGACTTGGCGAACCAGTAGGTCGGAAGGACCTCCGGCTCCTTGAGGAATAGCGCGAACATTTCGCCGAGAATACGGCGAGCCTGGCTGCGCGTGCGGTTGACGCGCCAGTGGCGGTACATCCGCTCGTAGAGGAACGAGCGCAGGCGGGCCAGGTCCTCGGCCATGTCCGGCGAGAAGGCGACCAACGCATGGTCCAGGGCCCGCACGTCGTCGGCCGATTGGACGCCGGTGGCGGCGGCGCGCTGTAGGGTCTCGCCCATCACGTCGTCGATCATGGCACCGATCATTCGCCTGATCGCTTCCAGATGGGTCAGGCGCGGGTCGAGGTCGGGGCGCTCGCTCTTCACCGCGAACAGGATCGGGCCGATCAGCGGCACGTCCATCAGCTCGTCCAGGGTGAAGAGGCCAGCGGTGACGCCGTCGTCCACGTCGTGGTTGTTGTAGGCGATGTCGTCGGCCAGGGCCGCGACCTGCGCCTCGGCCGAGGCCCAGCTGTCCAGGCCCAGCTCATACTCGTTGTCGTACTTGGAGATCGCCTTCCAGGACGGCTTGCCCAGCTTGTTGGTCACCGGGCCGTTGTGCTTGATGATCCCTTCCAGGGTCTCCCAGGTCAGGTTCAAACCGAGGAAGTCCGGATAGCGATGCTCCAGCTCCGTCACAACCCGGAACGTCTGGACGTTGTGGTCGAAGCCGCCGTAGTCGCGCATCTGGATCTCGAGCTCGTCCTCGCCGGCGTGGCCGAACGGCGGATGGCCCAGGTCGTGGCCCAGCGCGATGGTCTCGGCCAGGTCGCTGTCGAGGCCCAGGGCCGTCGCCAGCGAGCGCGCCACCTGCGCCACTTCCAGCGAGTGGGTCAGGCGCGTGCGGAAGTTGTCGCCCTCGTGCGCCACGAAGACCTGGGTCTTCTCCTTCAGGCGGCGGAAGGCCGAGGTGTGGATGATGCGGTCGCGGTCGCGGGCGAACGGCGTCCGGGTGCGGCTCTCGTCTTCCTTGAACCGACGGCCCTTCGACTTGAACGGATCTTCGGCGTACGGCGCGCGCGGGACGAAGTACGGGACCTGAGACATAAACCGCCTTTATCGCGTTGGTCGATTTGGCCCCTTCCGAAGAGGCCGCGACACCCTCATATAGGGCGAAGGTGACTTTTCCACAGCCATGACCCAAACAGACTTAACGCTTTCCGAAAACGCCGCTCGTCGGATCAAGGCCATTGGCGAGAGCGAGGGCCGCCCGCTGATGCTGCGCATCGCGGTGGACGGCGGCGGTTGCTCGGGCTTCCAGTACCGCTTCGACCTGGTCGACTCCGTCGAGGAGGACGACCTGAAGATCGAGCGCGACGGGGCCGCGGCCCTTGTGGACGTCGTCTCCCTGGCCCTGCTGAAGGGCTCTGAGATCGACTTCGTCGATGAACTGGCCGGCGCGGAGTTCCGGGTCCGCAACCCCAACGCCAAGTCCAGTTGCGGCTGCGGCGTCAGCTTCTCGATCTAGTCGCCAAGCAGCGCTTGAGCCGCTCCGCCTGGAGCCCTAGCTTCCGGACTCACCTCGGAGTCCTCGATGCGCATCGCCACCTGGAACGTCAATTCGGTCAACGCCCGCCTGGAGCGCGTGCTCGGCTGGTTCGAGGCCGAAGCGCCCGACGTCGCGGTGCTGCAGGAGATCAAGTGCGTCGACGAGAAGTTCCCGGCCGAAGACTTCGAGCGCCTGGGCTACAACGTCGTCGTCCACGGTCAGAAGACCTATAACGGCGTCGCGCTGCTCTCGAAGCACCCTGTCGAGGACGTTCGCAAGGGCCTGCCCTTCCTGTCCGAGGACGAGGTCGACGAACAGGCCCGTTATGTCGAGGCGGTGATTGGCGCGCCGACGCCCTTCCGGGTCGCCGGCATCTACTTGCCCAACGGCAATCCGATCGGCACCGAGAAGTTCGACTACAAGCTGGCGTGGATGCGGCGCCTCCACGCCCACGCTCAAGGCCTTCTTGCCTTCGAGGAGCCGCTGGTGATCGCCGGCGACTACAACGTCATCCCCGAGGCGCAGGACGTCGCCAATCCCGAGGCCTGGCTAGGCGACGCCCTGTTCCGCCCCGAGAGCCGCGCCGCCTTCCGCGCCCTGAAGAACCTTGGCCTCACCGACGCCTACATGCAGGCCGACGGCGCGCCGGGCGGATACACCTTTTGGGACTACCAGGCCGGCGCCTGGCAGCGGAACCTGGGCATCCGCATCGACCACCTGCTGCTGTCGCCCCAGGCCGCCGATCGGCTGGAAAGCGTGGTCATCCACCGCGACGAGCGCGACAAGGAAAAGCCGTCCGACCACGTTCCGGTCGTGGGCCACTTCCGGATTTGACGCGACCGCTCGCCCCTCTGGGCGGGAATCGCAACCGCCGCTAGTCTGCCGCCCATGAGCGAACTCGCGCGTCTTTTGCTGTTCGTGGCCATCGCCGGCACGGCGGTGACGTTCATGGGCAGCTTCGCCATCTGGTACGGCGACGAGGACCGGCGCATCCGCCGCGCCCTGCGCAACGTGCTCAAGAGCGAGCCGGAGGGCGTGATCGTCGCGCGCGGACGCGGCCGGGGCGCGGGTTTCTCGTTCTCCACCAACCTTCTGGCCGTGGCCTGGGATCGTGGCGGCTGGTGCCTGGTCTATCGCCTGGACGAGCTGACCGGCGCCGAGCTGCTGGTCGACAACCAGGTGATGGGCCGGGTCTTCCGGGGCGAGGGCCGCCGCGCGATCGATCACATGTCGCCTCAGGCCGACACCGTCACCCTGCGCCTAGTCTTCGACGATCCGCGCCACCCGGACTTCACGCTGGACCTCTGGGCGCCGGGCGACGAGCAGCGCCGCGAAAGCCGCTCGGCCGGCGAACTTGTGCAGGAAGCCAACCGCTGGCTCGCGCGCTGTGAGGCCATCGTCCGACGCCCCCTGCCGCCTCGTCCGGAAAAGGCCGCTCCAGTCGCTGTCACGGCTCCGCCTCCGCCGCAGCAGGCCGCGCCGCCTAGGCCCGTCGCGCCGCCGCTCGAGCCGATTGACGAGCGTTACGAGGACGACCCGTACGAGAACGATGACGGCATGTTCGATCCGCCGGCGCCCGCCCCCGTAGCGTCGCCGACGTCTCGTCACTCGACCTTCGACCAGGTGGCTCGCCCAGCCGCGGCGCCGGCCCGTTCAGCCGAGCCGGACATGTTCGACGACCCGCCGTGGGACGACGACCCGCCGCCTCCGCCGCCGCCCGAGCCGACCTACAAGCCGGTCTCTAAGGCCCGTCGCGAGACGCCCAGCGATCAGAACGAGCTGCCGTTCGACCTCGACGATTGAGCCTCAGCGGCCCGTCTCCACGGCGATCCAGGCGGCGGTGGCGAGCAGCGCGACCGCGAACAGCCGCCGCGCCAACACGCTGGCGCCGACCACGGCGAACCGGCGCGCGAGGCCATCGGAAGACAGCACGATCGTCCCATGGACGGCGATGCTGACCACGATGTGCGCGCCGCCCAGGATCAGGGCCTGGTTCAGGGGCGAGGCATGGCCGGGTTGAACGAAGCCCGGCAGCAAAGTGACATAGAACAGCGCCGCCTTCGGGTTCAGCAGGTTGGTCAGCAGGCCTCTGCGGAAATGCGCCCAATCGCTCCGACCGTCTCGAAGCGTCTCGGCCTTCTCTCCGCCGCGCCAGACGTCGATCGCCAGCCAGGCGACATAGGCGACGCCCGCCCAGCGCAGCAGATCGTAGAGATGCCGGTTGACCCTCAGGATCTCTGTCAGGCCGACGACCGAGGCCAGCATGTAGACCAGCAGGCCGCAGGTGATCCCCGCGACCGTGATCAGGCCCGCGCGCCGCCCCTCCACCGCCGAGAGCCCGGCCAGATAACCCATGTTGGGACCAGGGGTCAGCTCGATGAGGGTCACCGCGGCCAGGAACGGCGCCAAGACGGACGGGTCGATCGGCCAGGCGTCGTGCGGCAAGACCGTCTCCTCTCCTGATCGCGGCGGCTAGCCCTCGACCGCCTGCTCCACCGCGAGCGCCAGGTCGAGGGCCCGCGCCGCCTCCTCCCCCGTCACGACCGGTCGGGGCGCCTCGCCGCGCACGGCGGCCAGGAAGCCGGCGACCGACAGGCCCAGCGGGTCCTTGCCGGCCGGGGTCTCGGTGAAGTTTTCGATCAGCGGATAGGGCGTGGTGTTACGGAAGGCGCGGGTCAGGAAGTCGATCTCGACCTCGCCTGACGGATAGACGACCTTCATGGTCCGCTCGCGGGCCTCGGCGACGCGCGAACTGTCGAACACGGCCGTGAAGCCGTTGTCGAAGGTCGCCTCGGTCTTCACCCAATCGAGGTGAGGATTGGCCAGCGACGTCGAACGGGTGATCGCTCCCTCGCCTTCCACCGCCACCGGCTCGCCGTCGCACAGCGCGAGGGCCAGGTCGATGTCGTGGATCATCAGGTCCAGCACCACCGAGACGTCGAGGTTGCGGTCCGAGGGCGTGCCGCGCCGCACCGCCTCCAGGCGCAGCGGCTGTTCGGGGATATCGAGCAAGCCCATGGCCTGGAACACCACGCGCTCCTGGTGACCGCAGGCCAGCGGCACGCCCGCCTTGGCGGCGGCGGCGACCATCCTGTCGGCGTCCTCCGGCGTCACGGCCAGTGGCTTCTCGGAATAGACCGGCTTGCCCGCCTTCAGCGCCGCCAAGGCCGCGCCCGCGTGGTGCACGGCCGGCGTCGCGACGGTGACCACATCGACGGCGGCAAGGAAGGCGTCCATGTCGTCAAAGGCCTGGGCGCCCAGCGGCCCGGCCAGCGCCTGGGCCCGCGCCAGATCGACATCGAACACGGCCGCCAGCGTCACGTCGGGCAGCTCCGCGTACTTCTTGGCGTGATAGCCGCCGAACACTCCGGCGCCGACGACGCCCGCTTTCAGAGTCTGGGTCATGGCGCGCTGTCTACTCCGCTTCGCGATCTCATAGAAGCACTGGAGCCTTCCCTAAGGACGCGCTAAACATCCGTTTAAATTAACAACGCTTGGCTCGGCCAAGGGAGGAAGATCATGACCACGTCGCGCGAAATCCGCCTGAAGAGCCGTCCCGTCGGCCTGCCCAAGGCTTCGGACTTCGAACTGGCCACCGTCGACCTGCCCGCGCCGGGTCCTGATGAGATCCAGGTCCGGAACCTGTGGATGTCGGTCGACCCCTATATGCGCGGCCGCATGTACGATCGCCCCAGCTACGTGCCGCCGTTCCAGCTAGGTCAGGCCCTGCAGGGCGGCGCGATCGGCGAGGTCGTCGCCTCGAACGATCCGAACTTCCAGCCGGGCGACATCGTCAACTCGATGTTCGGCTGGCGCGAAGCCTATAACGCCTCGCCCAAGGCTCTCGCGGCGGGCGGTCTGGGCGCGATCACCAAGATCGAAACGCACGGCATCCCGCCCCAGGCCTTCCTGGGCGTGGTTGGCATGCCCGGCCTGACCGCCTATGTCGGCCTGCTTCGCATCGCGGCGCTGAAGGACGGCGATGTCGTCTTCGTCTCGGCGGCCGCGGGCGCCGTGGGCTCAGTTGTCTGCCAGATCGCCAAGCTGAAGGGCCACACCGTGATCGGCTCGGCCGGCGGTCCCGAGAAGGTCGCCTTCCTGAAGTCGATCGGCGTCGATCACGTGATCGACTACAAGGCCACGCCCGACGTGGTGGCCGAGCTCGCCAAGGTCGCCCCCAAAGGCATCGACGTCTATTTCGAGAACGTCGGCGGCGTGCACCTGGAGGCGGCGATCAACTCGGCCCGTCCGTTCGCCCGCTTCGCCCTGTGCGGGATGATCTCGCAGTACAACGAGACCGGTAAGCCCGAGGGGCCGTCGAACATCATCCTGGCCGTCGGCAAGAGCCTGCGCCTGGAGGGCTTCATCGTCTCGAACCACGCCGACATGTTCCCGCAGTTCGCCAAGGACATGGCCGAGTGGATCAAGGCCGGGAAGATCACCTGGAAGGAAACCGTCGAGGAAGGCGTGGAGCGCGCGCCCGACGCCTTCCTGAAGCTGTTCTCGGGCGAGAACCTGGGCAAGATGCTCGTGAAGCTGAGCTAAGCCGCGCTTCGCCTATCCGTCGCGGGGCTCGAGCTTCGACACCTCGAGCCCCGTCGGCGCCTTCTTGAACTGGAACTTCACCCGCGCGCCGGGGGTGATCGGCGCCTCGGCCAGTACGTCGGCATAGACCTTGAACTTGTCGCGACCGGGCTTGAGTCCCGCCGCGCTCGCGCCGTCGTGATCGAGCGTGAGAATCTGGCCGTCCAGGCTGGCGATAACGCCCTGAGCGTCGTAGGCCGGCAGGGCTTCGGTCGAGGGCATGGCCTCAACCGCCGCGGGCTTCGCGGGCGAGGTCTCGGACGCATCGCCGCAGGCCGAAAGCGCCAGAACGCCGGCCAAAACCAAGAAATGCCGGCAATTCATCATCTTAGCTCAATTCCCCCAGAAGGCGAGCATCGCTCGCCCGGCGCGCGGTCGGTGTATTTTCTCGCAACTGCGAAATCGGCGTGATTTCTGGTAGCGAATTTGTGATCGAGGTTTTACTGTGTGCGTCGCCGGTGCTTCTCCACGCCGGTTTTTGCCGTCATGAATCCGTCACGCGCGCTTGCACGGTTCCCCTAGCGAACCCACGGCGATGCGGAAAGGGGCTGAGGCGGCGAAACACGCGGAGAGAGCCCGGTTCGCCGGAAAAAGTCCGAGATCTGACGATATGAGCGATCGTTCCGCCCTCTTCGACGTGCGCACCTCCACGAGCG
Organism: Caulobacter sp. X; assembly: GCF_002742635.1. Classification (NCBI taxonomy): domain Bacteria; kingdom Pseudomonadati; phylum Pseudomonadota; class Alphaproteobacteria; order Caulobacterales; family Caulobacteraceae; genus Caulobacter; species Caulobacter sp. X. The sequence goes on along the minus strand of NZ_PEGF01000002.1, from coordinate 1,519,200 downwards.
TGTCCCTCGATCAGGTCGTGCAGCGGCGGGACACCGTCGAGATCCCCACCGAGGCGCCGCTGGCCATGCCGGTCCAGCCGCTGGGCTTCTGGCAAGGCGGTCCGCGCCGCGCCGCCGCGCTGGTCGCCAACATGACGATGCGCCGCTGGATCGTCGCCCTGGCGACCATCGTGATGGGCTGCGCCGGCTGGAAAGCCACCTTCGACACCATCGCCCTGGGCGGCGTGACCCGGCTGGAAGCCATCGTCCTGACCCTGCTGGCGCCGCTGTTCCTGGCCCTGTCGCTGTGGTTCTGCACGGCCGTGGCCGGTTTCGTGATCCTGCTGGGCAAGCCCAAGGATCCGCTGGGCATCGACAGCGAAAAGCCGATGCCCAAGCTGCACACCCGCACCGCCGTCCTGATGCCGGTGCACAACGAGGACGCCGCCGCCGTCTTCGCCCGCCTGCGCGCCATGGACGCCTCGCTGGCCGAGACCGGCATGAGCCGCCACTTCGACATCTTCGTATTGAGCGACACGCGCGACGCCCAGGTGGCGCTGGCCGAGCAGGCTTGCTTCGCCCGCTTCCGCCGCGAGGCCCACAGCAACGTCTACTATCGCGTCCGCAAGGAAAACACGGGTCGCAAGGCCGGCAACATCGCCGACTGGGTCAGCCGCTGGGGCGGCGCCTATGAGCACATGCTGGTCCTGGACGCCGACAGCCTGATGACCGGCGAGGCGATGGTTCGCCTGGCCGACGCCATGGAGCGCCACCCGGGCGCGGGCCTGATCCAGACCATGCCGATGATCATCAACGGCCAGACGATCTTCGCCCGCACCCTGCAGTTCGCCACCCGCCTGTACGGCCGCGTCGCCTGGACGGGCCTGGCCTGGTGGTCGGGCACGGAGAGCTCGTTCTGGGGCCACAACGCCATCGTCCGCACTCGCGCCTTCGCCGAGACCTGCGGCCTGCCGCATCTGGCCGGCCCCAAGCCCTTCGGCGGCGAGGTGATGAGCCACGACGCCCTGGAAAGCGCCCTGCTGCGCCGCGGCGGCTGGAGCGTCCACCTGGCGCCGTACCTGGAAGGCTCCTACGAAGAGAGCCCCTCGAACCTGCTCGACTTCGCCACCCGCGACCGTCGCTGGTGCCGGGGCAACATCCAGCACGTGCCGCTGGTCGGTCTGCCGGGCCTGCACTGGATGAGCCGCCTGCACCTCGTGATCGGCGTACTGAGCTACGCCCTGTCGCCGCTGTGGTTCATCGCCTTGACGGCCGGGATCACCTCGCGCGCCCTGATGCCCGAGCTGAAGAAGGCGGCCTTCACCATGGCCGACCTGCAGGCCGCGGCCCACGCCCTGATCGACTGGCGCGAGATCCAGGCCACCGCCTGGGCGATGATCATCACCTTCGTGCTGCTGTTCGGGCCCAAGATCCTGGGCGCGATCTTGGTTTTGAACCGCAAGGCCGAGGTCAAGGGCTTCGGCGGCAAGCGCCGCATCGCCGCGGGTCTCGCCGTCGAGATGCTGCTGTCGGCCCTGGTCGCGCCGATGCTGATGTTCACCCAGACCCGCGCCATCGTCGAGATCCTCGCCGGCAAGGTCGGCGGCTGGGCCACCCAGCGTCGCAACGCCGACAAGGTCAGCTTCAAGGAAGCCTCGGCCGCCATGGGCTGGATCAGCGTCGCCGGCCTGATCCTGGCCGGCGCCTTCTGGTTCACGCCCGACCTCTTCACCTCGACCGCGCCGATCCTGCTGGGTCTGGTCCTGGCCGTGCCGCTGACCATGCTGGGCGCCCACAAGGCCGCTGGCCTGAAGCTGAAGACCAACGGCCTGTTCATGACGCCGGAAGAGCGCCGTCCGCCGGCCATCGTTCGCGCGGCCCTGGGCCCGTCGTGCGAGCCGCCGATCCGCTGGTTCGCCCGCAACGGCCGCCCGATCGGCCCGACCGCCAAGATCCGCGACGCGGCCTGATATCGGCGCGTCAAGCGCTTTGATGATCTGGCCGCGCGGCTCCCGGAAGAGTAGAAGCGCCACTTCGTTTCTCTTTCGGAGCCGGCTGCCGTGTCGCGTCTGTTCAGCGCCTATGTGATCGTGGATTGGAGCGCCGCGGCCAAGCCGAGCACGGGCGCGGACTCCATCTGGATCGGCGTGCTCAAGCGCGACGTGCGCTTCCGCCTCAGCTTCGAGAGCTACAATCCGGCCACCCGCGCCGAGGCCGAAACGCGCCTGACCGCGATCCTCGATGACCTGAAGAAGCGCGGCGAGCGGGCCCTGGTCGGCTTCGACTTCCCGCTGGGCTTCCCGCGCGGCCTCGCCAAGGCGCTGGCCCTGCCCGGCGACAAGCCCTGGCGCGCGGTCTGGGACCAGCTGGCCAAGATGGTCAAGGACAAGGCCGACAACACCAACAACCGCTTCGGCGTCGGCTCCGAGATCAACCGGCGCCTGACCGGCGGGCCCTTCCCGTTCTGGGGCTGCCCGCCCAAGGACGCCCTGACGACGCTGCAGCCCAAGCGCGTCCGCGAGCACGGTCCCGACGACCTTCCCGAGTTCCGCCAGGCCGACAAGGCCGCGAAAGGCGCGCACTCGATCTGGAAGCTCTACTACAACGGCTCGGTCGGCGGTCAGGCGATCGTCGGCATCCCCGCCGTGCGTCGCCTGAAGGACGCGCGCGGCGAGGCGGTGCGGGTCTGGCCGTTCGAGACGGGCTTCAAGGCCCTGACCGAGGCCGACCTCGAGGGCGTCGAGGTCGTCGTGGCCGAGGTCTATCCGTCGCTGCTGAAGGCCGTGCCCGCGCCGGGCGAGGTCAAGGATCTGGCCCAGGTGCGGGAGCTGGCCGAACACTTCGCCAAGCTCGACGAGGCCGGCAAGCTGGCCGCCGTCTTCGCCGCGCCCAAGGGTCTCGACGAAGACGCCTTGGCCGTGGCGGAGACCGAGGAAGGCTGGATCCTGGGGGCTTAGGCGCCGTCGCGCGCCAGCTTCCGATCTCGCAGATCCAGGATTCTGAACCGCGCCAGCAGGAAGCCGGCCGCCAGGAAACTGGTGACGATCACCGACAGCACCACGCCGTTCAGGCCCATGCCGCGCGGGATCGCCAGCCACCAGGCGAGCGGTCCCATGACCAGGGCGTAGCTGATCAGGTGGGTGATGGTCGGGACCCACACCTCGCCCCGCGCCCGCAGCGCCTGAGCCGCCACCACCTGCACCGCGTCGGGCGCCAGGAAGAAGCAGGTCAGGACCAGGGCGGGCAGGATCAGCTCCAGCGCCGCCGGATCGGTCGTATAGGCCAAGGCCACCCAGTGGCGGGTCGGATAGAGCAGCAGGCCCGCCATGACGCCAATGACGGCGATCACGCTGAAGGCGATCCAGCCGGCGCGGGTCATGCCGGCCGGGTCGCGCGCGCCATAGGCCCGTCCCACCTGCACCGCGGTCGCTGACGCGACGCCCAGCGGGATCATGAAGATGATCGCCGCCACGTTCAGCACCACCGCCCAGGCCGCGACGGCCAGGGCGCCGATCCAGCCGGCCACCAGGTTCATGCCGGCGAAGGCCGAGACCTCGAAGAAGTTCGACGCGCCGGCGCCATAGCCGATCCGCCGCTGCTCGATCTCGGCGGGCCGATCGCGCGCGGGCTTGTCGAAGACGCCTAGCTCCCGCGAGTCCTTCATTCGCAGCACATAGATCGCCAGCGCCACGACCAGGGCCACGCGTGCGGCGAAGGTCGACCACGCCCCGCCGGTGGCGCCGAGCGCCGGAAGGCCAAAGGTCCCGGGCACCAGCAGCAGGTTGGCCGCCAGGTTCACCAGATTGGCCAGCCACATCATCACCGCGCCCGGCGTCGGCCGCGCCAGCCCTTCCAGCCAGAAGGTCAGGACGACCGACACCGAATAGATCGGCAGGGACAGCGAGAAGACGATCAGCGGCAAGGTCGCGCCGTCGGCGAGGCCGTCCTTCAGGCCCAGGCTGTGCAGGAACAATGGTCCCAGCAGCGCCTGCAGCGCCATGCCGCCGAGGCCAAGCCAAAGGCTGTAGGTCAGTCCCCGGCGCAGCACCGCGCCGGTCTCGTGCCGCCGTCCCGCGCCTATGGCGCGCGCGGTCATCACCTGCACCCCGACCAGCAGCCCGACATTCATGGTCACGAAGATCGACGACGGCGCCCAGGCCATGGCGTGGAAGCCCAGCTGCTGGGCCGAGTAGTGACCGACCACGATCGCGTCGGTCAGGCCCATGACCATGATTCCCAGGCGCGACAGCACGACCGGCCCCGCAAGGCGGAGCAGTTCGATCAGGTCGGTAAGGATGGGGCCGCGCGGCCGCTCTGGAGGGAGCGCCGTTGCGGCCGCGTCGCGTGGCATGGTGATCACCCCAAAACACTAAGAGGGGGGTCAAAGAAGGCGGGCAAGGTGGCTGAAGCCCCCCTCGCGGGCAACCGCTTTCGGTCACGGTTGGAACATCGCGCCACGCCAGTGGTTTTCCGGGCTCACCCCCAGGAGGCAGCCATGGCCGAGACCCAAACGCCCGAATTTGAAGACGCTGGCGAGCGCGCCGCCGAGGCCGAGCGCGCCGTCCAGGCGCCGCTGGACGCCCAGGAGGAACGCTCCTTCAAGCCGAAGGATGACGAGAAATCCGAGGCCATGCAGGCCGGCGCTCGCCCCTACCCCGCTCCGCCGTTCCCCGAGCAGCACCAGAGCAAGCCGGGCGACGAATACCGCCTGGATCCCGCGCCGATGTACGACGCCCCCTTCTACAAGGGCTCTGGCAAGCTGGAGGGCAAGGTCGCCCTGATCACCGGCGCCGACAGCGGCATCGGCCGCGCCGTGGCGGTGCTGTTCGCGCGCGAAGGCGCCGACGTCGCCATCGCCTATCTCAGCGAGGACCGGGACGCCGAGGAGACCCGCTTGGCGGTCGAGCTGGAAGGCCGCCGCGCCATCCTGCTGCCCGGGGACGTCGCCGATCCCGCCTACGCCCAGGCCGCCGTCGAGAAGACGGTGGCGGCGTTCGGACGATTGGACGTGCTGGTCAACAACGCCGCCTTCCAGGAGCACGTCACCGACTTCGAGGACATCACCGAAGAGCACTTCGACCGCACGCTGAAGACCAACCTCTACGGCTATTTCCACATGGCCAAGGCGGCGGTGAAGCATCTGCCCAAGGGCGGCGCGATCATCAACACCGGCTCGGTCACCGGCCTGCTGGGCAACAAGGACCTGCTGGACTATTCGATGACCAAGGGCGGCATCCATGCCTTCACCCGCTCGCTGGCGACGCATCTGGTCGACAAGGGCATCCGGGTGAACGCCGTCGCCCCCGGCCCGGTCTGGACGCCCCTGAACCCGGCCGACAAGCTGGGGCCGCAGGTCGCCAAGTTCGGTAGCCAGACGCCGATGAAGCGCCCGGCCCAGCCCGAAGAGATCGCGCCGGCCTACGTCTTCCTGGCCTCGCCCCAGACCTCCAGCTACATCACCGGCGAGATCCTGCCGATCATCGGCGGCTATAGCGGCGGCTGAGCATGCTAAGAGCGACTCCTGTTCAAGGAGTCGCCGATGGCCCGCCGTGTCGCCCTCGTTTCCCTGCTGGTCGCCGACTACGACGACGCGATCGCCTTCTATGTCGGCAAGCTGGGCTTCGACCTGGTCGAGGACACCCACATGGGCGGCGGCAAGCGCTGGGTCGTGGTCTCCCCGGGAAGCGACGGGACGAACTTCCTGCTGGCGCGGGCGACTGGCGAGCAGGCCGAGGCGATCGGACGCCAGGGCGGCGGCCGCGTCTGGCTGTTCCTGCACACCGACGACTTCGCCGGCGACCACGCCCGCATGAGCGCCGCCGGCGTGATGTTCTTGGAGAACCCGCGTCACGAAGCCTACGGTACGGTGGCGGTGTTCGAAGATCTCTACGGCAACCGCTGGGACCTGCTGCAGCCGGGGGCTTGAGACCGCCATGACGCGCCTGTTCGTTCTCGTCGCGACGTTGCTCGCCTTCGCGCTCCCCGCCACGGCCTCGCCCAAGGTCCGGGTGCTCTATCTCGACCAGTCTGTCGGCTTCGTGCACGCGCCCGTCACGCCGCCAAAGGCCAGCAACGGCCCGACCCTCTCCGAGATCGCCATGGCCGAGATCGGCGCGCGTTCGGGCGCGTTCTCGGTGCGCTCGACCCGCGACGCCAGCATGATCACGCCGGAGACGCTGAAGGACATCGACGTCCTCGTTTTCTACACGACCGGCGCCCTGCCGATCGCGCCGGCGACCTGGGCCGCCGTCCAGGACTGGATCAAGAGCGGCAAGGGCGGCTTCGTCGGCCTGCACAGCGCCACCGACACCGGCTGGACCTATGACGGTCCCGGCGAGACCTACACCGCCTTCATCAACGGCAAGTTCGCCGGCCATCCTTGGACGCAAGGCACGCCGATCACGATCCGGGCGCTCGGCGACGCCCGCGAACCGGTGAACCAGGCCTGGCCCCGCCGCTTCGCCTATGCCGAAGAAATCTACCAGTACGCGGACTACGACCCGGCGCGCGTGCGCGTGCTGCAGGCCCTGGACTTCGGCGACATGGCGCTGAAGCGACCCTGGTTCGTGCCGGTCACCTGGACGCGCCAGATCGGCAAAGGCCGGCTGTTCTACACCAACCTCGGCCACACGCCGGCGACCTGGAGCGACGCGCGCTATCGCCAGCAGATCGTCGACGCGGTGCGCTGGACCGCGGGCCAGCTGCCGGGCGGCGCCAAGCCCAATCCGGACGAGCAGGCGCTGTGGGCCCTGCGTTCGCTGCTGACCTACGGCGGTCGCCCATCCGCCGAGATCGAGCGTCGCGCCGCGCGACTGGCTAAGGCGGATCCCGCCTGGCTGCGCGACGCGGCGGCGCGGACAGCGGCGCTCCGCGCGCTTTGGCCGATTAAGCCCGACAGCGACCGCGCGCCGTTCGACGCGGCCTACTCCGCCCTGCTGGCCGAGGTGCTGGCCAAGTCCGAGGGCTGATCCGGACCGAACGCCTCGGCGGCGTAGGTCCTGAGCTGCGCGGCGATGTCGGCCGGCCAAGTCTCGATCCGCGCCTCGAACGCCGTATCGTTCCCCGCGAACAGGGCTCGCATAGCTTCCTCGAAGCCCGGCAGGTCGCCCGCCATGGCCGAGGCGAAGCGATAGGTCGCCTCGCGCGCGGCGCGGATCCGGTCCGGCCCCTCGGCGGCGCGGCTGGCCGCCTCGACCAGCTTGCGCAGCGCCACCGAAGCCCCGCCGGGCTGGCTGGCCAGCCAGTCCCAGTGACGCGGCAGCAAGGTGACTTCGCGCGCGACCACGCCCAGCTTGGGACGCCCGCGCCCGCGCGGAGCCTCGGCTGGCGCATAGCGCTTTGAGATCGCGTCCTCGCCTCCCGTCAGGTCGAAGTCGACTTCGCGACCGTCCGGGCCAAACACCAGCACGCCGGTCTGCGCCCGCTGCGCATGGGCCGCCAAGGCGGCTTCGACACGCGTTCCGGCCGCCACGCGCTGGTGGCCGCGGAAGACGACAAAACGCTCGTCCATCAGTTCAGTCCCCGGGCGCTCAGCGCGCTGATCCAGTGAGCGCGACGATCCTTCAGACGGCTCGCCCGGCCAAAGGCGTCCAGACCCTCGACGTCGATGGTCTCGATCGGCTCGAAGGCGAAGGCGTCCGCCCCGTGGGCGTTCCAAGCCGCCTGCAGCGTCGGTTCGCGATGCCCGCCCTGGCGAAGGGAAAACCACACGCCGTTCTGGCGGGTGGCGAGATCCGGCGTGGCGCCGACCCACACCTCGCCGCTCGCCCGGCAGCGGACGGCGTACACGCCCGCCTCGACCTTGCGTTCCTTATATGCGCGCAACAGCGCCTTGCGTCCCGACATGACTGCCTCCTGGACGCCCTTTTACCCGGACAATAATTTGAGTCAATATTACCCGGAGAAAATTAGGCCGGGATCGGTCGATAGGCGACGTAGCCGCGTTCGACCATGCGGCGCATAGCCTCGTAGACCGAAGTCAGCTCTTCATAGGTCGAGCGCAGGTGGTGCAGCCGAGCCACCTGGGCCTCGCTCAGCGTGGCGCCGTGGTCGGTCATGGCCACCGCCTCCGTCACCCAGCGCGCCCGCGCGGTCGAGGCCGCGACGGCGAGGCGCTGAAACTGCTCGCCCTCCACACGCGGAACGGCGACGGACAGAACCGCCTTGTTCGAGGCGAAGGCGGTGTAATCGATCTGTTCTAGATAGCCACGCATGCGACGTTGGACCTGCGGGTCCGTATCCGTAGGTTCGAAGTGGTCGCCCGCACGGCGCGTACTGGATGTCATGATGGACATGACGACCTCCGACCCGGCCGAATCGGCCGCCCAGAAACCCAGCGTGCGACAGACAGCTTAAGGACGTGTTGAGACGCCGGTCATCTGTCGTTCTTGGTCGCTACAGCAGTTTTCGGAAGCCGATACGCACCGTGCGGCCCAGCGGATCCAAGTAATCACGCTGGTAAGCCTGCGGCGTTTTGCCGTTCTGGTCTCGGACCGTCTGCTTGGCGTCGAGGATGTTATCGAAGTTCAGCGACACCTGCGCGCCCTTCAGGATCGGGAAGCGATCCACGGCCTTCTTCCGCGCCGGGACGCTGAAGTTGGCGAAGAAGTTCACGCCCACCGTGGCGAGATCAGAGAAGTACAGCGTCTGGCCGCCCGTGGCCCCGCCATTGACCCAGGTCGAGTCCTTCCAGGTCCCATTGAAGCGCATGCCCAGGCCGTCCTTGAAGTAGCCGCCCTGGATCTGCACCTCATGCCGCGCCTGGCCGGTGCGTGAGCTGATCGCCGAACCGTCCAACTGATCGAGGACCGGCAAGCCCTTTCGAATGGTCACCTCATCGGTCAGGCGCCAGGTGTGATAGACCGACAGCTGGAACATGCCCTGACCCGGCCGCATCAGGCCGGGAGGCGGGCCGCCAAAGCCGCCGCCCCCAGGGCCACCGGGACCGCCAGGACCGCCACCGCCAGCTCGCATTCCGCCACCGCCGCCTGGAGGGCCGCCGAAACGGGCGCCGCCCGGTCCGGCCGCCGCGCCGGCGGTCGGCTGGCCGATCGGCTTGAACAGGTTGAAGCCCCAGCGAATGTTCTCGCTCTCGGCGCTGGCGAAGTTCACCGGCCGCGCGTCGATCGCCAGCAGACGGCCCGTGGCGTCGCGCGTGAAACGCTCTGGGAAGGCGCGCTCCAGATCCGGCGTGATCGCCGGGAACGACGAGATCATGTTCTTGGTCTCGGCGCGCGTGTAGGTCGCGTTGAAGGTCAGCTCGGTCTTGTCGAACGGCTTGAAGTTCACGCCCAGGCGCTGGACCTGACGGTTGTCATTCCGCAGGTTGGCGTTGCCTCCATCGGTCCGGGTGATGGTCACCGTTTGGCCGGTCGTGAAGTCGAACACCGAGACGTTCGGCGTCACCAGCACCGGATCGTTGATCTGATTGGTCGTCGGCGCGCCTTCTTCATCGGTGTAGCTGGCGATGAAGCTGATCTTCTTGATCGGCGACCAGTTGAGCCCGCCGCCCAAGGTTGTCAGACCGCCCAGGTCCGACAGGTCGTCATAGCCAATGTTGAAGTTCAACGAGAGGTCGCCAGCCTTGGCCAGGAAGTCCTGGCGCGTGCTGGTCAGCGGCAGGTTGAAGCTGCTCTGGAAGCTTTCCGTGGTGCGGGTGATGTCCCGCGTCGTGGTGACGCCCGAGCGGACGGTCTTGGAGTCCAGGCCCTTGCTGTTGGCCCCGACCTTGAACGTCGTCTGCACCGGGCCGGCGGGCAGCTGGAACAGATTGCCGTTCAGCACCAGCTCCGCGCTGGCCGAGGTCGAGACCGAGTGGGCGGTGTCGTCCGCGAGCCGCTTGTACAGGGTGGACGCCAGAGGGCCGAACGGATTGACGGTGGGATCGCCGGCCGTGATCGCCGCCTGGAGCGCCGAGGCGTCCAGTCCCCGGCCCGTCGTGGTGTCGGTCGCCGTGCGGTCGAAGTCGCCGGTCAGGTTCCAGCGCCAGTCCTTGACCCGGCCGTTGGCGGCCATGCTGACCTGGGTGCGCAGCGTATCGACGTCGCGGGCCAGAGCGTCTGGCGCGTTGATGTAGCGATAGCCGGTCACCGCCTGCGAGAACGGCGAGAACGGGTTGCCGGCCGGCAGGGTGAAGGTCACGCCCGGCAGGCCCAGCAGGGCGCGACTGCTGCTGTCTTCCAGGTTGCCGCTGATCGTCAGCTGGGTCTGCTTGTTGAGGTCACGGCTGTAGGAGCCGCGCAGCGTGGCCTTGTCCGACTTGGAGATCAGCGACCGGTCACGGGTCAGGTCGTCGGTGCTGTAGCTGTTGGCCAGCGCAGCGTAGTCGGCGAGGCTGGCCTTGCCCGTCAGCGCTGAACTGGGAACGCCGGCATAGGCGACCGAGCTTCCGGTCAGGCTGGACAGGTCCGCGATCGCGGCGCCGCCGACGCCGGCGATGTTGCCCGTCAGGTCGTAGGGCTGGCCGCTGGCGGCGCGGACGATGTCGCGGTCGGTCTCGAGCAGATAAGGCTCATGCGAGACCTGGACGTCGACGTTCCAGCGCTTGTCGCCGTCGATATGGACGCGATTGCCGCCAGCGCTGGGCGAGGTGCGGCCACCATCGGTCGCCACGGTCGCCGCGGCTTGGGTCTGCAGCGCTTTGTAGTTCTTCTTGAGGATGATGTTCACGACCCGCTGGTCGGCCTTATAGCCGTAGCTGAGCGCGACCTCCTCGGGCAGGATCTGGAAGCGCTCGATCGCCTCGGGCGGGATGCCCTGGATCTCCTGGAAGCCCGAGATGCGGCGGCCATTGACCAGCAGCACTGGACCGCTGCTGGAATCGCGGCCGCGCGTGCTGGTGGTCTGCGGGGTCAGCATGGTCAGCAGTTCGCCGATGCTGGTCGCGCCGAAGCTCTGGATCTCGGCCTCGTTCAGCTCGATGTCCGGCTTGATGTCGCCCTCGACCTTGCCGCGCGGATCGGCCTGGATGACCAAGCCTTCCACCTCGTTCGGACCATCGTCCTTCGGGGTCGTCTGCTTCTGCTCCTCGACGACCGGCGTCGCGGGAAACGGCGGGGCGGCCACGGCGGCGTTGGTGGGATCGAGCGCGGCGGCGGCCAGCCCGTAGAGAAGCACGGAAAGGGTCATTCGGCCCACGGAAGACGAGTTGCAAACCAGGTCGCCGCGACTGCGACGCAAACACTGGGGATCGCCGCTCCTTACGGGTCAGCGTCCCGCGTCGCAACGCCCCCGGGCGTTATCAAAGACTATGTGTGATAAAGCGCGCACCAGTGTGTCCTCTGCGCGCCTCCCTTAGGGTGAAGCTTTGAAAGCTGGTCACATTTGCAGCGCGGAAAGGCAACTTGTCGCAACGATGTTTCAAGAAAGAAACAAAACTGGGACTAGCCGACCTTCGCCATGTCTCAGCGCGCGCCCCGCCGAATCTCGCTGAGCAGCGCCTCTATCGCCTTGGCGTGCCCCGCGAAAAGATCATCCGGTGGGAAGACCTCCATGGGCGCGTCTGGCGTCAGCCCCCTGCCCTCCAGGTCCCGTCCATCCGGCGCCTTGTACAGCTCGGCCGGCAGCGCGAAAGCCCAGCCGTTCGGCAAGGGCTTGGGGAGCTGGTCGGAATAGGCGCCGCGCGTGGCGCCGCCCACCTGCTTCACGTTCGGCAGGGCCTTCATCATCAGGCCAAAGGTCTCGCCAGCGCTGACGGTGATGTCGCTGGTGACCAGATAGACGGGTCCGGTGAAGCGCGGTCCGTTGGCCGGTTCGACCGTCACCGCCTGCAACGGGGCCTTGGCGCCCACCGCGACCTTGGAATAGGCGGCGCGCGGCTGATCGGTGAACCGGCCGGCGATGGCGCGGCTGATGGCGTCGTAGCCGCCGCGATTGTTGCTGACATCGACCACCACGGCCTTGGCCCCGGCGAAGGCGGTCATCGCCTCGTCGAGCGCGGCGTCCAGCGGTCGCGGATCGTCGGGCGCGGCGTTACGGGCGAACGCGCCCATGGTCACGACGTTCAGATAGCCGATGTCCTCGGCCCGTCCCCAGAAGATCCGATTGTTGGCGGCCTGGCGCCCCTTGCCCGCCAGCACCCGGGTCAGGATCCCGTCGCGATAGGCCTGCAGCCACGCCTTTTCGCTCCCGTCGGGATCGGCGGCGTGGACACGCGCCAAGGTCGGCGCAACGCCGGGCTCCAGGTCGCGCTGGTCGCCGGCGACGAGGCCATGCAACTCGACGTGCGGATCATCCAGGCCCGCCAGCAACTCAGAAAGCGCCGCCCAGAGCTGGGCGTCATTCGCTTGAGGACCGACCTTGGCTAGGGCGGCCGCTCGCCGCGCTTTCCAATCCAGGCCGCGCTCGGCGGACCGTGGATAGACCTCGGCGAAGGTGTCGGCGACCAAGGCGGTGATGCGATCGGGCGTCCACGGCGCGGTCGAGGCGCAGGCCGCCGGGAGGCTGGGAAGACGGTCGAACAGATAGCGCGTGCTGGCGGGATCGCCGGCCAGGGTGATCGTTCCCTGCCCTTCCGCGCGCCAGACGCCCATGATCCCGTCCGGATCGGGCTCTCGGCGCGGATCGGCGTAGCAGGCGCCGCCGGCCGTCTGGAACAGCTTGCCGCCGTCCGGACCGAACTCGACGATCCAGCCATAGCCTCGGGACTTCCAGACGCCCCGCAGTTCGGAGGCGACCGCGCCCTTGCTCTGGACGGGCCAGAAGGGGCTTTCGGCGGACGCGGGAACGGCAAAGGCCAAAACGGCCGCCGCGAGACTCAAGGCTTTCATGGCGTGACGGTGAAGGTCGGCCTTGACCAAAGCCAGTGAAATCAGCGCAAGGCGACGAAGCCTGTTCTAGGCCAGCAAGACAGCCTGGGCCGACCGACGCAAGGACCGCGGCAAATCCGGCCCGTAGCCAAAGCGAACGACAAGGTCGGGCCGCTTGCCCGGCTCGCCCATCCAGGCGGCCATCCGGCGGCGCGTCGGCAGATCCTCGACAGGTTGGTTGAGGAAGGCCAGCTTCAGGCCCGCCGCCGTCGCCGTCAGCGCGAAACGGGTGAAGGCCCGGCCGACGGCGATCCAGCCGTCGGGCGTCTCGCTGGGACCGGTGAAGATCGCCGCGCCCGCCGAGCTGCGCATCCAGCGGGTGACGCGCTCGGCTTCGCCCTTCTTCGTCATGACCAGCGGCAGGAGCCGCTCGCCCAGCCAGCGCGGCGTGGTCAGGTTGCCCGAGGCGGCCGCGAACAGGCCATCACGCCGCGCCAAGGCTTCGGCCGCGTCGAAGCGGATCCAGTCGGTGAGCTCGCGCATGAAGGCCGGATCGGCGATCTGGGCGCTGTTTCCGGCGACGATCATGTCCGTCAGATGGTCGCGCTGGTCAGGGTCCAGGACCAGGCGCAGTCCGACCTCCCGTCCCACGGCCGCCTCCAGCCGGCGCAGCGTGGCCGCGTCTACGGGCCGACCGTCATAGGCGGTTCGGGTGGAGGCGCGGCGCGGGATCGCCTGGAATAGGGCGTCCGGACGGGGCTTCGCGCTGGACAGGGCGATGCGGACGCCGCCGCCCGGCAGCATCTCCGGCTCACCCGCCCAGCCGTAGCCGAGCCCCGCCTGGAGCAGGGTCTCGGTCGCGCAACCCAGACTCACGAACAGGTGGTGGTCGTCCGGATCGACGACCGGCGTGCGCCGCGAAAAGTCCGGCAGGATCTCGATCGCGCGCGCCTCGACGCGGAAGCGCCAGGGCTGGGTGTTATGGCCGTTCGCCGCCAGCGTCGCGGCGTGGATCAGGGCCATCATGGGCGCGCCGCCGCCGCCCAGGTCCGGCAGTCGCCAGAGGTCCCGGACGGCGCGGTCGTAAGGGTTCTCGCCGCCCGAACATCCCGTGACCAACAGGGGCGTGGCGGCGATCAGGGCGCGGCGGGTCGGCATGGCGGCGGCTCCGAAAGCCTGAGCGTGAGCCGCCGCCCGCCACTGCGCCTTGCGGCGCGTCAACCCCGCCCTATTCCGTCTTCAGATAGATCTCCGAGCCCTGTTCGCGGAACTTCTCGCTCATCTCGGCCATGCCGAGCTCGGCGCTGTTGGGCGCCTTGCCCGCCGCGAAGTCGCGGACCTCCTGGCTGATCTTCATCGAGCAGAACTTGGGCCCGCACATCGAGCAGAAGTGGGCGGTCTTGTGCGCTTCCTTGGGCAGGGTCTCGTCGTGGAACTTGCGGGCGGTTTCCGGATCGAGCGCCAGGTTGAACTGGTCCTCCCAGCGGAACTCGAACCGCGCGCGGCTGATGGCGTCGTCCCACATGGCCGCGCCAGGGTGGCCCTTGGCGAGGTCGGCGGCGTGGGCGGCCAGCTTGTAGGTGATGACGCCGGTCTTGACGTCGTCGCGGTCTGGCAGCCCCAGGTGCTCCTTGGGCGTGACGTAGCAAAGCATGGCCGTGCCGAACCAGCCGATCATCGCCGCGCCGATGGCCGAGGTGATGTGGTCGTAGCCAGGCGCGATGTCCGTGGTCAACGGGCCGAGGGTGTAGAACGGGGCCTCGTGACAGTGCTTCAACTGCTCGTCCATGTTGGCCTTGATCTTGTGCATGGCCACGTGGCCCGGCCCTTCGATCATCACCTGGACGCCGTGCTTCCACGCCACCTTGGTCAGCTCGCCCAGCGTGCGCAGCTCGGCGAACTGGGCCTCGTCATTGGCGTCGGCGGTCGAGCCCGGACGCAGGCCGTCGCCCAGCGAGAACGACACGTCGTAGGCGCGCATGATCTCGCAGATGTCCTCGAAGCGCTCGTAGAGGAAGTTCTCCTTGTGGTGGGCCAGGCACCACTTGGCCATGATCGAGCCGCCGCGCGAGACGATGCCGGTGACGCGCTTGGCGGTCAGGGGCACGAACGGCAGGCGCACGCCGGCGTGGATCGTGAAGTAGTCGACGCCCTGCTCGCACTGCTCGATCAGGGTGTCGCGGAAGACCTCCCAGTTCAGGTCCTCGGCCACGCCGTTGACCTTCTCCAGCGCCTGGTAGATCGGCACCGTGCCGATCGGCACGCTCGAGTTGCGGATGATCCAGTCGCGGATGTTGTGGATGTTGCGGCCGGTCGACAGGTCCATGACCGTGTCGGCGCCCCAACGCGTGGCCCAGACCAGCTTGTCGACCTCGTCGGCGACGGTGGAGAGCACCGCCGAGTTACCGATATTGGCGTTGATCTTGACCAGGAAGTTGCGGCCGATCGCCATCGGCTCCAGCTCGCCGTGGTTGATATTGGCCGGGATGATGGCGCGGCCGCGAGCCACTTCCTGGCGCACGAACTCGGGCGTCACGAAGTCCGGGATGCTGGCGCCGAAGTCGTCGCCGTCGCGCACGCACGGAGCGTTCTGCTCGCGGCGCAGGTTCTCGCGGATGGCGACATATTCCATCTCGGCGGTGATGATCCCGGCGCGGGCGTATTCCAGCTGGGTGACCAGCTTGCCCGGCTTGGCGCGATAGATCTTGCGGCCGGCGTTGGGAAACTCCGGAGCCAGGTGCTTGCCCTGCGCGAAGCCGTTGTCCTCGGGCTTCACCTGGCGGGGATCGGCGACGACCTCGACGTCGCCGCGCGCCAGCACGAAAGCCTCGCGCGAGCGCGGCAGGCCCTTCTCGATGTCGATGGCGACCGTGGGATCGGTATAGGGACCCGAGGGGTCATAGACCGTCACCGGAGGCTCGTTGGCCGACGGATGGACCGCCACCTCGCGGAACGGCACGCGAAGGTCGGGGAACAGCGCGCCGGCCTGATAGACCTTGCGCGAACCGGGGATCGGACCGGTCGAGATCGTCTCGGCCACGGCCTTAATGGTCGTCTGGATATTCATTTCGGGCGCTCCTCAAGCTTCCAAGGAGACCCGGACGTGTCGTGCTTGAGTCGGTCTGACGGACGCCTTCAAGGCCGCGCCCGCGTTCCCTCCCTTCGCCGGCATGACCCGGATCAGGTTCTACGGGTCAGGGCGGAAGCCCAATCTCAGCCGCGCGCGCGGCCCCCCGGTGAACAGGGGTCCGAAACTAGGCGGGTTGGCGGGGAGGTCAAGCGTTGATGCCGGTCAAGACAGGCTCTAGGCGTCGTCGCCCGCCTCGACCACGCCGCGCATGTGCATCAGCACGTCGGACTGGCCGCGTCCGACCTGGACAAAGCTCTCCGCCAGGGCGCGGGTCGCTTCCTGAAGGTCATATCGACCATCGTTGAACCGCAGCAGGACGCTCTCGATGTAGCGGTCCAGCAGCACTCGGTCTTCGCTTGAGAAGGTCATGGACATGGTCGAACTCTCCCGCTTGCTGAACGACCGCGCGTTGACGGAGATCAAAGGCTCGCCGCCGAGAAGGTATCGCACGCCGATGGATCGCCCTGGTCGTAGCCGCGACTGAACCACCGCATGCGCTGGGCGCTCGTGCCGTGGGTGAAGCTGTCGGGCACGACCTGGCCCTGGGTCTGCTTTTGCAGGGTGTCGTCGCCGACGGCTGCGGCCGCGCCCAGGCCATCCTGAATGTCGGCGCGATTGATGACGATCCGCCCGCCCGAAGCCTCGCCGGCATGCGCGGCCCAGACGCCAGCGTAGCAATCGGCCTGCAGCTCCAGCCGCACCGAACCGCTCTCCTCGCCGCGCGCGCCGAGGCGGCGGGCTTGCTGATCGGCGCCCAGCAGGTGCTGGACGTGGTGGCCGATCTCGTGGCTGACGACATAGGCCCGCGCGAAGTCGCCCTTCGCGCCGAAGCGGCCTTCCAGTTCCCGCCAGAACGACAGGTCCAGGTAGACCTTCTGGTCGGCGGGACAATAGAACGGGCCCATCGCCGACTGGCCCGTGCCGCATCCGGTGCCGGTGGAGTCGTTGTAGAGAACGATCGCCTCGGGCGGCCGGTACTGGACGCCTTGGTGTTGGAAGATCGGCCCCCAGACGTCGCGGTTGGAGGTCTCGATCACATCGATGAACTGGCCTTCGCGGTCGGAGACCTCGCCCCTGACGCCCTCCTGTTGGGCTGGCTGCTGCAGGCCCTGGGCGACGTCCATGGTCGTACGCGGATCGATGCCGAACACGAAATAGCCGATGGCCGCCAAGACCACCGCGCCGATCCCCCCGCCGGCGATCCCAACCGGTCCGAGACCGCGCCGATCCTCGATATTGCCGGACCGACGGCCGCCTTCCCACTCCATCAAAACCTCTTCGTCTTCAGCGTTTCGGTTCGCTCGCGGGCCGGATGGCGCGCATGCGGGCGTTGCTCTGCGCCAGGGCGTCCTGGGTCAGCTGGTCGATACGGCTCATGGCGTTGGCGCGGTCGGCCTCGCGTCGCGCCGGATCGTCCACGGGCCGCGCGGGCGGGACGGTCATCGACGGCGCGGTGAGCACGGAATTGGCGCGCTGCTGCTCCAGACCGCGCAGCAGGCTGTCAGTCCGGGCGCGCTCCTGGGCGTTGGAAGCTTCGATCTGGCCGGCCAGCAGGTCGCGCCGGACGTCTTCCAGCGCGTGGGCGGCGGCGTTGCGCGCCTCGATCTCGCGCAGGCTCTGAGCCTGGACGCTTCCGCCCATAGCCGTGATGCAAACCGATAGGCAAAGGACCTTCCGCACGCGACGCGCCGCTCCTGTTCGGGCCGGCCCGCCGCGCCGGTCAGGCGAGGATCAGGGCCGTTTGACGGTGAAACGCGCCAGTTCGGTCTTCGGCGCCGCCCAGTCGGGATTAAGCTCCGCCGCCTTGGCGTAGTCGAGATAGGCCGCGCGCAGGTTGCCAAGACCTTCGTTGGCCAGAGCGCGATTGTACAGCGCGCGCTCGGGGTCCTTGACGCCCAGCGACAGGCCCTTGTCGATCTGAGCAACGCCTTCCTGATAGCGCGCCTCGCCGACCAGGGTCGCGCCGCGGTTCACATAGGCTTCGCCGAGGCTGGGATCGATGCTCGACGCCTGGTCGAAGTCGGCGCGCGCCGCCGCGAACTGATGCTGGCGCATCTGCAGCACGCCCCGGTTCACATAGGTGCGGGCGCGGTCGCGGAAGTTCAGGTTCTCGAGTTCCAGCGCGGTGGTGCAGGCGAGCACGGCGCGGTCGTCGGACCGCCCCTTGAGCGCGGCGTCGGAGCATTCGTTGGCCGAGCCGCCGCCGATGATGAGGGTCGACGCGCCAGCCGCGCCGGCGAACAGGAAAGCCGCCGCGCCCAGCGCGACGTACGGGATCATCCGGGTCATGTCTTCCTCCGTGGAGCCGGTCGTTTTGGCGCCGGTTCTCAAGCCCCGATAATACCACCAAAGGCGCTGGACGCCCCCACCTTATCGTCGCATCGGCGGCCAGTCGTGGTAACAGGACAGCGACATTCCGAGGGACCATCGTTCATGCATCTCGCCCGCTTTCCCCGCGCCCGCTTCGCCCACCTGCCGACGCCGCTGGAGCCCCTGCCCCGCCTGGGCGCGGCGCTGGGGATCGACCTGTGGGTCAAGCGCGACGACTGCACCGGCCTGGCGGGCGGCGGCAACAAGACTCGCAAGCTCGAGTTCCTGCTCGGCGAGGCTCTGGCGCAGGGCGCCGACACCCTGGTCACCCAGGGCGCGGTCCAGTCCAACCACGTCCGCCAGACGATCGCCGCCGGCGCGCGCTTTGGCCTGAAGACCGAGGTGATCCTCGAGGAACGGACGGGCTCGAAGGCCGGCGACTACATGGGCAACGGCAATGTGTTGCTCGACAAGCTGATGGGCGCGGCGATCCGCTACGTCCCGGCTGGCAGCGACATGGTCGCCGAGCTGGAGGCCACCGCCGACAGCGTCCGCCGGCGCGGCGGCAAGCCCTATGTCATCCCGGGCGGCGGTTCGAACACGGTCGGCGCGCTGGGCTATGTCGACTGCGCCCGCGAGCTGATCGTCCAGGCCGACCAGATGGACCTGAAGATCGACCGGCTGGTCACCGCCACCGGTAGCGCCGGCACCCATGCGGGCCTCGTCGCCGGCTTCGCGGCGCTGTCGGTCGATGTTCCGATCCTGGGCTTTGGCGTCCGCGCGCCCAAGCCCAAGCAGGAAGAGAACGTCTTCAACCTGGCCGTCGCCACCGCCGAGACGATCGGCGCGGCCGGCCGGATCAAGCGCGAGGCGGTCGTGGCAGACTGCGACTATGTCGGCGAAGGTTACGGCCTGGTGGACCAGGGCGTGATCGACGCCCTGACCCTGGCCGCGCGGACCGAAGGCCTGCTGTTGGATCCGGTCTATTCGGGCAAGGCGATGAAAGGCCTGATCGACCAGGCGCGCAAAGGCTCCTTCAAGGACGAGCGCGTGGTCTTTTTGCATACGGGCGGCGCGCAGGGTCTGTTCGGCTATCAGAGCGTGCTGGAGCCGGCGCTTTAGGGAGCGAACCGATGAGCAAGGTCCTCGGCGTCCTGGGTGGCATGGGGCCCGCCGCCACCCTCGACTTCCTCGCCAAGCTGCAGGCCGCGACGCCGGTCCAGCGCGAGCAGGATCACCTCCGCGTGCTGGTCGACATCAATCCCAAGGTCCCCGACCGAAACCACAGCGACTCCGATCCCGGCCCGGTCCTGGCGAGCATGGCCGCGGGCTTGAGGGACGCCGGCGCGCAGGTGCTGGCGATCGCCTGCAACACCGCCCACGCCTATGCCGATATGGTCCGAGCCAGCGGCCTGCCCCTGGTCGACATGCTGGAGACGGCGGGCCTCGCGGCCAAGGCGCGGGGCGCGAGCACGGTCGGCGTGCTGGGCACCGGTCTGGCGCTGGGCCTCTACCGCGACCGGTTCTTCCATATGGGCCTGGAAGTGATCACGCTCGACGATCACGAGCAGGTCGAGTTCATGGCCCTGCTCTATCGCATCAAGCACGGCGACCTGAGCGCCGCATCGCGCGAGACCATGGCGGCCCTGGCCCATCGCCTGGTCGGCAAGGGCGCCCAGACCGTCGTCGCCGGCTGCACCGAAGTGCCGCTGGTGCTGGGCGCCGAGGACCTATCCGTCCCGTTCCTGGATGCGACCGAGACCCTCGCCCGCCGCTGCGTTGCGGTCTGCCTGGGTCGGGAGTCGATCTGAAGGCGCCCTCGGGCCTTGCGGTCCGAGGGCGTCTCCCAATCGGATCGCGTCAGGCGATGGTCGCCAGATAGGACTGCACGCCGCTCTTGGCGATGGCGATGCCCATCAGGTTGTTGTCGATGACGGTATTGCCGGTGCAACGGTCCGCGCCAGGGTACAGGACAGGCGTCCACTTCGCCGCGCCAAAGCCGCCGCCGGCCGTGCGCTCGACCACCGCGTAGGTCGCGCCCGCCTCGGTCGTGGCCGCCAGGGCGTAGCCGTTCGCGAAGGCGGTGATCCCTTCGAAGTGCGTGATCGTCCGCGGGTCGCCGTTGGCGTTGTAGGTGGTCAGGTTGGTGATCGCCTTCGTCGCCGCGTCGTAGTCCAGCATGAAGCCGACATTGATCGCGCCCTGCCCCAGATAGCCGCCGACGATGGTGTAGGCGTCGCTGCCCTCGCCGCCGTTCTGCCAGACGCCATAGGCGGTGGTGAGCGGACCCAGGCTGAGCTTCGTGAAGGTCTTGGCGCGCAGGTCGTAGACAAAGGCGCTGGCCGAGCCCGGATCGTCGGACAGATCGAAGTCGCCGACCACCAGGTCGCCCATCGTGCTGTGGGGAATGGTCGAGAACACCGCGCCGCCCGCGACCTTCTCGGGAACGTCCAGAACGGTCCAGACGCCCGAGCCGTCCAGCGGCCCCTCGTACATCATGCCGTGATCAGCCTGAGGCGCGGAGGCCTCGGCGTACTTGTAGCTGCCGACGGCGCGGATGTTGTTCGCGCCAATGCTCGGATTGAACAGCGGCGTGTTGGGTCCATAGAACGTCGAGGTCGTCACGGTCTGCCCCGCGAACACCGGCGTCAGGAAGGCGTAGCCGTCATCCGACGAGGGAAACAGAGGTCCCTTGTAGATCAACGCCTGCGGATCCCCGCCCTTGACCGGATGGTTGCCCGTCAGAACGACCGGATTGTTCGGTCCGCTCGCCTGACGCACGCCGGTGACGATGTCGCCGGGAGCGAGGATGTCATTGTAGGTAATCGTGGTCTTGTCGGAGAGAGTGGCGTCGCTCATGACACACCTTTTTGTGGTTTTTTATGGCACTGAAGCCATAGGTTGTCATAACATCGTTATGCGTGCATCTCCACGAAATCGTCCGCGCGAGAGCCTTGGAATGAGGTCCAAGCGCCTCAAAATGGGGGATTTCTGAAGGGCGGGCTCGGCAGGCCAAAGCCCAGCCGGACATCGATACGGGACGCCAGGCATGAAAACGCCCCCGGGCCCGACCGAACCCAGGGGCGTCGTCCTGTTCCCCAACAGGACAGCGTCGAACGCCGCCGCTCCGGGCGCGGTCTCGCCTCAAACCTGATCTCCAGCTATTCGCCGAAGATCAGTCGACGGACAACGCGTCCGGCTGTCGCAGCCTTGCGGCTAGAGCCCTTTCCGATCTGATTGGATCAGTCAGATCGGATAAAAAGGGCTATAATTCAAAATCTTAGAGCATTTTTCGATCCGGTAACCGTTTCACACTTATCGGAAAATGCTCTAGGCCCTCAGCAGCAGGTCCGTCGGGACCGCTTCCGACAGCAGCCGGCTCAGGGCGTACTGGTAGAGGCTGATGTCCTTCTGGTTCTGCGTCACGAGCTGTCGATAGGCCTTCGGCTTCAGCGGGGCGTCGCCGTCGTCTTCGGCGCGCGTGACATTCAGACGCTGCACGTTAGCCACGCGGCCTTCAAAGGCGGTTTCCGCCCAGGCCAGCGACTCTTAGGGGTGCTCGCAGACATAGAACCACAGCATGCGGTCGATCAGGGACTGGGCGGAGGCCATGTCCCGCTCGTAGAGCGGGGACCAGCCCGATCCGGTCAGTTGCCGGAAATGGTGATCGCACGTGTGCAGCACCACGGCCGGATCATCGCAGGTCACAAAGTCGTCCAAGGACAGGCGCTTGGCGAGGCTCACGGCGCGGAACCGCGGGTCGCGCGCCTGCTCGTCGGTCAGGTCGACCACGTGGCGGAAATAGCGATAGACCGACACCACGCGATCCACCGGCCAACGGAAGTTGGTCGCCGTCGGAATGCCGCGGCCGACGGCGTCGTAGATGTCGTGGCCATAGTGGCCGCTATAGAAATCATAGCCTCGGAACACATCGTAGCGCCCCGCGCGCAAAGCATGTTCGGTGGCGTCGTTCTCGATGCGCGGACAGCGTCTTTCCGAAGAAAAGAGGCGGCTCAGCGCGCTGACGACCGAAGTTCCTCCCGCCTTGGGATTGTGAAAGAAGAACAGCTGCTGCGCCAAGCCGCCACCTCCAAATCAGATGTGCAAAGCCCACTCCGATCAAACGAAGGAGCTGCGCCATTCCGTCGCGAGGAATTTAAACGGCGGGTGAAAAAATGCTGATTTCTACCTAGGATTTAGAATCCGCGTGGCGCGGCGACCGACTCTATTCGCAGACGCGCCGAAGATTCATCAGCACCTTGGGCGTATCGCGGCGCAGCGCTTCACGCATGAGCGCCTTGGGGACGGGCCAATCCACCGCCAGACGGTTCTCGTAGAACACGCGGGTCCGCCGGCCGCCGTCCAGCCCCTGGAGCCGCCATTCGCCCTGCTGGACCTTGAGGTCGCCCTCCACCAGCCGGAACCGGATCAGGCTGTAGGGCTCGTAGTCCGAGCGGAACACGATCCGCATGCCGGGAAAGACCAGATTGCGGCGCGTGATGTGCTCACGGATGTCCCAGCCTCGCGCCTGATCCCCCTCGACCACGCGGCAGCCGGTCAAGGTGCTGATCATGGCCTTGGCGGCCGCGCAGTCGGTCATGGTCCGCCAGACCTTCTGGACCGGCGCGTCGATGTCGATCACCGCCCGCACATGGCCGGCCACGCCGTCGGGATCGGGCGTGACCTCGGCATAGGCCTCGCCGCGCTTGAGCGCCGACTGGGCCTTTGGCGTCAGGTCGAACGCGTGCGCGCTGGCGGCGCAAGCCGCCCAGATCGCCAGGACAATCGAGATGCCATTTCGCATGACGCGCTCCACTTCCAACGAGATACGTCGGCGGCGCGTAAGCGGATGGATGCGGAAGCGCGTGACTAGGAGGCGCGCCCCAGGGCGGCGCGGACCACCTCCGGCGCGTGGTCGATGACGCGCAGATAGGCCGCCAGCGCCGGATCCAGGCGAGCCTCACCATGCTCCAGGTCTTGCAGCAGGGTCAGATCGATATGGAACACCGACGCGAAGTCGGCTTGCGAGAGCCCCGTGCGCCAGCGGACCGCCTGGACCAGGGCGCGTGCCGAGCGCGCACGCGCGGGGGTCGCGGCTTCGTCGATCGCGGGGTCGGCATGTCGGGTCATGGGTACGCTCCTGGAACTGCCCCTCCCCTTGGCCGAGTTTTAGGACGCCCTCATTGCAGAAATTCGACGGCTTTGAGTCAGGAAGCCGCCAGATCGTCGCCCGAACGGTCCTCGGCCGTCTTGGCCAGGAAGGCGGCGGTGGCCTCGATCGCCTCGACAAGTCCGACCCGCTCGATCTGAACGCCTTCAGGCAGGCTGGAAAACAGTCGCGTCGGCGCGGCGGCGTCCAGCATCACGAACACGCCGCGATCGTCCGCCCGGCGGATCAGGCGACCGAAAGCCTGGCTGATCCGGGCTCGCGCCACCGCGTCGTCATAGCCCTTGCCGCCGAAGCGCAGGCGACGCGCCTTGTGCAGCACGTCGGGGCGCGGCCACGGCACGCGGTCGAACACCAGCAGGCGCAGCGAGCGTCCGGGAACGTCCACGCCATCGCGGATGGCGTCGGTGCCCAGCAGGCAGGCGTCCTCCTCGGCGCGGAAGATGTCGACCAGCGCCCCAACCTCCAGCGGATCGACATGCTGGGCGTAGAGCGCCAGACCCTGGTCGGCGAGCGGCGCGGCGATGCGCTCGTGCACCGCCTTCAGCCGGCGGATGGCGGTGAACAAGCCGAGCCCGCCGCCGCCGGCGGCCAGGAACAGCTCGCGCATCGCCGCCGAGACCTGGCGCGGGTCTTCCTTGTTGACGTCCGTGACGACGAAAGCCTTGGCGTTGTTGGCGTAGTCGAACGGCGAGACCAGTCGCAGCACCTTGGGCGCCGACGGCAGGCGCGCCGCGCCCGTGCGCATCTCGGCCAGGGCGAAGGGATCCTCCAGCGCCGGATCGACCAGGGTGGCGCTGGTCACCAGCACCCCGTGGGCCGGCGACAGCACCGCCGCGCGCAGGGGCTCGGTCGGGTCCACCCAGTGCCGGCGGCAGGCGGCGTCGACGACGCGGCCATACAGGAACGTCGCCTCGAACCAGTCGACGAAGTCGGGGTCGGTCTCGCTGGGATCGACGTCGTCCTCTTCCAGCGCCTTCAGGATCGATCGCCAGGCCGGCAGGGTCATGCGGGCGCGGCGGTCCAGGCCGCGCAGCGCGCCTTCGATGCGGGCCCGTTCGGACGGCGCCAGATGCTCGGCCTCTTCGTCCAGAACGTCCTCCAGCGCGCGGGCCAAGGCCAGCAGCGGCGCCTCGATCGCGGCCAGGGCCTTGGCGGCCTCGGGCGCGCGCTCGCGGACGAGATCGATCGGCGGCCGCGCATCGCACTGCAGGCCAAGATCGGCGCCGCCGCGCTCGCTGGTGCGGGCGCGCAGCTGTTCGATCACGGCGACCAGGAAGTTCTCGATCGGGCCGATCGGATTGATCTGGCCGTCCGGCGGCGCGACCCGGCCCGACCAGCCTTCGCCCGGCAAGGCGGCGGCGGCGTGAATGGCTTGGCTCATCGCCTGCCGCGCGCCCTCGCGGTCGCCCAGGATGTCGAGCAGCCGCGCCTCTAGCCCCCGGCCCCGCCGGCCGCGACCCTCGGGACCTCGGATCCAGCGGCGCAGCTCAGCGGCCTCCGCGCCCGAGAGGGCGGCGGAAAAAGCGCTGTCGGCGGCTTCGAACAGGTGGTGGCCCTCGTCGAAGACGATGCGCTTGAGGCTGGTGGTCTCGTTGTCGCCCTTCAGGCCTCGCGCGGTACGAGCGCCGTCGAACGCCGCCTGAGTGAGGACGAGGGCGTGGTTGGCGATGACGATGTCGGCGCGCTTGGACGCCCGCACCGCCTTTTCGATAAAGCAGATCCGATAGTGCTGGCAGCCGGCGTGGATGCACTCGCCCCGTCGATCGACCAGGTTGGCCGGGCTGGCTTGGGCCGAGGGCGGCACCGCCGACAGCGTCGGCAGCCAGGCGGGGAAGTCGCCGCCGGTCATGTCGCCGTCGCGCGTCGCCCGCGCCCAGCGCGCAGTCAGGGCCAGGCCGATCAGGTCGCCATTGCCCAGCTGGGCGCCGTTGATCTGCTCCTGAAAGTTCAGCAGGCACAGGTAGTTCTCACGACCCTTGCGGACCACCGCCTTCTTGGCGCGCTCCTTGGGGTCGGGATAGATCGAACGGCTCTCGCGCTCGATCTGGCGCTGCAGGGCGCGGGTGTAGGTGCTGACCCAGACCGACGGCCCGTTGGCCTCGGCCCACAGCGAGGCGGGCGCCAGATAGCCTAGCGTCTTGCCAACGCCCGTGCCGGCCTCGGCCAGCATCATGCGCGGCTCGCCTTCGCGCTCGCGCGGCTGGAAGGCGTAGGACGCCTCCTTGGCGAAGGTCGCCTGGGCCTCGCGGATCTCCTCCAGGCCCGAGCGTTGCAGCAGCTCCGTCAGGCGCTGACCGGCGCGCTCGGGATCGATCGGCCGGGAACCCACCTCGCCGGGCGGCGCCTGGTCCTCCCACTCGGGCAGCCGCGCCCAGACATCGAGGCCCGAGCCGCGGAACTGGTTGCCGACAGGAACCGAGCGCAGGGCGCCGATGGCGGCGGGGCCCCAGGCCCAACCGGCCTTCGCCAACGTCTCGGCGACGGCCAGGGCCTCTTCCCGCGAGGGGACCGGCGTCAGGGCCAGCTCGCGCAGCAGGGCGTCGGCGCTCTCGCGCAGGCTCTGCGCCTGCTGGGCCGCGCCGTGCGGTTCGGGCAAACCCAGCGCCATGGCCAAGCCGACCGCCGACGGCGCACAGAAGGCGCCGGGACGGGTGAAGGCGTGGAGCTCCAGCACGTCGAACAGGCGGGGCGAACGCGACGGGGGCGACAGGTTCAGACGGCGCGCGGTCATCGCCCCGTGCGCGACCAGGACTGGTCCATGCTCGAACAGATCGCGGGCGTCGGGCGCGCGCAGCATCCGGCCCTCGCCGCCCCCGTCGGCCACGCCGGCCACGCCGGCGCGCGGCCCGGGCAGGACGACCAGGGCCGGGGCCAGATCCAGAGTCGGGGGGGAAACGGTCACGCGAGTCTGTTAGCAAGAACCGGGCGAAACAGAAAGGGAACACCGTAGACGCCGTTGCCAAATATGATCGCGCGTCCGAATACTTGGCCGCAACCTTCAATGGAGCCGCGCCGTGCGTCATTCCGCCTTCACCGCCTGCCTGATGGCGGCCGCAACGCCCGCTCTGGCGGCCGAGGTTCAGCCGCCGACGATCGTCGTCATCGGCAGCGGGCGCGCCGAGCGGCCGGCCGACTACGCCCTGTTGAACTTCACCTTGCGCGGCGAAGGCGTTACCCCGCCGCAGGCGGTGAAAGCCCTGGCCGAGGCTCAGGCCAAGCTGGACGCCAGCCTGCCCAAGCTGCCCGGAAAGCCGAACACCGAGCTCCGGAGTTCGGCGCTGCAGATCCGGGAAGTCCGCGCCAAGGGCTGCGACAACCGCGGCTATCCCCTGCCGGCCTCCGGCGATTGCGCGGTGGTGGGCGCGATCGCCACGCAGGGCTTCCAGGTGCGCGTCACGCCCGCGGCGCGGGCCGGCGACACGGCGTCATTGGTGGCCCAAATCGGCGGCGTCGACGTCAATGTCTCCGGCGGCGGGGTCACCGACGAGAACACGCTGGAAGACGCGGCGATGCGCGACGCGGTGGCCGACGCCAAGCGCCAGGCCGAGCTGTTGGCCGCCGCGTCCGGGGTGAAGCTGGGACCGGTCGTCCGCGTCCAGGACAACCAGGCCATGCCGATCATGGGCTACGCCAGTGTCAGCAGAGGGGATGTGGCCCCGCCGCCCCCGCCGCTGCCCGTTCCGCCCGTTCAGCTGAGCTCGCCATTGAACTACACGCCTCAGCCGGTGACCCGAACCGCGCGTGTGATGGTGACGTACGGTCTGGAGCCGTAATCTCTGGACGAAACAGAAGGGGAACATGCTATATCGCGGACAATGTCCGTAGGCGACGCCCTTCCTCCCCGCTTCCAGCAATGGTTCGCCGACCGCGGCTGGAGCCCGCGCGCCCATCAGCTGGCGATGCTGGAGAAGGCGCGCCAGGGCCGGGGCGCCCTGCTGATCGCCCCGACCGGCGGCGGCAAGACGCTGGCCGGCTTCCTGCCCAGCCTGATCGACCTGGCCGAGCGCCCGCCGCGCAACGCGCCCGCCGGCGTCCACACCCTCTACATCTCGCCGCTGAAGGCCCTGGCCGTCGACGTCGAGCGCAACTTGCTAACGCCCATTCGCGAGATGGGCCTGCCGATCGTGGCCGAGAGCCGCACCGGCGATACGGGCGAGAGCCGCAAGGCCCGCCAGCGCGTCCGGCCGCCGGACATCCTGCTGACCACGCCCGAGCAACTGGCGCTGTTCTGCGCCTGGGAAGGCGCGCGGGAGTACTTCGCCGACCTCGCCTGCGTGATCATCGACGAAGCCCACGCCATCTGGCCGTCCAAGCGCGGCGACCTGCTGGCGCTGGGTCTGGCGAGGCTGCAACGGTTCGCGCCGCGCATGCGGCGGGTGGGGCTGTCGGCGACGGTCGATGATCCGGACCTGGTGAGGAAGTGGCTGGGGGTGAATCGAGCGAAAGATCCTCCCCCGCTCGCGGGGGAGGTGTCGGCGGAGCCGACGGAGGGGGCCAGCGCGGCCAACCTCCAGCTCGCCCCCTCCGGCCCTCCGGGCCACCTCCCCCGCGCGCGGGGGAGGATCTCCGAACCCGATATCGACCTCGTCCTCGGCTCGGGCGGCGCCCAGCCGGTCGTCGAGGTTCTGGTGTCCGGCGGGCGGGTGCCATGGGCCGGCCACACGGCCGAGCACGCCATGGCCGAGGTCTACGAGATCATCAAGCAATCGAAGACGGCGCTGGTCTTCGTCAACACCCGCTTCCAGGCCGAGTTTGCCTTCCAGCGCTTGTGGGAGCTGAACGAGGACGACCTGCCGATCGCCCTGCACCACGGCAGCCTGTCGGCCGAGCAGCGCCGCAAGGTCGAGGCGGCCATGGCGCGCGGGGAGCTGCGGGCCGTGGTCTGCACATCGACCCTGGACATGGGCATCGACTGGGGCGACGTCGATCTGGTCATCCAGCTGGCCGCGCCCAAGGGCGCCTCGCGGATGGTGCAGCGGATCGGCCGCGCCAACCACCGGCTTGACGAGCCCAGCCGCGCCCTGTTCGTGCCCGCCAGCCGCTTCGAGATGCTGGAGTGCCGCGCCGCCGCCGACGCCATCCTGGAGAACCACCTGGACGGCGACCCGCCGCGCGTCGGCACGCTGGACACCCTGGCCCAGCACGTCATGGGCTGCGCCTGCTCCGAGCCCTTCGACATGCTCGGCCTCTACGACGAGGTTCGCTCGGCCGGTCCCTACGCGGAGCTGAGCTGGGAGGACTTCGAGACGGTCGTCGACTTCGTCTCGACCGGCGGCTACGCGCTACGCACCTATGACAAGTTCCGGCGGATCGTGAAGAACGCCGACGGCCTGTGGACGGCCCGCAACGCCCAGGCTAGGCAGCAGCACCGGATGAACGTCGGGGCCATCGTCTCGCCCGGCATGATCAACATCCGCATCGGCGGCGGCAAACGGCCGATGGGCGGAAGGAAGATCGGCGAGGCCGAGGAAGGCTATTTCGAGCAGCTGACGCCCGGCGACACCTTCGTCTTCGCCGGCCAGGTCTGGCGCTATAACAGCCTGGTCGGCGCCGACGCCTTCGTCACGCCCGCGCCGAACGACGACCCCAAGATGCCCAGCTGGGGCGGCTCGAAGTTCCCGCTATCGACCTATCTGGCCAGCCGCGTGCGCCAGATGATGCACGACGAGGCCGAATGGACCGCCCTGCCCGGCGACGTCCAGGAATGGCTGGCCTGGCAGAAGATCCGCTCGGCGATCCCCGACGAAGGCGAGATGCTGCTGGAGACCTTCCCGCGCGGGAAGCGGTTCCACCTGGTCTGCTATCCGTTCGATGGTCGCTTGGCCCACACGACCCTGGCCATGCTGCTGACCCGACGGCTGGACCGGCTGGGCGTCGGCCCGCTGGGCTTCGTCTGCAACGACTACGCTCTGAACATCTGGGCGCTGCGACCGATGGACGGCCTCGACCTCGACGAGTTGTTCGCCCAGGACATGTTGGGCGACGATCTCGAGGCTTGGCTGGACGAGAGCTTCATGATGAAGCGGGCCTTCAAGCACTGCGCCCTGATCGCCGGGCTCATCGAGCGCCGCCATCCGGGCGCGGAGAAGTCCGGACGCCAAGTGACCTTCTCGACCGACCTGATCTACGACGTGCTGCGCAAACACCAACCCGATCACCTGATGCTGCGCTGCGCCCGCCATGACGCGGCCACCGGCATGCTCGACATCGCGCGCCTGGGCGACATGCTGGCGCGGGTGCGAGGCAAGATACGCCACGTGCCGCTGGATCGCGTCTCGCCCTTCGCCGTGCCGATCATGCTGGAGATCGGCCGCGAGCGCGCGCCGGGCGACGCCGCCGGCGAGATGATCCTGGCCGAGGCCGAGGAAGACCTGATCGCCGAGGCCATGCATTGACCCGCTTTGCTCCTTCTCCCTGCGGCGGCCTGCGGATCGCATTGTGCGATGTCGAGGTCATGCTGCGCTGGTCTGGCGCGATGTGGCTGGAAAGCGAGCACACCCTGGTGGTCGCCGACCTGCACTTCGAGAAGGGCAGCAGCTACGCCGCGCGCTTCGGCCAGATGCTGCCGCCCTACGACACGCGCGAGACCCTGGACCGCCTGGACCGGGAGATCGCCCTGCTCTCGCCCCGGCGGCTGATCTTCCTAGGGGACAGCTTCCACGACGGCGGCGGCGAAGCGCGGCTGGCGGGAGACGACTACCGGAGGCTGGAAGGCCTGGCGCTAGGGCGTGAACTGGTCTGGGCCGTGGGCAACCACGACGCTGACGGGCCCAGGGCGCTGCCGGGCGACGTCATCGACGAAGCCGCGTTGATGGGCCTGACGCTACGCCACGAGCCCCAGCCGGGCGTGCAACTTGGCGAAGTCGCCGGCCACTTGCACCCGGCGGCCAAGGTCTCCAGCGGTCGAGGAACCGTTCGGCGGCGGTGCTTCGTGACGGACGGCCAGCGCCTGGTGTTGCCGGCGTTCGGCGCCTTCACCGGCGGGCTGAACATCCTGGACGAGGCGTTCTCGAACCTGTTCGACGGCGCGATGCTGGCCGGCGCCCTGGGTCCCAAGCGGGTCCACGCGGTCGGGATGGGGTCGCTACGGCCGGACTAGGCCGCCGCCGGGCGCTACATGTGAAGCGCCTGCTCCAGCGAGAAGGCCAGCGAGATGGCGGCGCCGGCGGTCATCAGAGTGCGCATGCGCGGACGCCAGGTGGGACCTTCGTGGTTCGTCACGTCCCAGACCCACTGCAGCAGCAAAAGCAGCAGGAAGCCCGACAGTTGCCACGCCGGGTCGAACTTCAGCTCGCCCAGCAACAGGCCAAAGCCCGCCAGGGGAAACAGCAACGAAAGCCCGAGCACCGACCATCGCGGGCTGGGGTTCTCGATCTCAAGTCCCGTGCGCACGCCCCCGAAGTAGGACACCATCGCGGTCGAATAGGCCAGCAACCCCACCAAGGCGGGGCTCTGGATTCTAGCGGGGCCGTAGCAGAACAAGGCCGATGAGACGAAAAATGGAATGAGGGTCGATAGACCAAAGACCCATACCGCCGGAGGAACCGGCGTCCGCCCGCCCACGGACTCGTTCATGATCAACTCCTTCGGAAGGCCGTCGAAACCGCCTTCCCTGCCCCGAGCGGGACTATTACCGACCCGAAGCCAGAGGTCCACGGACGATATGCGGCGAAATATACGGCGGCCGCGCGCCTCTCGCCTTTTCGACAATCAAATTGGAGGAGCCTTCGCGACGGATCAATGGGCCGAGGCCGCCAGACGACCCAGCGTCTCGCCATCGACCTCGCCCGAGGCCGGCAGCCCCTGGTCGCGCTGATAGGCGGCGATCGCCATCCGCAGCGCCGGCGAGGCTACGCCATCGCGCGGCCCTTGATAGTAGCCCAGTCGCGACAGAGCCTGTTGCGCCACGCCCAGATCGCCGCGCGCGGGACCGGCGGTCGCCGTGAGCGCCGCCGTCTGGATCGGGGCCTGGGCGCGGAAGGCCAGGGCCGAACGGTCCGCCGTCTGCAGAGCCTCGGCCGTCAGCTGAGGACGCAGGGCGTTGGCGCGGCTGCGGGCCGTCGCATCGCCCGCTCGGCCAGCGATCACGTACCACTTGTAGGCTTCGGCGGCGTTCTGGCTGACGCCCAGACCGCTTTCATAGAGCTGGGCCAGGTTGAACTGGCTGTCGACGAGGCCGGTGTCGGCGGCCTTGCGGAACCACACGGCGGCGGTCGTCGAATTGCGTGGACCGCCCTCGCCCTTGAAATAGTAGAGCGCCAGATTGTGCATGGCGCGCGGATCGCCGCCGTTGGCGGCCCGCTCGCTCCAGCGGCGCGCCTCGACCATGTCGCGCTTGACGCCGCCCTTGCCGCTCTCGAGCAGCTTGGACAGGTAGAACTGAGCGGCCGGATAGCCGCCGTTGGCGACGCGCTTCAGGCCCTCGAGGCCGGTGCGATCACCCGTTTCGATCTTGCGAATGGACTCGACAAACAGGGCCTTGGCTTCGTCCGACAGCGCCGGAGCGACCGGGGCGGCTTCGGTCTGAGCCGGCTTGGCCGGAGCCGAGGTCAGAGCGATCGCGGCGCGAGAACCGGTCGGGGCGACGCTGGCCTGGGCCGGCTTCCGCTCCGCCAAGGCCTGAGCGGTGCGCGGCGCATTCCCGCCGGCGTTCTGGTCGCCCAGCAGCAGCAGGCCGCCGACGCAGGCGCCGACCACGGCGGCGCTGCCGATCGCGACGGCCACGCTGGCGACGGTGGTCCCCATGCGGCGCTTGGGCTTCTTGGCCGAGAAGGCGCCGAAGCCGCCAAACAGCGAGCCGCCGGTCTTCTCGGCCTTGGCCTTATGGCCCGCGCCAACGCCCTTGGCGTCCGCGGCGGCGGCGGCGCGAGCGGCCGCTCGGGCCTGCTCGATGATCTCGCGGGTCGACAGCGGACGGTCCGGCTGGGCGGGCGCGGCTTGAGGCGCCGCCGCTTGCGGGGCGTCATCCCGCTCTTCTTCCTCGTCCAGGGCGTCGGCGAACGCGAAGTCGTCCGCGCCGAGCTCGTTGTCCTCGACCTCGTCCAGCGGGAATGCGTCGAGGTCGTCGTCGGCCGGCGGCGCCGCGTCGAACACGTCGTCGTCGGTGAAGGGCGAGGCCTCGCCAAGCACCATATCGTCCTCGAAAGGCGCGGCGGGCGGCGGGGTGAATTCGGTGACCGGTTCAGGCGCGGGCGGCGGCGAGACAGGCTCGGGCTTGCGCTGGGCCTCGTGCAGACGCGTGTCGATCTTGTCGCGCGCTTCCTCCAGCATGCGGAGCGTGCGCTCTTCGCTCTGGCGGATGCGGTCCAGCAGCTCCTGGCTGGAGCGTTCGTGGCGTTGGTTCAGGCGCTCGGTGACACGCGCCACCTGCTCGCCGACGTCGTCGATGGCCAGGGCGTTGCGACGCTCGGCGCTGCCGATCCGCTCGGTCAGCCGTTCGGTGATGCGGGCGATCTCCGCGCCCAGCTTTTCCAGAGCCTGGCCCTGGACGCTGTCATTGCGGTTCAGGCGAGTCTCAACGCTGGCGGCGATGCGCGCGACCTCGCCCCCGACCTGCTCGATCGCGGCGGCGCTGCGGTTCTCGGCGGCCTGGACGCGACGGTTGAAGGCGTCGGCGACGCTGACCACTTCGCGGCCCATGCGCTCGATGGCCTGGGCCGAGCGCTGCTCGGCGGCTTCGACGTGAGCGGCCATTTCGCCGAGCTTGCGCTCCATGCGGTCGAAGCGGCCGTCGGCGGTCTCGCGCAGACGCTCGGCCATCTCCAGACGCGCGGCTTCCATCTTCTCGCTGAGCGTGGCGGCCAGGCTGTCGAGGCGCTCCTGCATGCCGGCGGCCGGATTGGCGCTCTCGACGACGCCCAGGCGCTCATCAAGCGCCGAGAACGACGCGCCGAGCTCGCGCAGGGCTTCGCTGGTGCGGGTCTCGGCGGCTTCCAGACGCTCGCCCAGGCGAGCGACGACAGCCTCGACCAGTTCGTTCGGGTCCTGCGGCGGCGGCGCGGCTTGGGCGTCCAGACGGGCTTCGAGCGCGGCGATCGCTTCGCGGGTGCGAGCCTCGCCGTCATAGAGGTGGCCGGCGACCTTGCCCAAGGCCCCTTCCAGGGCGCGGAGAGCTTCCACCGACCGCGGTCCGGCGGCCTCGGCCTCGATCCGGCGGATGCGTTCGGCCGTGCGGGTCTGTTCGGTCTTCAGCTCGTCCACCGCGCCTTCGAAGCGGGCGGCGACGGCGATCTGCTCGCGCTCGGCGCGGCCGAGGCGCGCGATGGCGTCGCGAACGGAATGGTCGATGCCGGAGATGGCGGCGGCGTTGCGGCCCTCGGCCACTTCGATGCGGCGGGTCAGGCGGTCCAGCGCCACGGCGACCCGGCCGACCTGGTCAGTCTGCTCGGCGATCTCGGCGCGCGTCGGCTGGTCGCGGACAACTTCCAGATGGGCGCGGCTGGGGGTCTCTTCGCTCGCAGGGCGATGGTCGGCCTGACCATCGCCCTCGATGATCATCCGGTTCAGCCACTCGCCCAAGGTCATGCCGGAGCGACGCGCGAGGTCTTTGGCGACCTCACGTGCCTTGGGGTCGATCCCCTTAACGCTCCATGGCGAAGCCGCCGTCATGCGAATCTATCTCCCCGCATCTGGGGAAAACGCTAGTCAGCGATTCCTAGAGTGTAAACGCGACCTAAACGCTACATATAGCGTGTGCGGATTTCACTGTGGAGGAATCGGGACACAGGTCCCTAGTTCTGTAGCGCGGTTCAAAAGCAAGAGGGTTAACGCGACTTAACTATTTGCCAGGCACATTGTCGCAGGCCTAGAAGCCGCCATGGACCTGCCCCTGACCCTCGCGGCCTGCGCCCTATTCCTCGTTCTGGCGATCGTTTGCGGCTGGTTCGGCGCCCGCCCGATCAATGTTTTAAAGGGCCCGCGCATGGTCCCGTGGCGTCCGCTGATGATGGTCTGCGTGGTCGCCCTGATGCTGATGATGGTGCATCTGGCCAACCTGCTGGGCTTCCAGACCGGTAACCAACCGCGCTACTAGGTCGCGGCCTTCTTGGGTCGCTTGGCGAGCCCAGAGACCCCTCCGGACGACAGCAGACCGATGTCGGCGAGCAGGAAAGGGATGGCCCATTTCTGGGGCGCGGCAATGTAGCGCGGCTGCCAGACAGGGTCGTATTTGTCCTTGTACCGCCGAACGCCCTGGAAATTGTAGATCTCCTCGCCGCGCTCGTAGAGCAACCGGCCGACGCGGGACATGATCGGCGCCAGGGGCCGATCCTCCAGGCCGGCCAGCGGGGCCATGCCGAACTCGAACGCCTGATAGCCCTCGTCCTTGCCCCACTGCAGAAGCTCGACGAACAGATAGTCCATGACGTTCTTGGGCGCCTCGTCGGAGTAGCGCATCAGGTCCATCGAGAACGCGGTCTTCGAGGCGGTCAGCCACAGGGTGGCGAAGGCGACGATCTTGCCCTCCTCGCCGCGCACCACCGCCACGGGGAACTCCGCGACATAGCGCGGGTCGAAGCCGCCCATCGAAAAGCTCTTCTCGCCGCCCGCGTGGTGGCTGAGCCAGGCGTCGGAGATCGCCTTCAGCTCGCCCATGATCGCGTTGGCCGCGCCGACCGGCAGGACCTCGAAGGCCGCCCCGCCCTCTCCGGCCTTGCGCCAGTTGCGACGCAGGACCTCGCGACGGCGGCCGACCAGGCTGAACGCCTCCAGCGGCACGGCCGCGCTCTCGCCGGTCTTCTGGATGGCGAGGCCGAGATCGACGGAGTCCGGCAGGTCTTCCGGCCCAAGGCCATAGAACCCCGCGCGCGCGGCGTGGGCGTCGGCCAGTTCGCGGAAGCGCCAGAAGAGCTCCATCCGCTCGTCACGTCGGCCGACGGGCGCGCCCAGGGCGATCCACGAGCGACCGCGCACGCCGAACATCAGGAAGGTCTCGCCCGAGGCCGAGAACAGAAAGCGCTTGTCGCCCAGCAAGGCCAGGTTGGCGCTGGGCTCGGCGTCCTCGGCCTTGGCCAGGATGGCGCGGACCCGGTCGAACTCCGGATCGGTGTCGTCGACCACGGCGGGCGTCGCCGCCGTCGAGATCAGGCGCCAGACGCCCACGGCCAGCAGCACGATGGCGGCGGCCACCGACGAGCGAATGGCCCGAGCCGCCTCGTCATGGTCCTGCAGGACGCGGATCCAGGACTTGTCGGCGAATTCGGTGTGGTGGAAGGACCACCAGCCCAGCAGCCCCGCGCCGCCGATCGCAGCGGCGGCAGACAGCAGCCAGCCCGGCGTGATCTCCATCTTCGCCAGGGCGGCCTTGCGCGGGAAGGCGTCCCGGAACGGCAGGATGGCCAAGAAGCAAACCAGCAGGATCGACGTCTCTTCCCAGTTCAGGCCCTTGAAGATCGCTAGCACGGCGGCCGAGGCCAGCACGATCAGCGCCGCCCACCAGGCCGCGCCCAGGCGCGAGCGCAGACCGAAGGCCAGCAGCAGCAAGACGAGGCCCAGGATCGACGAGAAGAAGTGGCTGATCTCGATCAGCAGGTCGGGGGCGAAGGCCAGAAGGAGCAGGAAGCGGGTAGGCTCGGACGGCGTGGCCCCCGACGCCAGAAGCATGACCCCAGCCGACGCGGTCAGGATCGCCGCCAAGGTGGGGGCGATCGCGAGAGCCGCGGGCCTGAAAACTGTCGAGGACATCCAGATCCCGAAACGACGAATCCCTGACGGGATCCAGCAGCAGCCTCATATAGCCTGCAAAGTGTGAACGGGTCGCGGCCGTTGCGGCGAACGACCGTTTGAATCGACTTGCCCAAGCCCGCGTGTGGCGTAGTGTGGGCGCAACAACGACTGTCCGCTTAGGGAGATGAGACGATGGCCGATTTCGGGGGAACCGAACTCGACGCCTTCCGCGCCGAGACCCGCGCCTGGCTGGAGGCCAACTATCCGAAGTCCCTGAACGCGCCGATGGCCGAGGATGAGGCGCCGTGGGGCGGCCGCAAGATGGTCTGGAAGAACCCGGACGCCAAACTCTGGCTCGATCGCATGGCCGAGCGCGGCTGGACCGCGCCGATGTGGCCCAAGGAATATGGCGGCGGCGGCCTCTCCAAGGCCCAGAACAAGGTGCTGGAACAGGAACTGCGCCGCCTCAAGGCCCGCCCGGCCCTGATGAGCTTCGGCGTCTGGATGCTGGGTCCAGTGCTGCTGGAGTACGCCACCGAGGAGCAGAAGCAGCGCTTCCTGCCGCCGATCGTGCGCGGCGAGATCCGCTGGTGCCAGGGCTACAGCGAGCCCGGCGCGGGCTCGGATCTCGCGTCGCTGCAGACCAAATGCGAGGACAAGGGCGATCACTACCTGA
This sequence comes from Caulobacter sp. X, assembly GCF_002742635.1. Taxonomy (NCBI): domain Bacteria; kingdom Pseudomonadati; phylum Pseudomonadota; class Alphaproteobacteria; order Caulobacterales; family Caulobacteraceae; genus Caulobacter; species Caulobacter sp. X. The sequence continues at coordinate 1,482,526 of NZ_PEGF01000002.1, read as the reverse complement.
TCAACGGCCAGAAGGTCTGGACCAGCTACGCCGACCAGGCCGACTGGATCTTCTGCCTGGTGCGCACCGACACGACCAAGAAGCACGAAGGCATCTCGTTCGTGCTGTTCGACATGACCTCGCCCGGCGTCGAGGCCCGCCCGATCAAGCTGATCAGCGGCTCCTCGCCGTTCTGCGAAACCTTCTTCGACAATGTGAAGGTTCCCAAGGAACAGCTGGTCGGCAAGCTGAACGGCGGCTGGGACATCGCCAAGCGCCTGCTGCAGTACGAGCGCCAGAACATCAGCGCCTCGGGCTTCGGCGGCGGCGGCGGCCTCTCGCCCGTCGACGCGGCCAAGAAGGAGATCGGCGTCGATGGCGAAGGCCGGATCGCCGACGGCGACTTCCGCGCGCGCCTGGCCGCCCACTCGATGGACGCCCACGCCTTCATGCTGACCGTGCGCCGCGCCGAGGCGGAATCCAAGCAGGGCTCGGGCCCCAGCGCCGCCGTCTCGATCATCAAGTACGCCGCCGCCAAGATGAACCAGGAGCGCACCGAGCTGCTGGTCGAGGCCCTGGGCCTGCAGGGCCTGGGCTGGGAGGGCGAAGGCTTCAGCGCCGAGGAGTTGAACGCGCCGCGCGCCATGCTGCGCGCCAAGGGCAACTCGATCGAGGGCGGCACCAGCGAGGTGAACCTGAACGTCGTCGCCAAGCGCGTCCTGGGCCTGCTGGACCACCAGTAGTCCGATGATCGAGTTTTGGTACGAGTTTGCTTCGACCTATTCCTATCCGGCGGCCATGCGGATCGAGAAGCTGGCCGCCGACAAGGGCGTGGCCGTGGCTTGGCGCCCCTTCATTCTGGGTCCGCTGTTCCATGACCAGCAAGGTCTGAACGACAGTCCCTTCAACGCCTTCCCGGTGAAGGGCGAGTACATGTGGCGGGACCTGGCGCGCGTCTGCGACGCCGAGGGTCTGGCGCTGCGCCATCCCAGCCAGTTCCCGCGCAACAGCCTGCTGGCCGCCCGCGTGGCGATCGTCGGGCTGGAAGACGGCTGGACCCCAGCCTTCAGCCGCGCGGTCTATCAGGCCAACTTCGTCGACGACCAGGACATCGGCAGCCCGGAGATTCTGGCGCCTTTGATCGCTTCGGTCGGCGCGGGTCCGGAGCATGTCCTGGCGGCCGCGCAATCCGATCCGATCAAGACCCGCCTGAAGGACCACGTCCGTCAGGCCAGGGAGCGCGGTCTCTTTGGCGCGCCCAGCTTTCTCACCGCCGACGGCGAGCTCTTCTGGGGCAACGACCGTCTGGAACAGGCCCTCGACTGGGCCGCCCGTCATCAATCCAGGGAGCACGCCTGATGGCCGTCCTGACCGAAGAACAGACGATGCTGCGCGACGCCGCCAAGGGCTGGGCCAGCGAAAGCGCCCCCGTGGGGGCCCTGCGCAAGCTGCGCGACGGCAAGTCCGGCCAAAGCTTCGATCCCGCCGCCTGGAAGGACATGGGCGAGATGGGCTGGGCCGGGGTGATCGTGCCCGAGGCCTATGACGGCTCGGCCTTCGGCTATCTGGGTCTGGGCCTGATTCTGGAAGAAACCGGCCGCACCCTAGCGGCCTCGCCCCTGCTCTCCACGGCCATGATCGCCGCCTCGGCCCTGCAGCTGGCGGGCTCCGACGCCCAGAAGCAGGCCTGGCTGCCGCGCATCGCCAGCGGCGAGATCGTCGCCACCCTGGCCATCGACGAAGGCTCGCACCATGCGCCGGCGCGCACGGCCCTGACCGCGACCAAGAGCGGCGCGGGCTATGTCCTTAACGGGACCAAGACCTTCGTGCTGGACGGCGAGGCCGCCGACCTGCTGATCGTCGTCGCCCGCACCGGCGGCGCGCCGGGCCAGACCGACGGCCTGAGCCTGTTCCTGGTTCCTGGCGACGCGCCGGGTGTGAAGCGCACGCATCTGGCGCTGATGGACTCCCGCGGCGCGGCCCAGATCGCCTTCGATGGGGTCGAGGTCGCGGCCGACGCCGTCCTCGGCGAAGTCGACAAGGGCTGGGCCGTGCTGGAGCCCACCCTGGACCGCGCCTATGCGGGTCTCGCCGCCGAGATGCTGGGCAGCGCCAGCGCGGCGTTCGACATCACGCTGGACTACCTGAAGACCCGCACCCAGTTCGGCCAGGTGATCGGCTCGTTCCAGGCGCTGCAGCACCGGGCCGCCAAGTGGTTCACGGACCTGGAAACCACCCGCTCCTGCGTCGAGGCGGCGCTCGAGGCGCTGGACACAGGCGCCGACACCCGCGCCCTCGCCTCCCTGGCCAAGGCCAAGGCCTGCGAGCTCGTGCATCTGGCCAGCAACGAGATGGTCCAGATGCATGGCGGCATCGGCATGACCGACGCCCATGACGCCGGCCTCTACATGAAACGCGCCCGGGTCACCGAAGCGGTGTTCGGCGGCGCCAGCTTCCATCGCGATCGCTATGCGCGGCTGATGGGTTTCTAAGGCCCGAACCTCAAGCCACACCATGGCCAAAAAGCCGCCGTCACGGCGGCTTTTTTCTTGTCGATCATCAGGTTAGCGGAAGTCCGTCCAAGCCTCGACTGAGTAATAATGTCGAGAACCCGACGCATGCGCGCTCGGTCAAATGATGATCTTGCGACGCGAGTTGTTGAGCGCACTCTATTTTTGCACCGCTCCTGACTGGATTGTGTCGGCTACGCGACGGCGCCCCGCATTTGACCTGCCTATAGCTTGCAACCCTTGCCGTGAACCGGCGTTCGATTCCGCATGCTAGGGCTCCTACATCCCTTGAAGAACCGACTCCTTTCCGCGCTGCCGTCAGAGGACAAGGCTCTTCTGGTCCCGTATCTGACGCCGATGGACCTCGACAAAGGTCGCCTGCTGTATGATCCGGGCGACGCCATCGATCAGGTCTATTTCCCGAATGACGGCGTCATTTCGCTGATGACGTTGATGGAGAGCGGCGCGGCGATCGAGTCCGCCACCATTGGCCGCGAGGGCGCTTTGGGCCTGATGGCCGCCGTTGCCCCCCGTCAGTCGCTGTCGCGCGCGATCGTCCAGGCGCCGGGCTCGGCCTTGCGCATCGCCGCCGCGCCCTTGCACGAGGCCTGGAAGCGTAGCGCCACCCTCCGAGACTTGGTGGATCGCCACAATGAGGCGCTGTTCTGTCACGCGATCCAGTCCGTGGCCTGCAACGCCCTGCACCCCGTCGAGGCGCGGTTCTGCCGCTGGCTGCTGTCGTGCCACGACCGCATCGACTCGAGCACGGTCAGCCTGACCCAGGAGTTCCTGGCGGACATGCTGGGCGTGCAGCGCACGACCGTCACGGCCGTCGCCGGCTCGCTGCAGAATAAGGGTCTGATCCGCTACCGCCGGGGCGTGGTCGACATCCTGGACCGCGCCGGCCTCGAGGCCATGACCTGCGAATGCTACGGCGCGGTGCGCCGGAGCTACGAGCGGCTGCTGCCCGATCCGTTCGGCGACGAGGACGCGCCGAGCCTTCGCCTGCGCGGCTAGTCGCTAGCGGCGACGCGCCGGAGCGGGCGCATGAGCCAGACGCAGCAGGTTGGCCGCGCCCGGCGCGCCAAACGGCGTTCCGGCCACGACCAGCAGGCGCTCGCCCGGCGCGACCAGGCCCAACTCCAGCGCCTTGCTCGATGCGTCGGTCGTGACGACTTCCAGGCTGTCGGGCTGGGCGCTGACGCGCGGCTCGACGCCCCAGACCAGAGTCATGCGGCGCACGGCGCTGAGCTCCGGCGACAGGGCCAGGACCGGCTGCAGCGGGCGTTCACGGGCCAGGCGGCGCGCGGTGGCGCCGGTGGTGGTGAAGGCGACGAGGCACTTGGTCGAGCCGGCCTTGGCCGCGCCCGCGGCGGCGACGACCAGCACGTCGGCGTCGACGTCGTCGTGGCTCTGCTCGGCCTGCATCAGCTCGGGCCAGCGCGGATCGCGCTCCACCCGCTCGATGATGCGGTTCATCATCGAGACGGCTTCTTCCGGATAGTCGCCGGCCGCCGACTCCGCCGACAGCATCACCGCGTCCGCGCCCTCGTAGACGGCGTTGGCGACGTCTGAGGCTTCAGCCCGGGTCGGGGTCGGCGAACTGGTCATCGACTCCAGCATCTGGGTCGCGACGATCACCGGAATGCCCCGCTCGCGAGCGGCGCGCAGGATTTCCTTCTGAGCCACCGGCACCTCTTCCGGCGCCATCTCGACGCCGAGGTCGCCGCGAGCGACCATGACGCCGTCACAGAGGTCGAGGATCGGGCCCAGCACCTTCAGCGCCTGCGGCTTTTCGATCTTGGCCAGGACCGCCGCGCGGCCTTCGACGATGCGGCGCAGCTCGGCCATGTCCTCCGGCGCCTGGACGAACGACAGGGCGATCCAGTCGACGCCAAGACGCAGGGCGAAGGCCAGGTCCTCACGGTCCTTGGCGGTCAGGGGCGACATCGGGATCACGACGTCCGGCACGGCGACGCCCTTGCGCTCGGACAGCTTGCCGCCGTTGACGACCTTGGTGTTGGCGTAGCCGGGGCCGGCCTCGGTCACCGTCATCCGCAGCTTGCCGTCGTCCAGCAGCAGGGTCGCGCCCGGCCGCATGGCGGTCAGGATCTCGGGATGCGGCAGGTGCACCCGCGTCTCGTCGCCCGGCGTCGGATCGCTGTCGAAGCGGAAGGCCTGACCGGGCTTCAGCATGACCGGGCCGTCGGCGAACTTGCCGACGCGCAGCTTGGGTCCCTGCAGGTCGGCCAGGATGCCCAGCGGGCGGCCAACGACCTTTTCCGCCTCGCGGATCGCCGTGTAGACCGCCGCGTGGGTTTCGTGGGCGCCGTGGCTGAAGTTCAGGCGAAAGACGTCCGCCCCGGCCTTGGCCAGGGTGACGATCATCTCGGGCGAGCTGGAAGCCGGGCCGATCGTGGCGACGATGCGGGAGCGACGGGCGCGGATCATGCCGTCGCTCCTTGGTCGAAGATCAGTTCGCAGGACAGACCGCGTCGCCCTCGTTCGAGGCCAGCCGGATCTCGGTGAAGGTCATGGAGAAGCGACCGGACGTCATCAGCGCGAACGGCGCGGTCACCCGCGTCATGTCCGCGCCCTTGGCCTTGAAACAGGACAGTTTGATCTTGGCCGTACGCCATTCGCCGATTTTCGCACCTGACAACGTTGACGTAACGTCTACCGTCGCCCCGCAGGATTCGCCACAGCCGATGGCCATGGAAACCGGTTTCTCTGGGGACGCATCGACCCGGTAGCGGAGCATCACGGCCATGTCGCCGGTGGTCTGGCGCGACAGGTCGACCGGCCGGCCAGAGATCGCCAGCAGCCCCTGCCCTTCTCCGGTCCACTCCGCCTGGCGGGCGTTTTCCTGGGCGCCGGCGTCGATGGTCTTGGTCGCCACGGCGCCCGAGGTGGTCAGCGTCCAGGGCGACGGCGCGCGGCCGGCGAGGAAGTAGCGGTCCACGTTCATGGCCGCCGCCGAAGCCACGCCGGAGTCCTCCGACAGCGTCGCCACCTTGCCCGGCTTGGCGTAGCTCAGGCCGTAACCATAGGCGAACAGCGGGTCGTAGCCCTTGTCGCCGACATTGAGCGGCTCCTGGTCCGCGCGCTTGGGCCACGAGTACGAGAGCTTGCCCGTGAAGTCGAAGCGCGGCTTGCCCGCCGCGTCGCCGATCAGCACATCGGCCACGCCGCCGCCTTCCGAGCCGGGCAGCCAGGCGGCCACGAAAGCGTCCGAGGCGTTGATCTCCGGGTTGGTCCACAGCGGCCGGCCGCTCAGGAACACCGACACGACGGGAATGCCCTGGGCCTTCAGCTTCTTCAGCAGCGCCAGATCGGTCTTGTCGCCGGGCTGGTACTCGGCCGTGGCGATGTCGCCCTGGAATTCGGCGTAGGGGTTCTCGCCGAACACCACGATCGCGACGTCGGGCTTCTGCTTGTAGTCGCCGGAGGGCGACAACTCGGCGCTGCCGCCGCCGGCCTTCACCGCCTCGGCGACGCCGCCGAAGATCGACTGGCCGTTCGGGAAGTCGCTGTTCTTGTTGCCCGTGCCCTGCCAGGTCAGGGTCCAGCCGCCGGCGGCCTTGCCGATGTCGTCCGCGCCGTCGCCGGCCACCAGGATCCGCGCCGAGCTCTTCAGCGGCAGAACGCCCTCGTTCTTCAGCAAAACGAGGGACTTGCGGACCGCTTCTCGCGCGATCGCCCGATGCTCGGGCGCGCCCAGCAGCTCCAGCTTGCCTTCCAGCGGACGCTTGTTCTCGAACAGCCCCGCCTTGACCTTCACGCGCAGGATGCGACGCACCGCGTCGTCGATCCGCGCCATCGGGATCTGGCCGGCCTTCACCTGAGCCAGGGTGTTCTCATAGAGGCCCTTCCAGCTGTCGGGGGCCATGATCATGTCCATGCCGGCGTTGTAGGCCTGGGCGCAGCTGGTGGTCGTGCAGCCCTCGACCTGGCCGTGGGCGTTCCAGTCGCCGACGACGAAGCCTTCGAAGCCCATCCGCCCCTTCAGCACGTCGGTCAGCAGGCTCTTGTTGCCCGTGTGCTTGACGCCGTTCCAGCTGGAGAACGAGACCATCACCGACAGGATGCCGGCGTTGATCGCGGGCGGATAGCCAGCGTTGTGCAGGCGGATCAGCTCGGTCTCGGGCAGCTTGGCGTCGCCCTGGTCCTTGCCGCCGTCGGTGCCGCCGTCGCCCAGGAAGTGCTTGGCCGAGCCGGCGATGTGGCCCGTCGCCAGCGGCTTGCCGGCGACCAGCGCGCCCTGCAGGCCCAGGGTCATGGGACCGGCATAGGTCTTCACCACCTCCGGATCCTCGGCATAGCCTTCATAGGTGCGGCCCCAGCGCACGTCGCGCGGCACGGCCACCGTGGGGCCGAAGGTCCAGTCGGCGCCGGTGGCGGCCATCTCCTGGGCGGTCGCCTCGCCGATCCGGCGGATCAGGTCGGGATCGCGCGCCGCGCCCAGGCCGATATTGTGCGGGAAGATCGTCGCGCCGACGACATTGTTGTGACCGTGAACCGCGTCCACGCCGAAGATGATCGGGATTTCCTGGTGGCCGCCGCGGTTGTCCAGCGCCGCGGCGCGGAAAGCGTTGATCCACTCGATCCAGCGTTGGGCCGAGGCGCGATCGTTGCCGTCGGGCGCGCTGTTGCCGCCGACCAGCACCGAGCCCAGGCGGTATTTCTTGAGTTCCTCGGGCGTGATCGACGCCCCGTCGGCCTGGATGGTCTGGGCGACCTTCTCCTCGACCGTCATTTGGCTCATCAGCTTGGTGATGAAGGCCTCGGTCTTGGCGTCGGTGATCGTCGCCGGGCTGGCGGCCTTGGGCCACAGCGCGGGATGGGTCGTCGCGGGCCCCGAGGAGGCCTGGGCGAGAACCGCTCCCGAAAGTCCACCGGCGATCGCCAAGGCCAGGACGGAAACACGCAGGGAGCGACGCGAAAACATAGGCGGTCCTCGAAGGGCCTCTAACAAGGCGACAGGCTGGGAAGAAAAGCGCTCGGCGCGGCGCTTGCGGAGGACCGCGCCGAGCGAAAGAAAGCGACTAGAGGCGCCGCTTGGAGGGGAGTGATCGTGCGCGCAGGACGGCGCGACGGGCGCTGGATTGGCCAGGCGGGGTCATGACGTTTCCTCCTGACGCCGCCTTTCCGTGGGCGACCGTCTTGATCGCCGGCGATCTCATGTCGAATGGACAGCGCTGTCAAGAACAATCTATCTGAAATGCCTGAGTAAAGGTCTAGTTGGGCGCCTTGCCGGTGGACTCACGGACGACCAGTTCGAAATCGAGCAACCGCGAGGGCGGCGGCTCGCCCTCTGCATGCTCGACGCCGCTCATCAGCATGTCGGCGGCCGCCCCCGCCATGGCGGCGATGGGCTGGCGGACGGTGGTCAGCTGCGGCCAGGTGATCCGCGCGCCGGGCGTGTCGTCGAAGCCCGCGATCGACAGCTGGGCGGGCACGTCCAGGCGCATGCGGTTGGCCACCGCCATCACGCCCAGGGCCATGTCATCGTTCGAGGCGAAGATCGCGGTCGGGCGATCCTCGCCGCCCAGCAGGCGTTCGGCCGCTTCGAAACCCGAGCGGAACGAGAACCAGCCCTGCTCCACCCGGTCCGGGCGCACCGGCAGGCCAGCGTCGCGCATGGCGTCGAGGAAGCCCTGGTGACGGCGATGGGACGCGCCGTGGTCGGGGTGGCCAATGATGAAGCCGATGTCGCGGTGACCCAGTCCGATCAGGTGGTTGGTCATCTCGTAGGCCGCCCTGCGGTCGTCCATGCTGACCCAGGGCGCGCGCTCGACGTCATCGCCCGGCGCGATACGGACATAGGCGACGCCTTCCCGCTCGAGCGCGGCCAGCACGACGGGGTGGTCGCTGAGCGGCGGCGTCAGGATCACCCCGTCCATCCGCAGGGTCGCCAGCATCGGCGAGACCTGCTCCTCGACATCGCCCGTCGAGTCGATCGGCTCGACGATCAGGTGATAGCCCTCTCGCCGACACTGCGCGATCGCCCCCAATTGCACGTCGGTGACGTAGCCGGGGCTGGGGTTGTCGAAGAAGACGCCGATCAGATAGGCCTTCGCGCCTGCCAGGCTCCGCGCCGAGATGTTGGGACGATAGTTCAGCGCCGCCACCGCCGCCTGCACCCGATCGCGCGTGTCGGCCTTGACGTTGGGCTCGCGGTTGAGGACCCGCGAGACAGTCTTGATCGAGACGCCGCTCTCGCGGGCCACGTCGTGGATCGTGATCTTGGCGCTCAATTCCGTCCCCCGCCGCCCCTATTCGTTCGGTTTGGCGCGTACTTAGCCATGACAAGGCTGTCATGGCGATCCCTTTATCGACGCAACCGAGCGGCGGCAGATCGGCGCGCTTTACAGCTAGAGATCGAGCCGGATATCCAGATCCTCGCGTCGCGAGTGACGTACGGGGGGATGCGAGGATGCTGAACTGGAAGATTTTGGCCGTGGCCCTGGCGCTGGCCGCGACCTCGGCGCACGCGCAAGTCGCGCAAGATCCGGTCGCGCGGCTTAACCAGCTAGGCCGCTACGCCGGCCGGGCGACGATCTGCGAAGAGTTCGGTTTCGACGTCCACAAGGAACGCGTGGAAGCCTATGCCAACGCCGCCATCGCGCTCGGCCAGAGCGCGGGCTTCTCTGAGACCCTGTCCTATACCTACGTCAAGAACGCGATGGACCAGGCGATGCGGCAAGCTCAGAACGACATTAAGGCGATGTCAGGCTCGGGCGCTGAGGACGAAGCGGCCTTGGCGGCCAATATTCGTAGCCAGGCCAGGATCATCATCGCTTCCTGCCGGGAAGTCGCCAACGACCCCGCGGGCCGCAACATCGTCTCCGGGCCGCCCTTGAGCGACGAAAGCTTGCTGCGCGACGTTACCGACCCGCTCCTGACGCCCACGGGCTACGCAAGCTGGCAGACACCCTACATGCGCGCGGGGGCGGACATGGTGCAGGCGGTCGCCGTGTGCGCCACCCACCTGACCCGCGCCCAGTCGAACGCCTACATCGCGGAGCTCTACGCGCCCAACCGGTTCCCGGCGGCCGTCGAGGACAAGGCGCGCCAGTACTTCGACTTCTGGATGCAGAAGGGCCGTGACGAGATGGGTGACATGAATCTGGACGCCACGCAGTGCAACCGCCTGCTGACAGGCCGGGCGGCCGCATTGAAAGCGGCGCGCTAGGCCAAGGCCAGGGCGGCTCCTAAGAAACCGCCGCCCGGCCCTCCGGCGTCAGCGCCACCGCCGCGCCGATCAGCGCGGTGTGCGGATGCAGGATCACGTGGGTCGGGATCGCCTGGGTGAAGCTGGACAAGCGGCCCTTGGCCTCGAAGCGCTCGCGGAACGGGCTCTTCTCAAGGATGTCGATGATCCGGGGCGCGATGCCGCCGGCGATGAACACGCCGCCGCGCGCGCCCAAGGTCAGGGCGATGTCGCCGGCGGTGGAGCCCAGCACCGCGCAGAAGCGGTTCACGGTCGCCAGGCTGTCGGCGCAGCCTTCGACCGCGCGTTCGGTGATCTGCTTGGCGGTCAGGCTGTCGACCTTGCGGCCCTCGGCCTGGCCCAGGGCGACGTGCAGGTCTTCCATGCCGGGGCCCGACAGGATGCGCTCGACGGAGACGCGGCCGCCGTCCAGTTGCTGGGTCAGCAGGCGCAGCACCTCGATCTCGACCGCGTCGACAGGCGCGAAGGCGACATGGCCGCCTTCGGTCGCCAGAGGGATCTCGTGGCCGTGGCGGCGGACCAGACCCGCGACGCCGAAGCCGGTGCCCGGGCCGAGGATGGCCAGATCCCCCTCCCCCGAGGTCGGCAGCGCGCCGACCTGGCGGAGGTCCTTGGGCGCCAGACGCGGCGCGGCCAGGGCCTGGGCGGTGAAGTCGTTGATCAGCTTGGCGTTGCGGAAGCCGCCAGCGCGACGCAAGCCGTCTTCCGAGATCCGCCAGTCGAGGTTGGTCATGTGGACCTGGCCGTGGTCGATGGGACCCGCCACCGCCACCACCGCCTGATCGGCGTGCTTGACGCCGACCTTGCGCAGATAGGCCTCGATGGCGTCCTCGGCCGTGCCGTAGTCCTGGCCCTTGAAGGCGGTGGGCTCGATCAGGCGCGGGTCCGGACCGTCGAACTCGACCAGGGCGAAGCGGGCGTTCGTGCCCCCGATGTCGCCGACGAGGCCGAGACCCCCGCTGTGATTGCCGTCCATGACCTAGTGTTTCCTTACCCGAAGATGGAAGCGCCGGCGTCGGCGGCGCCGACCCCCGCTCGCATCCATCCGAACAGTTCCCTGCCAAAGCCCGGCTTGGCCGCCGGGACGTTCGCTGGCGCGCGGGCGAGCAGAGTCGCCTCGTCCACCAGGATCTTGAGTTCGCCGGTTTCGGCGTTGACGCTGATCACATCGCCGTCCTGGACATAGGCCAGGGGCCCGCCCTTGGCGGCTTCCGGCGTCACGTGGATGGCGGCCGGCGTCTTGCCCGAGGCGCCCGACATGCGGCCGTCGGTGACCAGGGCGACCTTGTAGCCGCGGTCCAGCAGCACCGAGATCGACGGCGACAGATTGTGCAGTTCCGGCATGCCGTTGGCCGACGGGCCCTGGAAGCGGACGACGACGACGACGTCGCGGTCGAGCTCGCCGCGCTTGAAGGCGGCGATGAAGTCCTCCTGCTCCTGGAAAACAGCCGCCGGGGCCGTGATCACGTGGTGCTCGGGCTTCACGGCCGAGATCTTCATCACGCCGCGACCCAGGTTGCCGGCCATCAGGCGCAGGCCGCCTTCCTTGCTGAACGGATCCGAGACCGGACGGACGATGGCTGGATCCAGGCTCTCGGTCGCGCCGTCGCGCCATTTCAGCTCGCCGCCGTCCAGGAAAGGCTCCTGAGCGTAGCGCGACAGGCCGGGGCCGGCGATGGTCAGGACGTCTTCGTGGACGAGGCCAGCCTTCAGCAGCTCGCGGATCACGAAGGCCATGCCGCCGGCGGCCTGGAAGTGGTTCACGTCGGCCGAACCGTTCGGATAGACGCGGGCCAAGAGCGGCGTGGCGCGCGAGATGTCGTCCAGATCCTCCAGCGTCAGCACGATGCCGGCGGCGTGGGCCATGGCGATCAGGTGCAGCGCCAGATTGGTCGAGCCGCCGGTGGCCATCAGCCCGACGACGCCATTGACGATCGACTTCTCGTCGATCATCCGGCCAACCGGCACGTACTCATTGCCCTTGGCGGTGACGGCGGCGGCGCGGCGCGCGGCCTCCTTGACCAGGGCCTCCCGCAGCGGGGTGTTGGGATGCACGAAGGCCGAGCCGGGCAGATGGAAGCCCATCAGCTCCATCAGCATCTGGTTGGTGTTGGCCGTGCCGTAGAAGGTGCAGGTGCCGGGGCCGTGATAGCTGGCCTGCTCGGCTTCGAGCAGCTCGGCGCGGCCGACCTTGCCCTCGGCGTAGAGGGCGCGGATGCGGGCCTTTTCCGAGTTGGGCAGGCCCGAGGTCATGGGCCCCGCCGGCACGAACAGGGCCGGCAGGTGGCTGAAGGTCAGGGCGCCGATCACCAGGCCCGGCACGATCTTGTCGCAGACGCCCAGGTACAAGGCCGCGTCGAAGGCGTCGTGGGTCAGGGCCACGGCGGTGGCCATGGCGATCACCTCGCGCGAGAACAGCGACAGCTCCATGCCCGGACGGCCTTGGGTGACGCCGTCGCACATGGCGGGCACGCCGCCGGCGAACTGGGCCGTGGCCCCGACCTCGCGCGCGGCGTCCTTGATCAGCGCCGGATAGGCCTCCAGCGGCTGGTGGGCCGACAGCATGTCGTTATAGGCCGAGACGATGCCGATGTTCGGCGCGTTCGGGTCGAGCGCGCGGACCTTGTCGACGCCCGGCGAGGCGGCGAAGGCGTGGGCCCAGTTGGCGCAGGACAGCTTGGCGCGGCCCGGCTGGCTGTCGATCGTCCGCTGCATGTTGGCCAGATAGGCCGCGCGGCTGTCCTGGCTGCGCGCCACGATGCGGGTGGTGACGTCTGCGATGACGGGATTGAGGCTCATGGCGTTACTCCGCCCAAAGGATGCGGACCTTGGCGCGGTCCTGCTTCAGGATGGCGGCGACCGGCAGGGCCGGATCGACGTCGCCTTCCAACAACGCCTTCTTGGCCGCTCCGGTGACCAGCAGCACGATCAAATCGGTGCGAGTCAGGGCGGCGAAAGTCAGGCTGAGACGCGGAATGTCGGGCGCGGGGTCGCTGGGCGGCACATCCAGGACCAGGCGGTCTGAGCGCGGGTCCAGGCCCTGGGCCAAGACCGGGTTGCCCGGGAACAGCGAGGCGAAGTGGCCGTCGGGACCGACGCCCAGCAGCACGGCGCCGAACGGGGTGGCGGCCTCGACGCCGGCCTCGGCGGCGCGGGCGCTGTCGGCGTGGCTCAGGCCGTCGACGTAGAGCGGCGCGAAGCCGGCCTTGGCCGCCTCGCCCACCAGCAGGTGACGGCGCACCAGGCCCTCGTTGCTGCTGGGATCGCTCGGCGGGACGAAGCGCTCGTCGGTCAGGGTGACCGTGATCTTGTCCCAGGGCGCGGTCAGCGTGGCGAGGCGATCATAGACGGGCGCCGGCGTCGTGCCGCCGGTCGCGGCGAAGCCCGTCCGACCCGCCGCGGCCACCGCGTTGGTCAGGGCGTCGACCAGGATCGACGCCGTGGCGTCATAGAGGGCTTCGCGCGAACCGAAGGCTTCCAGTTTCGGCATCGCCTAAGCCTTCCAGGACCGGCCGCCCGGCGAGATCAGCGCGTTGGCCGTCTGCGGCCCCCAGGTGCCAGCCGCATACGGCGCGGGATCGATGCCGGCTTCGGCCCAGGCGGCCGAGAGACCGTCGATGAAGCGCCAGGCCTGCTCGACCTCGTCGCGACGCACGAACAGGGTGCTGTCGCCGCGGAAGACGTCCAGGAACAGCTTCTCATAGGCGATGCGGCGGCGACCGCCCGTCTGGCTGAACGACAGCGACAGCGGCAGCGACTGCAGGCGCATGCCCTCTTCCGACAGTCCGGGCCGCTTGTTCATGATCGTCAGCGAGATGTCCTCATCCGGCTGTAGGTCGATGACCAGGCGGTTGGCGCACAGTTCGCCGTCGGTGGCGGGGCCGAAGATGTTGTGCGGCACCTTCTTGAACTGGACGACGATCTGGGTGCGGCGGTCGGGCAGGTTCTTGCCGGTGCGCAGGAAGAACGGCACGCCGTCCCAGCGCCAGTTCTCGATCGCCACCTTCATGGCCACGAAGGTCTCGGTCTTGGTCGGCTTGCCGACTTCCTCGACATAGCTGGGACGGGGACTGCCTTCGACCACGCCGGCCACGTACTGGCCGCGCACCGTGTCATGCGCCACGGTCTCCTTGGTGAAGGGGCGCAGGCACCGCAGCACCTTGACCTTCTCGTCGCGAACGGCGTCCGGATCGAAGCCCGAGGGCGCCTCCATGGCGACCAGGCACAAGAGCTGCAGCATGTGGTTCTGCACCATGTCCCGCAGCGCGCCGTACTCATCGTAGTAGGGCCACCGGTCGCCGACCTTCTCGGTCTCGGCGATGGTGATCTGCACGTGATCGATGGCGTTCCGATCCCACAGGGGCTCGAACAGCACGTTGGCGAAGCGCAGGGCGGTCAGGTTCTGGACCGTCTCCTTGCCCAGATAGTGGTCGATCCGGAAGACCTGGCTTTCGTCGACCACGGACGCCACGGCGGCGTTCGTGCGTTTGGAGCTCTCCAGGTCGTGACCCAGCGGCTTTTCCAGAATCAGACGGGTTCTCGGACCCGTCAGGCCAGCCGCCTGCAGCGCCTGGCAGGCCGGGCCGTAAATGCTGGGCGACAGCGAAAAGAAGATGACGAGGTCGCCGTGCGCGCCGATGCGCTCGGCCAGCTTCTTGGTGTCGTCCTCGCTGGTGATGTCGGCGGGCACATAGTCGAGGCGGGCGGCCAGGCGGCTCCAGGCCGCCTCCTCCACCGTCGCGCGCTTGCCCAGTTGCTCGCGCACCAAGGCCTTGTAGCTGTCGGCGTCATGGTCGTGACGCGCGACGCCGATGATCCGCATGTCATGCGGCAGCAGCCTGTCGACTTCGAGGAAGTACAGCGAAGGCAGCAGCATTCGCAGGGCCAAATCGCCCGCGCCGCCCAGCAGCACAAGGACTTCGCGGCCAGTCTCGCCGTCGTTCTTTTTGGTCACCAATGTCTTCCACCCTATGACAACGTTGTCATGACATGCCTGCGGCAGAATGGCAAGCGCGCGAGCTTGAGAGCCGAGCTGGAGAGGCCCTCCAACGCGAACCGAACCTCCCCGGCGAGGCGCCGAGCGAGCGGGCCTTACGTAGGACAAAGCCCGCGCCGCCGCCATAAGACCAATGGAGTTTCGACGAGGGTTTATTCACCCGTTCGGGCGGAAAGTGAAACGCCGTGCCTCTCAAGGTCACGAAACGGTCACGGCAAGGGACGGCTATGCCTTGCGGACGGCCAGGAGCCGTCAGCCGCCCGCGCGCGCCGCCGCGCCGGCAGGTTGTCCCGTGCGGAACTTGTCCTTCATCCGGGCGACCCAGCCGCTGAACGCCTCGTTGTCGGCGCTGACCTTGCCGAAGTCGGATGGCGAGACCGCCTCCGAACCCAGGCCCTGGAGCGCGACGCGCAAGCCGTCGGGATTGCCGGCGTTGTCGACGAAGCGCGTCCACCGCTGACGCAAACGGGCCAGCGACACGTCGTCATCGGCCAGGCTATAGGCCACCGACGCGCGCAGGAGTCGGGCCTCCTCGGCCGCCGACAGAGCGCCCTGCCCCTTCCAGCGATCGCCGAGCATCTTTTCGTATAGCGCCCCAGCGGTCGGCCAGGCGCGCTGCTTCCAGGCGATGTCGGCGCGAATCTCCTGGCCGTCCTTGGTGTTGTCGCGCTCGACCAGCTCGGCGGCGGCGTCGTAGCGGCCAAGGCCGATCAAGGCGCGGGCCGTGGCGACGCGGCGCTCGGCGTTCAAGGCGGGCGGCAGGATCGTCGTGCGGGTGGCGTTGATGGCGTTCAGCGCGTCCTCGGGACGCTTGTTCATCAGGTAGATCCAGGCCAGGTCGGTCGCGACCTGGGCCTTGGGCACGCCGTTCAGGCGGTTGTCGACCTGGTATTTCAAGAGCTTGGCGGCGTCATCCAGCAGGTCGACGTCCACCAGGCGACGCACCAGGTTGCGCACCATCTGGTCGCCGTCGGCGCCGATCGGGGTCAATTCCTGGAAGTCGTAGAACAGGCCCACCGCCTGGATCGGCTGCATGCCGTCGGCCAGGCCGTCCAGGAACAGCGCCCTGAAGGTGCTGGAGATCTCGCTCTGCAGCGCCAGGGCTTCAGGGCGGTCCGAACTGGGCCTGCCCGCCGAGCGCATGACCTCCAGCGCCTCGCGATAGCGGCCCTGGTCGATATAGAGCTTCCCGAGGGCGCGGATGACGTCCATCTCGACGCCGTCGCCGCGCCAGCGATAGCGGAGCTGGTTCAGGGTGTCGGCCGCCTTGGCCGCGTTGATTTCGCGCTTCTCGTATTGCAGGCGCGTGGCGTGCAGCAGGGCCGGCGCGGCCAGATTGTCGTACGGCGCCTTGGCGATGGCCTGGAACATCTTCTTGGCGCGGACCTTCTCGCCCTTGGCCTCGAAGATGCGGGCCTGAACCAGGCGAATGGCCAGCTGATCCTTCACGGGGACCTTCGGCTGGTCCAGCGCCTTGGCGATGGACTGCAGGGCGCCCGTCAGATCGCCGACGCCCAGCGCCGCCTCGGCCTGAGCGCTCAGGAACCGCGCCTTCCAGATTGGCGGAAACAGATCCAGCGCCCGGCCGCCGTTCGAGAACTTGGTCCGCGCGTCCAGCCACTGGCCGTTCTTGGTCGCGATATAGCCCCGCCACAGCGCGCTGGACGGCTCGTCCGCCAGGACGGGCGAGGAGAAGTCGGCGTCGGCTTCCGCATAACGACCGGCCAGCACCCGGGCCACGCCGCGCAGCCCCCGGAACTCCGGATTGGCCATCATCGTCTGGTGCTGGCGCGCGCCGGCGTTCAGCACGCCGATCGCCTCGAACGACATTTGCGAGCCGACCAGGAAGCGCGCGAGAGCCAGGCGCGCGGCGACGTCGGCGTTCTCGTCCGGCGCGGCGCTGACAGCGTTCTGCAGGGCGTTGTAGCGGGCCAGGAAGCCGCCGGATCCCAGCTTTGGCCATGCCTCCAGATCGATCAGGGCCGG
This sequence comes from Caulobacter sp. X, assembly GCF_002742635.1. Taxonomy (NCBI): domain Bacteria; kingdom Pseudomonadati; phylum Pseudomonadota; class Alphaproteobacteria; order Caulobacterales; family Caulobacteraceae; genus Caulobacter; species Caulobacter sp. X. Next base: position 1,465,821 of record NZ_PEGF01000002.1, on the reverse strand, counting down.
CATCGACAGCGGCTGGGGCGCGCCGGCGACGGCTTCTTCCGGCGGCGCGGCGGCCGAGGCGGGCGACAGCGCCAAGCCCTTGGGCCGACCGATGCGAACCTCGTCGGCGCTGGCCTGGACCATCAGGTCCGAGGCGTAAGCCTCCGCCGCCAGGCCTTGCGCCGATTGCAGCAGGGCGAACTCGACATAGTCGCGGCGCGAGGACAGGCCCTTGGCCGGCGGCAGGGCCGGCGCGACGATGATCTTGTCCCCGACGGCCGGGTCGTCGACCCAGATGGCGCGGGTGACGCCAGCCACGGCCGCCGACAGCGCCGCCGACGGCGCGGCCTCGTCGCGGTTGATCTGGATGACGTCGGGGCTCTGCTGCGGTCCCGGACCGAAGCTGATGCGCCAGGTCGGACCCGAGCCGACCGCCACATAGGGCTCGCCCACCGGCGCCACGATGCGCAGGGCCGAATAGTCCGAGCCCTTCAGCGCCTGGATCCGCGCATAGCGGGGCGTGTTGGCTGGCAGCTTTGAGATATCGATCCGCGCGGGCGTGTCGAAGACGATCCAGACGGCCTCCCCGCGCCGGAACACGGCGGCGCCGGCGGGGGCGGCCCAGGTGAACGACAGGGTGACCTGGCCGTCGGCGCGCTCGATATCCGCCCTAACGACGCCGTCGCGCGGCATCGGGTTGGGACGCCCCACCGGCGGCGCGGGCGCGGCGGCTGGCGTGGCCTGGGCGGCGGCCAGCGCCCCGTCCTTGGCGAAGATATTGACGAAGCTGACGCCGTCGGCCGTCCCGACCTTGAAGTCCGCCTCGGCGGCCAGGGTCAGAACCAGCTCCAGCGAACCGCCCACATGGCGGGCGTCGGCGCTCTTCACCCAGCGCGGCGGGGCGATCTTGAGGGCGGAGAGATCGGGATTGGCGTCGCGGCTGAACCGCAGGATCAGCTTGTCGCCCTCGCGGCGCGCGGCCATGCGAGCCGCGCCGCTCCAGTGAAACTCGACCCGGGAGAAGTCCGCCGCCTGCGCGACACGCACGTCCAGCGCCGACCGCGCCGCGACAGGCGGCGGCGCGGCGTAGCCGGACGGCGCCAGCACGCCCGCGATGCACGCGGCGGCGACGCTGGATCGCAGGAGCTGGCGAAGGGTCATGAGCCTCCCTTAACCGGCCTTCTTGGGCGCGCCAGCCAGCGGCGCGCCAGCGGCTTGCTGGCCCGGCGCGGCGGCCTGGGCGCCGTTGTCGGCGACGGCGGCCTTGCCCTTCTCGACCACGGGATTGGCGAGGCGCGCGGCCAGGCGTTCGGTCAGGACCTTGGCGTCGGCCGGAGCCATGTTGGCCAGGATCATCGCCAGGGTGCGTTCCTTCATCTTGGCGGCGATCGGCAGGCGGACCTCGTCCGACAGCAGGGTCATGCGAGCGGCGGCGTCCTTGGGCTTCATGCCCTGATAGACGGTGACCAGACGATCGACCTCGGCCTGTTTCTGGGAGTCGACCTGGCCCAGCAGGCCCTGGATGTCGCCCTTCAGGCCGGTCAGGGCCTTCATCTTGGCGTCCAGCTTGGCCTCGGCGGCGGCCAGCAGCTGCAGCTGGACGTCGATGTCCTGCTCGCGCTGGTCCAACTGGCCGCGACGCGCGCCCAGGCTCTGCAGCACGCGCAGCTCGGCGGGCGAGAGACCGGCCTCCTTGGCCAGCGCGTCGGCCGACGGCGCGCAGGCGCGCGGCAAGCTCTGCGGCGCCTTGGCGGCGGCGGGTTGGCCCGCGCCTTCGGCCGAGGGCGCGCCCTCGCCAGCCTTGCCTTCCGGCTTGACCGCGCCTTCAGCGAAGGCCTTGGCGCCGCTCAGCATGTCCGGCAGCGACTTGGCGCCGGCCAGGGCGTTGATGGCCAGCACGCCGCCGACGGCGACGCCAACCAGGGGCAGGATGCGCGGAACGTTCTTCATCGGCGGGCTCTGGATTGGGGTCCGGGACGCGGGGGCTCGCCCGGTCCGTCGAAGAGGTCATCATCGATCCGCGCCCGTGAACGAGGGGTTTCGGCGGGCGCGACAGGCGCGCCCAGGATCGGGCGAGCGCTGGGCGGAAGGCGATCTTCCCGCTCCAGCAGGCGTTCAAAATCCTCGGCCTTCAGGCGACGCTCGGCGGAAGGCGGCGGAGCCTCCACACGCCCCCGAACCGGCGCCGGCGCCTCACGCTCGGGGCGAGCCGGCGGCGGACGGCTGATCCGCTCGTCCAGCTGGGCGGCCAGGGCCTGGGCGCGCTCGATGCGGATCGCCAGGGTCTCGGCCGCCTCGTCGGTGGCGGCGCGCAGATCGGCCAGGCCCTGCTCGGCGCGGGCGGCGGCCTGGTCGAGATCCTTCACGGCCTTGGCGAAGCCCTCGTGGCTGTCGCGCAGCGCCTTCAGGCGGCGCTCCAGACGCCAGCCGAAAGCCAGCGCCACGATCAGCAGCACCGCCAACAAACCGTTCATGGCGAAAGCGACGAGACTCATTTCAGCTTCTGCACGGCCTTCTTGGCGGCCGGCGTCAGCGGCGCCTCGGCGCGGATGGCGATCGAGTGATTGCGACGGCCCATGCGGCCGCGGGTCAGCGGGATGGCCCCGGCGCGCAGCTCGACCAGGCTGTCAGGGGTGGCGTTCAGCATCAGGGTGTCGCCGACCTGCATGTTCAGCACGCGCGACAGCGGCAGCTGCTGCTCGTCGAGCACGGCGCGAACCTCCATCTGGGTGGTCCAGAGTTCGGTGGCCAAGTGGCCTTCCCAGATGTTGTCGCGGCCGAACTTCTCACCCATGAACTGCTGCAGCAGCATCTTCCGGATGGGTTCCAGCGTGGCGTAGGGCAGCAAGAGCTCGATGCGGCCGCCGCGGTCTTCCATGTCGATCCGCAGCTTGACCAGGATGGCCGCGTTGGCGGGACGGGCGATGGCGGCGAAGCGCGGGTTGGTCTCCAGGCGGTCCAGCGAGAAGGCGACCGGATGCAGCGGTTCGAAGGCGCTCTTGAGGTCGTGCAGCACCACCTCGATCATCCGCTGCACCAGCACGCGTTCGATCGTGGTGTAGGGCCGGCCTTCGATGCGCATCGCCGCCGTGCCGCGACGGCCGCCCAGCAGCACGTCGACGATCGAGTAGATCAGGTTCGAGTCGACCGTCAGCAGGCCGTAGTTGTCCAGCTCCTCGGCCCGGAACACCGCCAGGATGGCCGGCAGCGGGATCGAGTTCAGATAGTCGCCGAAGCGGATCGAGCTGATGTTGTCGAGGCTGACCTCGACGTTGTCGGACGTGAAGTTCCGCAGGGACGTCGTCATCAACCGCACCAGGCGGTCGAAGACGATTTCCAGCATCGGCAGGCGTTCGTACGACACCAGCGCCGAGTTGATGATGGCGCGGATGCCCGTGCGGTCCTCGGAGCCGTCGCCCGACAAGTCGAAGCCCAGCAGGCTGTCGATCTCGTCCTGGTTCAGGATGCGTTCGGAGCCGCCCTCGCCGCCGCCGTCGTCCCAGCCGGCCATGCCGCCCGAGAAGTCGCCGAACTCGTTGACCCCGTCGCCGCCGGCGTTCTCAGCGCCCCACTGATCGTTTTCGTCCGCCATGATCGTTCGCCCCAACCAGCCCGAAGGCTCAGTTGATCAGCATCTCCTCGATGAGGACCGCGTTCACCTTAGCCGGCGCGGCGACCAGGTTCACCCGGCGCAGCAGCTCGACGCGCAGTTGGTAGGTGCCTTGGCTGCCGTTCAGGTCTTCGGGACGCAGTTCGCGCAGGAACGTCTGGAACATGTCCTGCAACCTGGGCAGATTCGGCGTCAAAGCCTCGGCCGTCTCTTCGTCCGGCAGCTCGAAAGTCAGTTTCAGCTTCAGGAAGGTCGACTTGCCGTCGGCCGTCTGCATGTTCACGACGATGTCGGGCAAGGTGTAGAACACCACGCCGTCCGGACCTTCCTTGATCACCGGCGCGGGACCCGCCGCGGCGGCCGCGCCGCCCTCGCCTTCCTTCTTCTCGCCGTGACCGCCTTCCTTCTTCTCTTCCTTCTTTTTCTCTTTCTTTTCAGCGCCATGCTCGCCGGCTTCGGCCGCCGGCTTGGGCTTCAGGAGAAAGAAGGCCGCAGCGCCGCCGCCGCCCAGGACGAGGACGCCGGCCGCGATCGCGATGATGAGAATAGGCGGCTTCTTCTTGGCGGGGGCTTCGCCTTCGGCGCCCTCTTCACCTTCCGGAGCTTCCTGATCGTTCTGAGCCACGCGCGCGGTTCCTTGGAATCTATATCTCTTACTCATGCGCGAGCATGGTTAACGATGTGTTTTGGAGGCCATTTGGTCGCAGGCTGAATCTGCCCGGCAGAGTCCGACCAACACCCCCGCATTAACCTTTCTATTTGCTGTTTTTATTGAACTTTTCGCTCTGGCACGAAGGTTGCTTCAGGAGGTGCGGCGCATTTGTCGCGCCAGCCGCCCGAGTTAACTCGTCATGGACAACGCGCTTTACGTCGGCCTTTCGCGCCAACTGACGCTTCGCCGCGAGCTGGACATCGTGGCCAACAACATCGCCAACGCCAATACGACGGGCTTCAAGGTCGAGGACCTGATGGTCCGCACCGAGCAGGCCAAGCCGGCCAAGACCCTGGACGGGTCGGCCCCGGTCAAGTTCGTGCTGGATAGCGGCGTCGCCCGCGACTTCACCCAAGGCGCCATGACCAAGACGGGCGGCGACTTCGACCTGGCGATCGAGGGCAACGGCTTCTTCCGCGTCCAGACCGGCGGCGGCGAGCGCTACACTCGCGACGGTCGCTTCACGACCAATCCCCAGGGCCAGATCGTCACCCAGGGCGGTCATCCAGTGCTGGACGAGGGCGGCGGGCCGATCAACATCGACCCCGTCCTGGGCCCGGTCAGCATCGGCAAGGACGGCATCGTCACCCAGGGCGCGGTCCGGGTCGGCAAGATCGCCGTGGTTCGCCCCGACAACCTGGCCTCGATGGCCAAGGACGGCGACAACCTCTACCGCAACACGACCAACACCACCCCGCAGCCCGCGCCGGACGCCGTCGTCCACCAGGGCATGCTGGAAGCCTCCAACGTCCAATCCGTCGTCGAGATCACCAAGCTGATCTCGGTTCAACGCGCCTACGAAAGCGTCGCCAAGATGATGGACAACACCTCCGAACTGTCCCGGACCGCCGTCGAGCGGCTGGGCAAAGTCAACTAAGGGACGCTAGCCCATGCAAGCTCTCCGCACCGCCGCTTCGGGCATGGCTGCTCAGCAGCTGAACGTCGAAGTCATCTCGAACAACATCGCCAACATGAACACCGTTGGCTTCAAGCGCCAACGGGCCGAGTTCCAGGACCTGCTGTACCAGACGATCGAGCGCGCCGGCTCGCAGTCGTCCAGCGACGGCAACATCGTCCCGACCGGCGTGCAGGTCGGCGGCGGCGTCAAGGCCGGCTCGGTCTATCGCATCACCGAGCAAGGCACCCCGACCCTGACCGACAACCCGCTGGACGTCGCGATCCAGGGCAAGGGCTACCTGCAGATCCTGCTGCCCTCGGGCGAGACCGCCTACACCCGCGCCGGCAACTTCTCGACCAACGACCAGGGCCAGATCGTCACCGAGGACGGCTATCAGGTCCAGCCGGGCATCACGGTCCCGCAGAACGCCACCGACATCATCATCAGCAAGACCGGCCTGGTGCAGGTGAAGCTGGACGGCCAGACCCAGCCCCAGACGATCGGCCAGCTGCAACTCGCCAACTTCCTGAACGAGGGCGGCCTCGAGGCCATCGGCGACAACATGTTCCTGGAGACCGCCGCCTCGGGCGCGGCCAACCTGGCCGTGCCGGGCCAGCCGGGTTTCGGCTCGCTGCTGCAGCACTACACCGAAGCCTCGAACGTCGACTCGGTCTCGGAAATCACCGCCCTGATCACCGCCCAGCGCGCCTACGAGATGAACTCCAAGGTCATCACGACGGCCGACCAGATGCTGCAGACCACTTCGCAGATGAGGTCGTAAGCCGATGAAAGCGCTGCTGATCGCCGCCGCCGCCCTCGCCTTCGCCGCTCCGGCTCTCGCCGGGACGCCGGTGAGCCTGCGGATGGACACCACCGACGCGGACGGCCGCGTCACCCTGGGCGACCTGTTCGACGGCGTCTCCGGCGCCGCCGCCAACCTGGTCGTCGCGCCCCGCATGGGCCCTAGCGCCGTGCTCGACGCCGGCCAGGTGCAGATGTTCGCTCGCCGCGCCGGCTTCGACTGGGACAACAGCCAAGGCATCCGCCGGATCATCGTCCGCGAGGGCGCCGACAACGGCGGCGCCTCGACCCGAGCCGGCCTGGCCGGCGCCGCGCGCGGCAACGTGGAAGTTCTTGCCTACGCCCGCAGCCTCTCGGTCGGCGAAATCGTCCAGCCGGAAGACCTGGTCTGGGCGAAAATGGCCGGGGCCCCGGCCGACGCGCCGCGCGACTCGGACGCGGTGATCGGCCTGGCCGCCAAGCGCCCCCTGCGTGAAGGCGCCGCGGTCTCGACCCGCGACGTGACCGCGCCCCAGGTCATCAAGACCGGCGACCTGATCACCGTCACCTACAGCGACGGCGGAATTTCCCTTTCGCTTCAAGGCAAGGCCATGGCCGCCGCCTCGACCGGGGACGTGATCGCCGTCCAGAACACGCTGTCGAAGAAGATTATCCAGGCTGTCGCGACGGGCCCTGGCTCGGCCGCCGTCGGCCCGCAGGCCCAAGGCTTGCAAGCTCGTTCGCAACCCGTCCGTTTCGCCGCTCGCTAAGAGGCTCTGACCCATGCGTCGCCCCGCTCTCATCGCCGCCACCCTGCTGCTGGCCCCGCTGGCCGCCTGCTCCACCGTCAAGGAAGCCGTGAAGGGTCCGGACCTGGCCCCCGTCGGCTATCCCGCCGCCCTGGCCCCGATCCAGCAGCAATATGTTTCGGCCCGCGAACCGGCCCCGCAGGCCGCCTCGGCCAACTCGCTGTGGCGGGTCGGCGCGCGCGCCTTCTTCAATGACCAGCGCGCCAGCCGCGTCGGCGACATCCTGACCGTGATGATCGACATCGACGACAGCGTCGACACCAAGAACCAGACCTCCAGCTCGCGCGCCGCCACCACCAAGGCCGGCGTCCCGCATCTGCTGGGCCTGGAATCGAGCCTGGGCAAGGTGCTGCCGGGCGGCTTCGATCCGGCCAACGCGCTGGAGACCGGCTCGAACACGACCAATTCGGGCGCGGGCAGCATCAAGCGCTCGGAGAAGATCAGCCTGACGATCGCCGCCGTGGTCAGCCAGGTCCTGCCGAACGGCAACATGGTGATCCAGGGCACCCAGGAGGTCCGCACCAACGCCGAGCTGCGCCAGCTGACCGTGGCCGGCATCGTCCGTCCGGAGGACATCTCCTCGGCCAACACCATTCGCCACACGCAAATCGCCGAGGCCCGCATCAGCTACGGCGGCCGCGGCGACATCAGCCGCGTGCAGAAGACCCCGGCCGGCCAGGCGCTGGTTGAGCGCTTCTCGCCGTTCTAGGCCGGGCTTAGAGGCCAATCTTCACGGGCGCGGCGACCAGGCGGTCTCCGCGCCCGTTTCGCTTTCAGGAGCCATTCAGGTCCAAGCCGCGTTGATCGCATGAGGAGGACCTCCATGCCGCCCCGCGCCCTTCCGATTGTCGCCTGGCTCCTGGTCGCCGGATTGACCGGCTGCGCGCACGAGAAGGTCGCAGCGACCGGCTATCGGTGGTCCTATCTGGCCGACGCCGGCGAGGATCCCCGCCTCGCTTACGGCCGCCCCAACAGCGACGACGTCGTGCTGATGATGCGCTGCCGGCCCGACGCGGGCGAGATCGACCTGTCCGCCGTCGGCCTGTCAGGCGGCGAGCTGGTGCTGACCTCGGGCCGCAGCGAGAGCCGTTTCGCCGCCGCCAAGGTCGACGACGCCATGAGCGAAGGCCTGATGGAGGCGCGCGGCAGCGCCAGCGCTCCGGCGTTTCAGGCCTTTCGCAAATCGGGCGATCTGACGGTGCTCGCCAAGGGTCAGCGCCATAGTCTGGCGGCCGACTCCAAGGATCGGGCTGACGTGCGGGCCTTCTTCAAGGCGTGCGGGGCTTAGGCCCGGACTTAAAGGCTTTCCGGGCTCACGCCCGGCGGCCCGCGCCCGCCGCGCTGACATTGTCCATGCCGAGCGCCGACAGCGCGCCGCGCAAGATGCCCTCGGCGTCGAGGCCGGCCTGGGCGTACATGGCGTCGGGCTTGTCCTGGTCCTGGAAGACGTCGGGCAGGCAGAGCGTGCGGATCTTCAGGCCGCGATCCAGCGCGCCGTGCTGGGCCAGGGCCTGCAGCACGAAGGCGCCGAAGCCGCCCATCGCGCCTTCCTCGACCGTGACGATCGCCTCGTGCTCGCGCGCCAGGCGCAGCAGCAGGTCGAGATCGAGCGGCTTGGCGAAGCGGGCGTCGCAGACGGTGGCGGACAGGCCGCGCGCGGCCAGCAGGTCGGCGGCCTTCAGGCTCTCCGACAGGCGCGTGCCGAACGAAACGATGGCGACGCTGGTCCCTTCGCGGACGATGCGGCCCTTGCCGATCTCCAGCGGCTCGGCGACCGCCGGCATGTCGAGGCCCAGGCCCTCGCCGCGCGGATAGCGGAACGCCGAGGGACGGTCGTCGATCTCGGCGGCGGTGGCGACCATGCGAGCCAGCTCGACCTCGTCGGCGGCGGCCATCAGCACCATGCCCGGCAGAGCGCCCATGAAGCCGATGTCGAAGCTGCCGGCGTGGGTGGGGCCGTCGGCGCCGACCAGGCCCGCGCGGTCCATGGCGAAGCGCACGGGCAGGCCCTGGATCGCCACGTCGTGGACGACCTGGTCGTAGCCGCGCTGCAGGAAGGTCGAATAGATCGCCGTGAATGGTTTCATGCCGTCGGCGGCCAGGCCCGCGGCGAAGGTCACCGCGTGCTGCTCGGCGATGCCGACGTCGAAGGTGCGATCCGGGAAGGCCTTGCCGAACAGGTCAAGACCCGTACCCGAGGGCATGGCGGCGGTGATGGCGACGATCTTGTCGTCCTTCTCGGCCTGCTTGATCAGCTCCTGGGCGAAGACCTTGGTGTAGCTGGGCGGGCCGCCGGCCGACTTCTGCTGCTGGCCGGTGACCACGTCGAACTTGACCACCGCGTGCAGCTTGTCGTCGGCGCCCTCGGCTGGGGCGTAGCCCTTGCCCTTCTGGGTCACGCAGTGGACCAGCACCGGCTTGTCGGCGAAGGCCTTGGCGTTCTTGAGCACGCTGACCAGGGCGTCCATGTCGTGGCCGTCGATCGGGCCGACATAGTGGAAGCCCAGCTCCTCGAAGAAGGTGCCGCCCGTGACCATGCCCCGGGCGTATTCTTCCGCCTTGCGGGCCGCCTCGCGCATCGGGCTGGGCAGCTTCTCGACCACCGTCTTGCCCAGCTTGCGCACCGAGCGATAGGCGCCGCCCGAGACCAGGTTGGCCAGGTAGGCGCTCATGCCGCCCACCGGCGGGGCGATCGACATGTCGTTGTCGTTGAGGATGACGATCAGGCGCTTGGTCGTGTCCGTCGCCGCGTTCATCGCCTCATAGGCCATGCCCGCGCCCAGCGAGCCGTCGCCGATCACGGCGATGACGCTATTGTCCTCGCCCCCATTGGCCACTCGGGCGTCGCGCGCGGCGCAGAAGCCGAGCGCCGCCGAGATCGAGGTGGCCGCGTGGGCCGCGCCGAACGGGTCGTATTCGCTTTCGGCGCGCTTGGTGAAGCCCGACAGGCCCCCGCCCTGGCGCAGCGTGCGGATGCGGTCGCGGCGGCCGGTCAGGATCTTGTGCGGATAGGCCTGGTGGCCGACGTCCCAGATGAGAATGTCCTTGGGCGTCTCGAACACGTGGTGCAGGGCCACGGTCAGCTCGACCACGCCCAGGCCCGCGCCCAGGTGGCCGCCGGTCACCGACACCGCGTCGATCGTCTCGGCGCGCACCTCGGCCGCCAGCTGTTTCAATTCGCTGACGGACAAACCTCGCGTGTCGGCGGGCGAGGCGATGGTGTCGAGCAAGGGCGTTTTGGAAGACATGTCGGAAGAAAGCGCGGTCAGTTGCGGCGGTCCAGCACGAAATCAACGCTTTCGCGGAGATGTTCGGCCCGCTCGCCAAAAATTTCGAGATGGGAACGCGTTTGTTCGGCCAAAAGCGTCACGCGCTCTTTCGCCGCGTCCAGTCCCAGCAGGGTGACGTAGTTGGCCTTGCCCTTGGCGGCGTCCTTGCCGCCGGCGGCCTTGCCCAGGGTCTTTTCGTCGCCCTCGGCGTCGAGGATGTCGTCGACGATCTGGTAGGCCAGGCCCAGGTCCTGGGCGAAGGCCATCAGGGCGTGGCGCTCGGACTCCTTGGCGCGGGCGATGATCAGCGGGATCTCGAAGGCGAAGGCGATCAGCGCGCCGGTCTTCAGTCGCTGCATGCGGGCCACAGCGCCCAGATCGTCGCGGACGCCCAGGATGTCGATCATCTGGCCGCCGACCATGCCGCGCGCGCCGGAGGCGATCGCCAGCTTGCGCACCAGCTCCGAGCGGATGTGGGCGTCGTCGTGGGTGTCCGGATGGGCCATGATCTCGAAGGCCGCCGTCTGCAGGGCGTCGCCCGCGAGGATGGCGGTGGCCTCGTCATACTGCTTGTGCACGGTCGGACGACCGCGGCGGACGTCGTCGTCGTCCATGGCCGGCAGGTCGTCGTGGACCAGGCTGTAGGCGTGGATGCACTCCAGCGCGCAGGCCGCCCGCAGCACCGGCCGCTCGGGCAGGTCGAACATCTTGCCGGTCTCGAGGGCGAAGAACGGCCGCAGGCGCTTGCCCGGCCCCAGCGCCGCATAGCGCATGGCTTCGGTCAGGCGGCTCTCCGGACCATCGGCCCGAGGCAGCAGCTCATCGAGCGCCACGGTGACGATGTCGGCGGCCTGGACGATCCGGCGGGCCAGGTCGGAGGCGAGGTCGGTCAAGGGCGGCTCCCCTGGCTCAGCGGACGCGCGCCGCCCATCAGTTGAACTCGGCCGCTTCGGCGGACACAGCCCCGCCCTGCCCGAGGACGATCTTCTCGACCTTCAGGCGCGCGGCTTCCAGCTTCTTCTCGCAGTGGGCCTTCAAGGCCGCGCCGCGCTCGTAGATGTCGATCGAGCGCTCCAGCGGCGCCTGACCCGATTCCAGCTCAGCCACGATCCGTTCCAACTGCGCCAGGGCTTCCTCGAAGCTCAGGGCGGAGATGTCGGCGGAAGGGTTCGTAGCGTCGGTCATTGCAACTCTCGGGTGTGCGGATCTAAGCCTAGAGGCCCGCAAGCTCATCGACAACGGCCTAGAGCTTGCCGTTGGTTAAGGGAAGAGGGTTTGAACTCAAGCGCGGCGGAAGCGCTTGATGCTCCAATAGCCGTGTCCTTGATCCAACAGCTTGGTCAGGCCGCGCTGCTTCAGTGCGTCGGCGATCATCCAGTTGAAGAAGCCGTGGGCCAGGACCAGCACGTCCTGGCCGGAGTCCGAAAGCTCGATCAGCAGGTCCGCCGCCTGCCCGGCCCGGGCCTCGGCCGCCTTGCGCGTCTCCTGGCCGCCGTGATGGTCGAAGAACCACCACCAGAACCGGGCGAAGAAGCCCAGACGCTTGGGCGACATGCGGATCCAGAGCGGCCAGGGCGGCGGCGGCAGCGGCGCCTCGATGAAGGTCGGGTCGGTCGCGAAGGCGCGGTCGCCGACCACCGCCCGCGCCGTTTCGATCGAGCGGCGGCGGGTCGAGGCGATGATGACGTCGGCGCTCTTCGCCAGCTCCACCAGGCTGGCCGGCGGAACCTGCCCTTCCTTGAGGCCGCCCTCCTCGTACCGCGCCCACCAAGCCCCGTATTCGGGCGCGTTGAGGCGCACCTTGCGCGACAAGGCGGGTTCGCCATGGCGGGCCAGGGTGATGACGCCCGGGCGGGCGATGGGGGATGCGTGGTCGGCGGTGACGTCGGCCATATTGAAGAGAGAGCGGAAATCCCGTCCTCTCGTTCCTCCTGGAAAAACGCGTGCGCGCGGCGGCGGCGAACGCCCCGGCTCCGGACGGTGGTAGCCCCCCTGGCCCGGCGACACAACCCGCCCGTCGCTTGAAGGCTCAGGTCATGGCAGCTACTCAGGTCGCCATGACCGACACGCTCCGCCGCGCCACGATCGACGACGCCGACACCCTGTCCAGCCTGGGCGCGCGCACCTTCGCCGAGACCTTCGCGCACCTCTACCCGCCCGAGGACCTGGAGACCTTCCTGGCCTACGCCTACGGCCTGGAGCGCACGCGCAACGACCTGGCGCATCCGGACAAGGCGTCGTGGATCCTGGAGGACGAGCACGGCGAAGCGATCGGCTACGCCCTTGCAGGCCCCTGCGACCTGCCGCACGACGACGTGAAGCCCGGCGATGGAGAGCTGAAGCGCCTCTATCTGCTCAAGTCGCATCAGGGCGGCGGCCGGGGCTCACGCCTGCTGAACACGGCGCTGGAATGGCTGGAGAAGGACGGTCCGCGTCCGCTGTGGATCGGTGTCTGGTCCGAGAACTTCGGCGCGCAGCGGCTGTATCAGCGGCTGGGGTTCGAGAAGGTCGGGGAGTACTTCTTCCCGGTCGGCGAGACGCGGGATCTGGAGTTCATCCTGCGACGGGGGTGAGCTCGAATAGCGCCCCCTCCGGCCCTTCGGGCCACCTCCCCCGCTTCGCGAGGGAGGATGATTGCCGCCATCCTGCCCCGCTTGCGGGGGAGGTGGATCGCCGCGGATACGCGGCGAGACGGAGGGGGCGTTGCGCAGGCTCGCATTAGGCCCCACAATCCGAACAACCGTTCGAAAGCCGCGCCGATGTTCCTTCGCTTCTTCTCCGAGCTCCGCCAGGCCAAGGTTCCCGTGTCCTTGCGCGAATACCTTCTGCTGATGGAGGCCCTCGACAAGGACGTCATCGACCGCACGGTCGAGAACTTCTACTTCCTGTCGCGCGCCAGCCTGGTGAAGGACGAGAAGAACCTCGACAAGTTCGACCGCGTGTTCGGCCACGTCTTCAAGGGCCTGGAGACCGTCAACGAGGGCCTCACCGCCGACATCCCGGAAGAGTGGCTCAAGGCCCTGACCGAGAAATTCCTCACCGACGAGGAAAAGGCCCAGATCGAGGCCATGGGCGGCTTCGAGAAGCTGATGGAGACCCTGCAGGAGCGCCTGCGCGAGCAGAAGAAGCGCCACGAGGGCGGCAACAAGATGATCGGCTCGGGCGGGACCTCGCCGTTCGGGAACAACGGCTACAATCCCGAAGGCGTGCGGATCGGCCAGGACAAGAGCCGCCACGGCCGGGCGGTGAAGGTCTGGGACAAGCGCGAGTACAAGAACCTCGACGACAGCGTCGAACTGGGCACCCGCAACATCAAGGTCGCCCTACGCCGCCTGCGAAAGTTCGCCCGCACCGGCGCGGCCGAGGAACTGGACCTGAACGGCACGATCAAGGGCACGGCTGAGAAGGGCTATCTAGACATCCAGCTGCGGCCCGAGCGCCGCAACGCCATCAAGGTGCTGATCTTCTTCGACATCGGCGGCTCGATGGACGGCCACATCAAGCTCTGCGAGGAGCTGTTCAGCGCCGCCAAGACCGAGTTCAAGAACCTGGAATTCTACTACTTCCACAACTGCCTCTACGAGACGGTCTGGAAGGACAACAAGCGCCGCCACACCGAGAAGATCCCGACCTTCGACGTGCTCCACAAGTTCCCGGCCGACTACAAGGTGATCTTCGTCGGCGACGCGACCATGAGCCCGTACGAGATTACCTATCCGGGCGGCAGCGTCGAGCACTGGAACGAAGAGCCCGGCGCGATCTGGATGCAGCGCGTCACCGACATCTACCAAAGCTGCGTCTGGCTGAACCCGACGCCCGAACGGCACTGGGACTACACCCAGTCCATCGGCGTGATGAAGCAGATCCTGTCCGACCGGATGTATCCGCTGACCCTGGAAGGCCTGGACAAGGCCATGCGCGAGCTGGTTCGCGGCTGAGGGAAGCTACCGCGCCGGCGCCGTCTCGCCGAAGAAGTTCGTGTCGATCACGGGCTGCCCCACCACCGGGACAGCCGGCGCCGCGGCGTGGTCGGCCTCGATCGTGGCCCCGATGCGGAAGGTCGCGGTGTTGGCGCCGCCCAGCAGGATGAAGACGTCCTCGTGTCCGTCGCCATCGATGTCAAAGCCCACGCGCGTACCCGCCACCGTGCGGGTGACGTCGGCGACAAGATGCGCCGTCGCCTCGCCCAGCACAGCCTCTTGAGCGGCCAGCACATCGCTGACGGCCGTCGTGCTGACGACGGTGAGCTGCCCCTTGCCCAGGACGGCGAGATGGTCGCCCTGAGCGGCGGCGTAGTCGAGGACCACGCCCAGAAGCGCCTCGGCCTTGTTCGTCGGCGCCTTGGCCGAGATCAGGAAGGTGTCCGCTCCGGTCCCCCCGCTGGCCACCACGCGGGCGTTCATGACGATCCGGTCGTTTCCGGCGCCGCCATCAATGCGGTCGATCCCGCTGCGCGCGCCGCCGCCGTCGATATGGTCATCCCCGGCGCCGGCGCGGATCACGTCGCCGTCCGCCGTGCCGACGACGTTGTCGTTGCCAGGGGTGCCGTTGATCACCGACGCCGTCCCGGCGAACCCTTGCGTACCGCCAGCCTCGCCTGTCTTGGGAGCGTCAGACTGCTGGAGCTGGGCGGGAGGCTCCGAGGTCGGCGGCGCGATCGCGATCGTCTGCGCCTGCGCCGCCTTTGACACCAGGAGACCCGCCAGGGCCGACCAAGGCGCCTCGATCGCCGACGCCGTGACGCCTTCGGGCTTGATGGGCGGCTGGGTCACGTTCTCGTTCGCCGGCGCGTCCAGCGGGACGCCGCGGCTTTCGGCCCGATCCTCGCCGAGGTTGAGAGCGGCGATCAGCTTGGACGCCACGCCTTCGATCGCCAGATCGTCGCCGCGCGGCAGGCTGCCGAAGTCCAGGCGAGAGATTTCGCCAAAGCCGGCGTCGCGCAGCTCCAGGTAAAGACCGACCGCGATGACCAGCGACAGGAAGGACTGCGCCTCGCGACTGGCGGGATTGAAGGACACGACCACGCCCGCCGGCTCCTCGGACGCGCCCGAAGCCAGCATCTGGCGCAGCGCGCTCCACAGGCTGCCGACCTGATGGAACATGTCGACGGCGGCGTCGTGGACGACGAACTGGCCGTCAATCCGGGCCACATGGACCAGCACGTCCTGGTTGGCGTCGGTCACGACGTACCAGGGGTCCCCGGAGTCCGTCTGGCCGAAGATGGCGTCGACCTCGCCGTAGCTCTTTTCCAGATGCTGGGTGAGCAACAGCAACAGGCCCCGCTCGCTGGCGGTCCAGTCTCCGGCCGGCGGCCGGGGCGCGAAGGCGAGAACTTCACCCATCGCGGCGCTCGTCAGCCTTGCGCCGCCCGCTCGGCGACGGCCGGCGCGTCCGCGTCGGCGGCGCCTTCGAACAGCAGTCGGTGGAGCTCGGGCTCATAATAGCGCAGCAGGGTTCGAGCGAATTGGCTGGGATCCAGGCCGAGGCTTTCGGCCCAGACGGCCTGGGCTTCGATCGGCACCCGTCCCAGGCCGTTCTCAACCTGGGATACAAACGTGTAGTAGCGCAGTCCGGTCCTCTCGGCCAGTTCCGCCTGGGTCAGACCCGCGGCCTCGCGCGCGGTCTTCAGCCAGCGCCCGGCTTCACGTCGGAGAGACTTGGTCAGCGCCGCCTTGGCGGGATTCATCGCCGTTCGTGACATCGCAAAGCCGTTTCAGCGCTCCCAGGTGAGCGCCCCCTAGTTGTTACACATTGCATAAAAACGCAACAACCTGTTGCGCGGCGCGTTCGGCCCCTTGCGAACCAAGGAACCATGAACTACAGTTTTTACGCAACTATTTTGAACGCAGCGAGCGCATGTACATCGCCATCGATTCCACCGCCACCCGCGTCGCGTCAGCGAAGGCGTCCCCGCGCGTGTCGGTGATCATGGTCGTCTATATGACCGGCCCCGCGCTGATGGAGAGCGTCCGGCGCGTGCTGGCCGAGCCCGTCGTCAGCGAGTTCGTCATCGTCGACAACGGTTCGTCCCTGGCCGACGCGGCCTGGCTGCGCGAACTGGCCCGGCGCGAGCGGCGCGTGCGGCTGCTGCAGGGGTTGGGCAATATCGGCTTCGCCCGCGCGGCCAACCTCGGCGCGACCAGCGCCAAGGGCGACGCCCTGGTTTTTCTCAATCCGGACGCCTTCCTGACCCCGGGCGCCATCACCGCGCTGCTGGACGCCGCCCGCGACCGGCCCTCGCCGTGCGTGATCGGCGCCCGGGTCTTCAACACCGACGGAACCGAACAGCGGGGCGCGCGGCGCGGCGAGATTACGCCCGTCACGACCCTGCTTAGCCTCTCGAAGCTCAGCGCCTTACTGCCCCCGCTGCGCCGCTTCGAGATCCACCGGGAGGGTGAGCCCCCGCCGCCCTACCCGGTGGACACCCCCACCATCTCCGGCGCCTGCTTCCACATGTCGGCCGAGGATTTCCAGGCCCTGGGCGGCTTCGACGAGGGCTATTTCCTGCACGTCGAAGACATCGACCTGTGCTGGCGCGCCCGGCGTCAGGGCGGCAGCGTGCTGTTCCAGCCCAACGCCCACATCGTTCATGTCGGCTCGACCAGCCGCGAGAGCCCGCTCGTGATCGAATGGCACAAGGGCAGAGGCCTCGTGCGCTACTTCCTCAAGCGCGCCGATCGGAAACGGCGCAAGGCGCTGGCCCTGGCCCTCGCCCCGCTGATCCTGTTCACCGCCGTGGCCCGTCCGCTGCTGCGCCAGTTGCGACGCGGCCGGATGGGGCGCCCGGTCGAACGCCTGCGCCCCGTCTTGGCGGAAAGATCGATCTCCAGCGCCCCGTCGGCGTAATTTGCATTGTACGGATCGATCTTGACGCTTGCGCCAAATTCGAACGGTCGTAAGACTTCCCCACGGGTAAAGGGGATTATCGAGTGAGTCCGACGACCGACGCCGCCGCCTCCGTCGAAACCGAGGGCGCGGAGACCGAAGCCGCCACCAAGAACCTGGTGTTCGTCGCCGCCGAGCGTCTGTTCGCGTTGCACGGCTTCCAGAACGTCTCGGTGCGCGACATCACCGCCGCCGCCGGCGTCAACCTGGCCTCGGTGAACTATCACTTCGGGTCCAAGGACGCGTTGCTGTTCGAGATCTTCAAGCGGCGCACGGCCGAGCTCAATCGCGAGCGGGCCAAGATGCTGCACGAGGCCAATGACCGCAACGCCGGCTCCCCGCCGCTGCGCGAGATCCTGGCCGCCCTCCTGACCCCGCCCCTGCGCTGGCTGGCGCCCGACCACGAGCGCCGCATCTCGCTGCAGTTCCTGATCCGCGCCCGCAGCGAGGGCACCGACGAGATCCGCCAGGTGCTGAAGACCGACGTCTCGCACCTGCGCCGCTTCTCCGACGCCCTGCTGCGCGCCCGCCCCGACCTGTCGCCGGAAGAAGTGTACTGGCGCCTGCACTTCACGCTGGGCATGCTGCACAACAACCGCTTCGCTGAGTTCGACCGGCTGAACGTCCTGTCGGAAGGCCAGACCAGCGAAGCCGACGTGTCCGCCCTGCTGGAGCGGATGCTCAACTTCGCCGAGGCCGGCTTCCGCGCTTAAGCGGTTCGGCGGAACCCAAGTCTCGGTCGTGCTTTTGGGTTCGACATGGGACGGCTGCGCATCCTGCACGAGACGCGGTACTATTACGAACGGCCGGTGGGCTTTGGTCCCCAGCGGCTGATGATCCGGCCGCGCGACAGCCATGCCCTGCGCATCGTCGAGGCCTCGCTGCGCCTGTTCCCGCCGGGCGACACCCGCTGGAGCTATGACGCCAACGGCAATTGCATCTGCACCTTCCAGCCGAACGGGCGGGCCGACGCGATGCGGGTGGCCAGCGAACTGATCATCGACCGCTATCCTGCTCCTCTGGTCCCGCAGCGGATCGAGAACCCCGACACCCTGACGCCCATCGTCTATTCGCGCGAGGACCGCGCGACGCTGGAGCCGTTCATCGCCCCGGTCACCGACGACCCCGACGCGGTGCTGCTGCGCTGGCTGCGGGGCCTGGCCAGCCACCGGGACGAGCCGGCCCTGGCCTTTCTGCTGCGGGTCAACGACCTGATCCACCAGCAGTTCGAGTACAAGGCGCGCGAAGAGGAAGGCGTCCAGTCGCCGGTCGAGACGCTGGAGAAGCGCAGCGGCGCCTGCCGCGACCTGGCCTGGCTGATGGTCGAGGGCCTGCGCCGCCTGGGCTACGCCGCCCTGTTCGCCACCGGCTACATCCACTCGCCCAACACCCAGATCCGCGGCGCCGGCGCGACCCACGCCTGGTGCGAGGTGTTCCTGCCCGACCTGGGCTGGCTGGAGTTCGACCCCACCAACGGCCTGGCGGAGTCGCCGGACCTGATCCGCGTGGCGGCGACACGCACCCCGGCGCAGGCCCTACCCGTCTCGGGCGCGATCATCGGCGATCCGGGCAAGGCGCGCCTTCACGTCTCGGTCGACGTACGGTTGGTCGATGAAATGGGGCGCGCGGCATGATATGGTGAACAGCGTACCGGAGGAACGGTCATGACCAGCGGCTTCCAGAACCAGAACCCGATGACCAATGTCTGCTTCCCCAAGGCCGAGCCCAAGCCTCAGCACGGCCAGAAGCCCGATCTGGCCTGCGTCAAGCTGAAGGAAAAACGGACGTTCCAGCCTCGTCCCGGCCACTGACACTTTCGGGTCTCTAGACCCCTGTCCCGCACGGGCGTAACACGCCCGCGTGTCCGATCCCTCCAAAGAGCCTGAAGCGTCAGAGTCCGCGACGTCCCCGCTGTCGACCCGGCTGGTCTCGATCGCCGTCGCCAGCGCGCTTTTGATGGAGTTCATCGACTCCACCGCGCTTTCCACCGCCCTTCCGACCCTGGCCCGCGCCTTCGCGGTGGATCCGATCCACCTGAAGCTGGCTCTGACCTCCTACATTCTTGCGTTGGCCGTGTTCACCCCCGCCAGTGGCTGGGCGGCCGAGCGGTTCGGGGCGCGGCGCGTCTTCCTGTCGGCGATGGCGGTGTTCCTGCTGGGCTCGGCGCTATGCGGGCTGTCGCGCAATCTGGAGGCCCTGGTCGCTTCGCGCATCATCCAGGGCCTGGGCGGGGCGATGATGACGCCGGTGGCGCGGCTGATCGTGGTCGGCGCGACGCCCAAGGCGCGACTGCTGTCGGCCATGGGCTGGTTCACCATGCCCGCCCTGGTCGGCCCGCTGATCGGCCCGCCGATCGCCGGCCTGGTGCTGAGCGTCGCCGAGTGGCCATGGATCTTCTACATCAACCTGCCCGTGGGCCTCCTGGGCGCGATCGCCGTGATGCGATTCGTGCCGCCCAGCCCGCCCCAGCGCGACCTCGGACGGTTCGACACCCTGGGCTTCGCCCTGTCGGCGGCGGCGATCAGCGGGCTGGTCGTGGTGGCCGAAACCTCGGGCGTCGGCCTGCTGCCGCCCTGGGTCCAGCTCGTGCTGCTGGCGCTCTCGGTCGCCTGCGGCCTGGTCTATCTGAAGATCTGCCGGCGCACCGGTCGTCCGATCCTGGACCTCTCTCTGCTGCGCTATCCGACCTACCGGGCCAGCCTGCTGGGCGGGACGCTGGTGCGGTTGGGCATCGGCGCCAGCCCGTTCCTGATGCCGCTTCTGCTGCAGGTGGCCCTGGGCTGGAGCCCGCTGAAGGCCAGCTTCGTCACCCTGACCACGGGCGTCGGCGTGCTGATCGCCCGGCCGTTCGCGGCGGCGGGCCTGCGCCGGTTCGGCTTCCGCACCTCGCTGGCGGTGTTCGTGACGCTCACGGGGCTGTTCACGGCCGCGCCCGGCTTTTTCACGCCGGAGACGCCGATGGTCGTGATGATGGCGGCCCTGCTGCTCGGCGGGTTCTGCCGGTCGAACCAGTTCATCGCCGCCAACACCATCGCCTATGCCGACGTGCCCGACAGCAGCACGGCCGCCGCCTCGACCCTGTCGGCCGTGGTCCAGCAGGTCGGCCTGGCGCTGGGCGTCAGTTTCGGCGGCGTGATGCTGCACGTGGCGCGCGGTTCGGGCGGGACCCTGACGCCCGACCGGTTCGTCTTGCCGTTCATGGCGATCGGCCTGGTGACCCTGCTGGCCCTGCCCGTCTACCTGGCCCTCGACAAGGACGCCGGCGCGGCGATCAGCGGGCGGGCGAAGTCGGCTTAGGCCTTCCGTCGCCGACCGCCGCGCGAGTGGCCGGCGGTCATCGGATCGGGCTTGGGCGGCGGGACCCAGCCCTCGGGCTTTCGCGGAACAGGCTGGTCCGTCCCCAGGCCCATGCGCCCGGGAACCTGGCGCTTGAAATAGGACGCCTGGGGCGGATCCTCGACGTCGCGCACCAGGGCGCTGTGCTGGATGGACAGGATCTCGTCGCGCAGCCTGGCCGCCGTCTCGAAATCCTGAGCGGCGACGGCGTCTTCCAGCTGCGTCTTCAGATCGTCGAGATGGGACATGGCGTTCTCCGGAGACAGGCCTGCCCCCGAAGAACGCGCGAGCCGAGCTTTAGGCGCGGGCCGCGGCGATGCGGGCCCGAGCGATCTCGTCGGCGACCAGGTTGGCCGGACGCTTCTCGGCGATCGACTGGTCGATAACCTCGGCCAGGGTCAGGGCCAGACGGTCCAGCTTGGCGGCCACCCAGGCCCCGTCGAACGACGTCCCGGATTCCAGGCCGCGAATCTCGGCGGCCACATTGATGATGCCGCCGCCGTTGATCACGTAGTCGGGGGCGTAGAGCAGGCCGCGCTCGAACACGGCCTGGCCGATCGTGGCGTCGGCCAGCTGGTTGTTGGCGGCACCGGCGATGATCTTGGCCTTCAGGCGCGGCAGGGTCGCGGCCGAGATGGCGCCGCCGAGCGCACAGGGGGCGAACACGTCGGCCTCGACATCGAAGATGGCGTCGGTCGGCACGATCTGGGCGCCGGTCTTGGCGGCCACGGCCTCGAGGGCGGGCTGGTTGACGTCGGCGATGGTCAGGCGCGCGCCGGCGGCGTGCAGCTTCTCGGCCAGATAGCCGCCGACATGGCCGACGCCCTGGATAGCGACATGGACGCCGTTGAGGTCACGGTTCAGAGCGCGCTCGACGCACAGTCGTACGCCCCGGAACACGCCCTCGGCCGTGACCGGCGACGGGTCGCCCGAGGCGGCGGCGTGGCCTTCCAGGCCAGCGACGAAGCGGGTGGTCTTGCGGGTGCTTTCCAGGTCGGCCGGCGAGACGCCGACGTCCTCGGCGGTCCAGTACTGGCCGTTCAGGCTGTCGACGGCGCGGCCGAAGGCCTCGAACAGTTCCGGCGTCTTCTGGCTGCGGCTGTCGCCGATGATCACGGCCTTGCCGCCGCCCAAATCGAGCTCGGCCATGGCGTTCTTGTAGGACATGCCGCGCGACAGGCGCAGGGCGTCGGTGATCGCCGCGTCGGCGCTGGAATAGTCCCACATGCGGCAACCGCCGGCGGCCGGGCCGCGGGCGGTGGAATGGATCGCGATGATCGACTTCAGACCGGTTTTTTCGTCGAAGAAAGCGTGGACGCCTTCGTGTCCCTCGAAATCGGGGGAATCGAACAAGGTCATGCCGTCGGTCTCGCCTCAGCCAGAATGAATTGGCGCGGGGTTTACGCCCCCTCGCCGCCCCGAACAACCCTCAAGACCGGCGCCGCGACAACTTCGACTTGGCGAGCTTGGGCGGGTCCAGGGCGTTCATGGCCTCGACCGAAGGCGGAATGGCCGGCGCGCCCGACGGCGGCCACGACGCTGCCGGGCCACGCAAGAAGGCCTCGGCGTCGCCCCAGACCCGCTCGGCTTGGCGGTCGACCAGCAGCAGGTGATAGCCGTTGGCGTAATAGGCCGTCCGGGCGCCGTCCGGCAGGCGACGAACCGCCTCGACCGTGGGCTCACGCGGGATGATCTGGTCGCGCGCGCCGTAGAACCAGGCGACCGGAACGCGGATCTGGTCGGTCGAGCGCCACCCCCGCTCCATCAGCCCCACCAGGCCGTAGATCGCGTCCGACCGCGCGCCCCAGATCATCAGCGGGTCGCGCCCCATCCGGCGCAGCTCGTCGATATTGTCGCTGGCCATGATGTTGCGCGCCAGCCAATCGGGCGGCTTGACCACCCACTCGCCCATCAGATGGGCCGTGGCCCACAGGCTGACGCGGTTGGGCAGCGGCTGATTGGACCAGCCCCAGACCGCCGGGGCGAACAGCATCAGCTTGTCGACCGGCGGCGGATCGCTCGAGGCCATGGCGCAGATCGCCAGCGCCCCGCCCATGCTGATCCCGGCCAGGGCGACCTTGGCGTTCGGATGCCGCTCGCGAACGGCGGCGACCAGGGCGCGCACATCCTCCAGCACCAGATCGGTCGGCGCCCAGACGCCGCGCTCGGGCGAGCGCCCGAAGCCTCGGACATCGAGGGCATAGGTCGCGATCCCGCGCCCCGCCCACCAGGCCGCCGCCAGGTGATAGGCGTTGGCGTAGTCGTTCATGCCGTGCAGGCCGACGATTACCCAGTCCGGCTCCGTGGCGGGCAGCCAGCGCATCAGGCCCAGCCGCGCGCCGTCGAAGCTGACGAATCCGTCGTCGAGCAGCCTTGGCCCTCGGAACCCCAACGCGGCGAGCTCCGGCCTCTGCGCCAGCGGCGCGCAGGCGGTCAGGCCCAGGGCGGAGGCCGAAAGGATCAGGGCGCGACGGTTCATGACCCGAGGATTTCCCCGATCCGCTGGCGAAGATAGGGCGTCACCTCGGCCTCGAACCACGGATTGCGCTTCAGCCAGGCGGTGTTGCGCCACGACGGGTGCGGCAGCGGTAGGACATTCGGCCCAAAGTCGCGCCAGGCGGCGATGGTGTCGGTCATGGTCCGGCCGGTGCGCCCCGGCAGCGCCCAGGTTTGCGCGTAGCTCCCGACCAGCAGGGTCAGCTCGACGTTCGGCAGCTGCTCCAGCAGCCGCGCCCGCCAGGTCGCCGCGCAGCGCGGCGGCGGCGGATAGTCGCCGCCCTTGGGGTTCGTGCCCGGAAAGCAGAAGGCCATGGCCGCGACGCCGATCTCCGGACGGCCGTAGAAGGTCTCGCGATCGACGCCCATCCACTGGCGCAGGCGATCCCCCGAGCGGTCGTTGAAGGGCAGCCCCGTCTCATGCACCACACGCCCCGGCGCCTGGCCGGCGATCAGGATGCGGGTCTCGGGTCGAACTCGGACCACCGGCCGGGGCGTATGCGGCAGGTAAGGCGCGCAAGCCCGGCAGGCGGCGATGTCGGAGAGGAGCGCGTCGAGCGACATGTCGCCAATCTAGGAACGCGGCCCTCGCCTCCCAAGCCTAGTCCTCGTCGCCGCCAACCTCTTCCTCGAACGAGGTCGGATCGCCTTCCATGCGCAGGCGGATGCGGTAGACGCCGCGGAACTTCTCCGGATTGGTCGGCTTGTTGTGGCGCAGGATCACGACCTTGCCCTCGCGGGCCAGCTCGATGGCGTTGGTGCGCACATGGCCAAGGATCTGCTGCCAGCGCTCGGGCTGGATGGCCTTGGCGACGTTCATCGGGTCGATCGACTTGCCCTGCGGCAGCGCCGCCAGCTGGGACAGGATCGTGTCTTGGATCGGGGAGGTCATGGGCGCTCCCATGCCACGGATTGTCAGCAGAGGCGAGACCGGGCGCTTGCGCGCCGTCGCCGCGGCATCTAACTGAACATCGATAATATCGAGGGGGATGCGATGGACGGCGGCAACGAAATCACCAGCGGGCCTCGCATCGTCGAGTCGGGCGACTGGGCCGGCTGGCGGACCTGGTCGGGCCTGGACCCGTTCGAGGACCAGTCCGGCCCCTTCTATTTCCGCGAGGGCGAGGACGGCCGCGTCACCACCGCCTTCCGCGCCGAGACAAAGCACATGAACGGCGGCGGCTTCATGCATGGCGGCTGCATGATGACCTTCGCCGACTTCTCACTGTTCGCGATCGCCTGGAAGGAGCTGGCCGACAGCCGCGCTGTGACGGTCAGCCTGAACGGCGAGTTCGTCGGCCCCGCCCGTCCGGGCGACCTCGTGACCGCCACCGGCGAGGTGGTGCGCGCCGGCGGCTCCCTGCTGTTCGTGCGCGGCCTGGTCTCGACCGGGACCGGCCCGATGCTGAACTTCTCGGGCGTGATCAAGAAGATCAGGGCGCGGTGAGCAGATGATGCTCCCCCGCGATGCGGGGGAGCCGTCACGGAGTGACTGAGGGGGCTAATGCGGCATGCGTCCAGCTTGCCCCCTCCGGCCCTCTGGGCCACCTCCCCCGCATCGCGGGGGAGGATCTAAACCCCCGCCTTCGCCGCGGGGCGCTCCATCATCCCCTTCAGCCAGCGGTTCACGTGCGTGAGCTCCTCGGGCGGCCGGAAGCGGACCATGCGGGCGAAGTCGATGCCCGTCACCGCCAGGATGTCGGCGATGGTCAGGCGGTCGGCGGCGATGAATTCGCTTTCGGCCAGGCGGCGGTCAAAGACCTTCAGCGCCCGCTCGGCGGCCTTGCGGTTGGTCTCGGCGATCTCGGGAACCTGGGTCTCGATCGCCGCCAGCGCCGGGTGGCTGTGGCGCACGGCCATCATCAGCGGCGTCGACAGCAGCATCTCGGCGCGCCGCGTCCACATCTCGATCACCGCCGTCTCCAGCGGATCGCGGCCGAACAGGTTCGGCTCCGGATAGACGCTCTCGAGATAGCGGCAGATGGCCACCGACTCGGTGATGCACGTGGTCTCGTCGATCTCCAGCGCCGGCACGTTCGGCAGGCCGGCCTTGGCCAGGTAGTCGGGCTGGCGGTGCTGGCCGCCGAAGATGTCGACATCGACGATCTCGATGTCCTCGATCCCCTTCTCGGCCATGAACCAGCGCACCCGCCGAGGATTGGGCGCGCGACGGCTGTCGTAGAGCTTCATAAGAAAAATCCTCCCGGCTTTTGACCGGGAGGATGCTTGGTTTTCGCAAGGGAATGAAAGGGCCTTAAAGCCCGAACAGCGACCGCGGCATAAGGCCGACCAGCGAGCCGGTCAGGCAGGTCGCCAGGAAGCCGGCCATCATCGCCTTCCAGACCAGGCTCAGGATTTCCTGGCGGCGCTGGGGGACCAGCACCGAGAAGCCGGCGACGTTCATGCCGACCGAGCCGATGTTGGCGAAGCCGCACAGCGCGTAGGTCATGATCATGCGGGTGCGCTCGTCCAGCGCCGTCCCGCCGACCTTGGCCAGCTGGATGAAGGCGGTGAACTCGGTCAGGATCAGCTTGACGCCCAGCAGGCCGCCGGCGGTCCCGGCTTCCTTCCATGGCACGCCCATGGCCCAGGCCAGCGGCGAGAAGATCACGCCCAGGCCGCGGGCGATGCTCAGCGGCTGACCGCCGACCGGCGGCATGGCGCCCAGGATCTTGTCGACCATGGTGGCGAGCGCCACGAAGACGATCAGGGTGGCGCCGACGTTCAGGGCGATCTGCAGGCCGTCGGTGGTGCCCTTCATCACGGCGTCGATCGAGCTGCCATAGGACTTGTCCTCGGTGGCGAGGTCGAGGTCGGCGCCCTTCTCCATCGGATCCGAGGGCACGATGATCCGCGCCAGCAGCACGCCGGCCGGGGCCGAGATGATCGAGGCGGTCAGCACGTGGGCGGCGGCGTTGGGCAGCACGTCGGCCAGGATGGTGGCGTAGGCGACCATGGTCGAGCCCGAGACGCAGGCCATGCCGACCGCGATCAGCATGAAGAGCTCCGAGCGCGACAGCTTGTCGAGATAGGCGCGGATGAAGATCGGTCCCTCGATCTGACCCATGAAGATGGTGGCGGCGGTGGCCAGGGCCGGCGGGCCGCGCAGGCCCAGCGTCTTCTGGAACAGCAGGCCAAAGCCCTGGGCCAGCCACTTCAGGATCCTCCAGTGCCACAGCAGCGCCGACAGCGCGCAGACCACCAGGATCACGGGCACGACCCGGAAGGCGAAGATGAAACCCGCGCCCGGATTGGTCACCGTGTAGGGCTGATCGCCCCCGGCCAGGAAGCCGAACACGAAGGCCGTGCCGGCCTGGGTCGAGGAGGCGAGGCCCTCGACCGCGCCATTGACGCCCTGCATCAGCTTCTGAGCCTGCGGCAGGCCGAACAGGACCAGCACCAGCAGCACCTGGACGATCAGGGCGGCGATGGCCAGCACCCAGGGGAATCGCTTGCGATTTTCGGAGACGAGCCAGCAGAGGCCCAGGGTGAGCGCCAGACCCGCGAGGGCCTGAACGTTCTCGGGACGGAACATCAAGACGAAGACCTTACAAAAGGGCGACGCCCCCGCGACGCCCGCCAAGGCGCGAAATGACACCAAGTCAGCCGTCGCACGCAAGCGGATTACTTAGGAACTGGTTAAGGAAGGCGCGCGGCGCCTAAGTCAGAACCCGCTTACCAGCGAAACCGCCACCCCGGCCGGGCGCGAGAACCAGCGCCGGCCAGGGTGGCGCCTCAAGATTAGGCGGTGACGTTGGTCCCGCCGCTCGCCGTGCTGGACGAGGACGACGTGCTCAAGGCCGAATCCAGCTGCGCCAGCAGCTTCTGCATCAGATCGGCCGCGACGTTGGAGCTCGACAGCAGGCTGGTCAGGGACGAGGTCGAGCCGCTGCTGCTATCGGCGTCCTTGCCCTTGTCGAGCAGGGCGTAGAACTCCCCGCCGCTCAGCGAACCATCGCCGTCCTGATCGGCCGTCTTGATCAGATCGGAGGCGGCGCTGGCGGCGTCCGTGCTGTCCGAACCGTTGGCGGCGGCCAACTCGTCAGCCGAAACGACGCCGTCCTGGTTGGCGTCCAGGCTCTCGAAGACGCCGCTGGAGCCACTGGCTCCGCCCGCCTCGCCGGGCGGAGGACCGGGGGGCGGCCCGCGCATCGCCTGCGCCGACGAGCGGCTGGAGGCCGCGTTGGAGATCGCGCTGGAGATCTCGTCCTTCGACAGGCTGCCGTCGCCATCGGTGTCGAGCGCCGACACGATGTCGGAAGCCATCTTGCCGCTAGCGTCCGCCGGCGCGTCCGAGGGCGCGTTGGCCGAGAGGGCCGACGAGATCTCGCCGGCGCTCAGCAGGCCGTCGCCGTCGGCGTCGCCAGCCGACATGACCGAGCTGGCGACGTCGTCGACCGACTGGGTGGAGAGCAGCGCCGAAAGCATGTCGCCGCCGAAACTTTCCGACGGTCCGCCGCCGCCGCGCATCGGAGGAGGACCGCGATCCTGCCCCGCGCCCTGCATCTTTTGCCCAATGGACTGGAACTCCGCCTGCGATAGCTGTCCATCGCCGTCGGCGTCGGCGGACTTGAACGTCGCCGCCTGTTGCAATTGGCGCAGCTGCGCCAGGCTCGTAGAGGACGTGGCGCTGGTGACGCTCATGATCGCTCTCCCTCTGTGAAGGCGCCGAAAGGCCGGCGCGGGAGAGGTCGAGCGAAAAATGTTCCAGCTTGCGGCGTGTTGCAGCCCGGAAATGAAGCCTTGGCCGGCCGCCGCGCCAGCCTTACCCCGATTTAACTTGGACCTTCACCGATCGCCGGTCATTCCTGCGACCTAGGGTTTGGGGAGCGAGAGTCCGAATGTCGTTGGCCTTGTCCACTCTGCTATACGAGTGGCGTCGTTACATGGCGGCTGTTGTCGCCCTCGCCTTCTCAGGGCTGCTGGTGCTGGCCCAGGTCGGCATGTTCGTCGGCATCGGGAAGGGCTTCACCGCCCAGATCGACCGCGCCCGCGCCGACATCATGGTGCTGGGCCCGGGCGCCAAGGCGCTGTTCGGCGGCCCTTCCGGCCTGCCCCGGCGCATGATCCCGCTGGTCTACAGCCACCCGGAAGTGACCCAGGTCGCGCCGCTCGACGGCTCGGGCGGTCGCTTCCAGAACATCCTGTCGCCCGAGCAGCAGGCCAAGGAAGAGGCTCGCGCCAAGCGCGCCAGCAAGGGCGAGAAGGGCGGGGGCGGCGGCACGGCCCGCAAGACCGAATTCGTCAACGTCACGGTGATCGACGCGATCCCCGGCTATGTCACGGTGCCCACCGACTACACCCAGTCGATGATCGAGGCCCTGCGTCGCCCCTACGCGGTCGCTGTCGACGAGACGGCGCTGAAGCGCCTGGGCGTCAAGAAGGGCGACAAGGCCCTCTACAACGGCAAGACCATCAACATCGCCGTCGTCACCCGCGGCTATCCCAACATCATCCAGCCGACCCTGGTCATGTCGCGCGACACCCTGCGCATGCTGGGCGAGGCCGACACCGGCCAGCGCGTCGGCCCGCTGATGGTCGAGATCCGCGACCCGGCTCGCGCCGAGATCGTCGCCGCCCAGCTCAACAAGAAGGCCGACGGCAAATTCCGCGCCTGGACCCGCCAGGAGCTGGCCGACGCCAATTCCAACGCCATGCTCGAGGACCAGATCATCGGCATCATGCTGGGCTTCTCGGCCTTCCTGGGCCTGCTGATCGGCGTCGCCATCACCTGGCAGACCCTGCGCGGGGCGATCATGGCCAACATCAAGGAGTTCGCCAGCTTGCGCGCCCTGGGCGTGTCGATGGGCGACCTGCGCAACATCGTCATGGAGCTCAGCTTCTGGGTCGGCGTCGTCGGCGTCCTGGCGGCGGGCCTGCTGACCTGGCTCGTCACCCTGCTGGCGACCGCCGGCGGCGTCCCGATGTACTTCCCGCCGACGCTGGTGATCGTGGTCGCGGTCTTCCTGATCGTCATCGCCATGCTGTCCGGCTTCCTGTCGCTGGGCATCCTCAAGAACAGCCAACCCGCGGACCTGCTGCGATGAACGGCGACAACGCTCACAAGAAGGGCGAGAGCGCCCTTGTCGCGAAGGGCCTCGTCAAGCGCTTCAAGACCGGCCGCACCTTCATCGAGGTGCTCAAGGGCGTGGATTTCGACGCCAAGCATGGCGACGTGACCATGGTCATGGGCCCCTCGGGCTCTGGCAAGTCGACCCTGGTGGCGGCGCTCTCCGGCCTGCTGATGCCCGACGAGGGCAAGGTCTCGGCGCTGGAGGCCAAGGACCTGTGGGCCCTGCCCAAGGGCAAGATCGACAAGTTCCGCCTCGACCACTGCGGCTTCATCTTCCAGGGCTTCAACCTGTTCCCGGCCCTGACGGCCAAGCAGCAGGTGATGACGGTGCTGAAGTACCAGGACGTCAGCCCTGGCGAGGCCGCCAAGCGCGCCCAGGCGGCGCTGGAATCGGTGGGCCTCGGGCCCCGCGTCAACCAGCGCCCGTCGGAGCTGTCGGGCGGTGAGAAGCAGCGCGTGGCCATCGCCCGGGCGCTGGCCAAGAACCCGAACCTGATCTTCGCGGACGAACCGACCTCGGCCCTCGACGGCAAGAGCGGCGAGACCGTGATCCGACTGCTGCGCGCGGCCGCCACCGAGCGCGGCGCGGCGGTGATCTGCGTGACCCACGACCCGCGGCTCGAGGCCTATGCCGACCGCGTCATCCACATCGAAGACGGCCGGATCCTGGACGACGTGCGCCGCACGCCCGACGCCAATCCCGCGCCGCTCAGCCACTGATTTTCTGGGGGAACCACCATATGCCCGGCTTCCTGCGCCGACCCGCTTTCTGGATCGCCATCATCGTCGTCGTGCTGCTTGGCGGCGGCTTCTTCTACATGAAGGGCCAAGCCGCCGAGAAGAAGAAGAAACTCGAGGCGGCCGCCGCCCGCGAGGAGCCCTCCCCCTACGCGGCGATCGCCCAGGGCAAGGCCGACGTCGAGGGCGGCGTGATCCAGGTGGCCGCGCGCCGCCAGGGCATCGTCCGCGAGGTGTTCGTCCAGGAAGGCGATATCGTCAAGGCCGGCCAACCCCTGGCCAAGCAGGAGGATGATGACGCGCGCCTGGCCGCCCAGACCGCGAGCGCCGCCCTGTCCTCGGCCAAGGCGCAGTTGCAGCTCTATCAGGTCCAGCTGCGCACGGCCCAGCGCGAGTATAACCGTCTGCAAGGCCTGACCGCCTCGAACTTCGTCGCGGCCCAGCGTCTGGACGGCGCCCGTGACAAGATCGCGGAGGCCCAGGCCAATATCGGCGCCCAGCAGGCGGCCATCAGCGTCGCCTCGGCCCAGCTCGCTCAGGCCCAGTACACTCAGGAACTGACGGTGATCCGCGCGCCGGCCGACGGCCGCATCGCTCGCCGCCAGGCCAATCCCGGCGCCGGCGCCTCGACCCTGAACGTCACCGCGATGTTCGACCTCGAGCCGAACACCCAGCGCATCGTCCGCGCCGAGATCGTCGAGGCCGACATCCCGAACGTGACGATCGGCCAAGAGGTCGAGATCCAGCCTGAAAGCGATCCCAGCAAAACCTATGTCGGCAAGGTGCTGCGCCGCGCCGCCGTCTTCGGGGCCCGCAAGCTGGCGTCGGACGATCCCAGCCAGCGCAGCGACGAGCGCGTCGTCGAGGTGGTGGTCAGCGCCGACGGCGCCCCGCTGCTGGTCGGTCAGCGCGTCCTGGTCAAGTTCATGAAGCCCGGCCAGAAAGCCGGCGTGAAGCGCGACAAGCCGACCCCGCCGGTGGCGGGCGGGAAGACGAAGAAGGCGTAGGAAAAGAGCCCTCCCCGTATCAACCAGATCCTCCCCCGCGATGCGGGGGAGGTGGCCCAGAGGGCCGGAGGGGGCCGGCTCGGCCAATATCCAGCTCGCCCCCTCCGTCGCTCCGCGACACCTCCCCCGTGTCACGGGGGAGGATCTTTTACGGGCGTTCGCGGCGCTCTATCATCCGCGTATCCGGAATCGAACCCAGCGATTTCAACTACTTCCCACTTTTACACGCCCCTCCATCATCCGCGTTGAAACCGCCCGTATTCTCTACCCACCTCGTCGCGAGGAAAGGGCGCATGGCCAGCGACCATTTGCGGCGGCGGGGGGCGATCGAGCGGGGCTAGGTTCGAGGGGGATACTCGGACGGTCCGGGGATCTGGTTGCTGGCCAGACCCGCCCGCCGTTGGCGTGGTTGAAGGCAAAAGGGCGTGTCTGGCTGGAAGCCCGTCCTCTTCGACCGCTGGGTCTTCTGGAAACGGAAGCGCCCAGGTCCCGGTAAGGCCTGAACAGGGCCACCCGACGGGACGCTGGCGGATAACGGTCGCGCGGAGCGTCGGGCTTCGTCGAAACGGTATTTACTACTCAAACCTCCGGACGTCGTCCGGCGCTCCGCGTCCCTTTCCATCCCTTCAGCGGGCGACCGCGTGAAGCGGCGGTGACGCGCCTAAATCCTCCCCCCAGCGGGGGAGGTGTCGGCGCGCAGCGACGACAGAGGGGGAAGAGACAAGCTCAGCAGGACTTCCCCCTCCGTCCGCTTCGCGGACACCTCCCCCGCTGGGGGGAGGATTTAGAGGAGGAGCCTCCCCTTGACCTCCCCTGTCCCGCGCCGCACAACACGGCCAAACCAAACACGCGTTTGAGGGAGACTTGGGCATGGCGGACATCCGCTTCGACGGCAAGGTGGCGATCGTGACGGGCGCCGGCGGCGGGCTTGGCCGACAGCACGCCCTGGAGCTGGCGCGTCGCGGCGCCAAGGTGGTCGTCAACGACCTGGGCGGCAGCGTCGACGGCTCGGGCGGCTCGTCTGAGGCGGCGCAGAAGGTGGTCGAGGAGATCAAGGCGTTCGGCGGCGAGGCCATCGCCAACGGCTCGTCCGTGACCGACGACGCCGGCGTCGCCCACATGGTCAAGCAGGCCATGGACGCCTGGGGCCGCATCGACATCCTGATCGCCAACGCCGGCATCCTGCGCGACAAGACCCTGACCAAGATGGAGCTGGCCGACTTCGAGCTGGTCATGCAGGTGCACGTGTTCGGCACCTTCAAGCCGATCAAGGCGGTCTGGGACATCATGAAGGCCCAGAACTACGGCCGCATCGTCGTGACGACCTCGTCGTCGGGCATGTACGGCAACTTCGGCCAGAGCAACTACGGCGCGGCCAAGATGGCGGTGCTGGGCCTGATGAACACCCTCAAGCTCGAGGGCGCCAAGAACGACGTGAAGATCAACGCCATCAGCCCGGTCGCGGCCACCCGCATGACCGAAGGCCTGATGCCGCCCGAGGTGCTGGCCAAGCTGGCGCCGGAATATGTCACGCCGGGCGTTGTCTACCTCTGCTCGGAAGAGGCCCCCACCGGCGCGATCCTGACCGCCGGCGCCGGCGCCTTCGCGCTCTCGCGCATATACGAGACCGAGGGCGTCTATCTGGGCGAAGGCGGCCTGTCGGCCGAAGAGGTGCGCGACAGCTGGGACAAGATCACCGACGAGGCCGGCCAGAAGGCTTACTTCAACGGCGGCGAGCAAGGTCAGAAGTTCTTCCGAAAAATGGCGGGCGGTTGACGTTGGCGGAAGCAATCCGTCTCAATTGTCAGGCTAAAGGCATAGTTTTGACATAACGATGATTGATCTGGGGTCCTTGCGACCCCAGATCTTTAACGAAACTGACAAAATTCACGCTTCGATCAATTTAGAGCAACATTCTTCCTCGAGGTGCGTTAAAGCGGCGCTCAAAGGCGCCGTCGGGTGATCGGCGAGCCTAGAAATTTAACAAGGTCGTCAGTCTCATGTCTTTTACGCGTAACCGCCTCGCCGCCGGCGTCGCCCTCCTGACCCTCGCCGCCGCCACCCAAGCCTCGGCCTCGGCGTTCTACATCCAGGAACAATCCGTTCGCGGCGCGGGCCGCGCCTATTCGGGCGAAGTGGCCGACACCGGCGTGGCCAGCCTGTGGTGGAACCCGGCCTCGATCGCCCGGGTCGAACGGGGCGAAGTCTACACGGGGCTGCACGGCATCCTGATCAACTCCGAAGCCGCCAACAATGGCTCGACCATCACACGCCCGGGCCAGCCGACGGCCGCCATCTCCGGCCAAAGCCGCGCCAGCAATCCGCTGCTCAACGGCCTCGTGCCGAACCTCGGCGGCGCCTGGCGCCTGAACGACAAGATCGTCGTCGGCCTGTCCACCGCCGCCCCGTACAACTTCACCACCAAGTACAGCTCGACCAGCGTCGCGCGCTATGACGCCCTGAAGTCCCGCCTGACCTCGGTCGATATCCAGGGCACGCTCGCCTATCGCCTGAGCGACAAGCTGGACCTGGGCGTCGGCCTCAGCGCCGAGTACATGGACGCAAACCTGACCAACGCCCTGCCGCAGATTTCGCCGCTGCTGGCCGACACCGGCCGCCAGGCCCTGACCGGCGACGGCTGGGACTACGGCTGGAGCGCCGGCGCCCAGTATCACCCGACCTCGACCCTGACCTTCGGCGCCAGCTACCGCTCCAAGATCAAGCACACCCTGAAGGGCAATATCGACGTGTCCGGCCTGGCGAGCCTGCTGGCCGCCAGCAACGGCTCGTTCGACGGCGAGGCCGAGATCACCACGCCGTGGATCGCCACGATCGGCGGCCGCTGGGCGGTCACGCCCAAGACCACCCTGAACGCCTCGGTCAACCGTATCGGCTGGAGCGAGTTCGACGCGATCCGCGTCACCCGCTCGACGGGCACGACCGTGATCCCGCAGAACTACAAGGACGTCACGACGATCGCCGTGGGGGTGGACTACCAGTATAGCCCCCGCCTGACGCTGCGCGCCGGCGTGCAGAAGGATCCGACCCCGACGCCGGACGTCGGCCGCACCGCCCGCGTGCCGGACGGCGACCGCATGATGTACTCGACCGGCGCGACCTGGGCCGCCAAGTCGAACCTCAAGCTGGACGTCGCGGCGACCTATATCGACTTCGACGACAGCGCCATCAACCGCAGCGACGTCTTCTACGCCGGCACCGCCGCCGCGACGGCGACGGCCCTGAAGGCCAATGCGACGGGGTCGGGCGTGGTGCTCTCGGCCGGCGCCCGCCTGACCTTCTAAGGCGCGCGACGCTCAAAAGGCAAAGCCCGCTCGGAGCGATCCGGGCGGGCTTTTTCGTGGCCTATCCGACGGCTTTCCAGAGCGCTTTCGCCGCCCCGACGAACACCTGAGCCGCCTGGCCCTTGGGCTCGCCGATGACGGCGGGAACGCCCTCGTCGCCGCCGATCCGCACGCCCATCTCGATCGGCACGCGGCCCAGCAGCGGAACCTTCAGCCGCTCGGCCTCGGCCACGCCGCCGCCCTCGCCGAAGATCGGGATCGGGGCGCCGGTCGAGGGATCGGCGAAGAAGGCCATGTTCTCGATCAGGCCCAGGATCGGCGTCGCCGTCTTCTCGAACATCACCGCCGCGCGGCGGGCGTCGATCAGGGCGATCTCCTGCGGCGTGGTCACCAGCACCACGCCGTCGATCCGCAGCTTCTGGACCAGGGTCAGCTGAATGTCGCCGGTGCCCGGCGGCAGGTCGACGACCAGCACGTCGAGAGGCTCTTTCTCCGAGCCCCAGGCGACGTCGTGGATCATCTGGCGGACCGCCGACGAGGCCATCGGCCCGCGCCAGATCATCGCCTTGCCCTCGTCGACGATGAAGCCGATCGACATCAGTCTGACGCCATGGGCTTCCAGCGGCTGAAGCTTTTCGTTCTCGAACAGCGGGTCGCCGTCGACGCCCATCATCTTCGGCGCCGAGGGGCCGTAGACGTCGGCATCGAGCAGGCCGACGCGCAGGCCCATCTGGGCGAAGGCGACGGCGAGATTGGTCGAGACGGTGGACTTTCCCACGCCCCCCTTGCCCGAGGCCACGGCGATCACGTGGCGGACATGGGCCGGCTTCTCGGCTTCCGGCGGCGGGACCATGCGGGCCTGCGGGTCCTCGGAGACCTTGGCGCCCTTGCGGACCCGGGTCGCGCCCTCGGCGGCCTGGGCGGTCAGCACGACCTGGGCGACGTCGACGCCGGGCAGAGCGGCCAGGGCCTTCTCGGCGGCTTCGCGCACCGGAGCATAGGTCGCGGCCTGGCTGGCGGGGACCTCCAGCATGAAGCCGGCGCGGCCATTGCGGACCACCAGCCCCTGCACCAGCTCGGCCGCCACCAGCCCTCGCCCGCTGACGGGGTCGAGGATGCGGTCCAGCGCCGCGCGGGCGTCGTCGAGGGTAGCGGGGGTTACGCCGGTCACGTCAGTCAGGCCTCGTGTTGCGGGCCCTCATATCCGCGCCGCGCCCGGCTTTTACAAGAGCGGGCCGGCTTCGGAGGCTTCAGACCGACGCCTTCAAGAGGTCCATCACGTGATGCAGGCTGTCGGCGATGTGGACGCACTTGTCGTGCATCTCCTCGTTGGGATCGAGGATGTCGGGCACCATCACCGTCATCATGCCGGCCGCGTGGGCGGCGCGGACGCCGGGGTGCGAGTCCTCCAGCGCCAGGCAGTAGCGGGGATCGACGCCGATGCGCTCCGCCGCCAACAGGTAGGGATCGGGGTTGGGCTTGTGACGCGCCACGTCATGGTGCGCGACCACCGCGTTGAACCGGTGCAGCAGGTCGAAGCGCCCCAGATAGCGCTCGACGGCGGCCATGCCGTTCGAGGTGGCGATGCCGCGCGGCAGGCCGCGATCATCAAGGTAGTCGAGAATTTCGACCACGCCGGACTTCAGCTTCGTCTCGGCTTCCAGGAGGTCCTCCACGTCGGACCAGACCCGCTCGAAATAGGCCTGGACCGGAAAGGTCTCGCCATAGAGCTCGCGCAGCATCACCCCGCACTCGGGATTGGTCTTGCCGACCATCGAGGCGTAGGTCTCGCCGGTGAACTGAACGCCGAAGACGGTCCCCGCCTCGATCATCGCCGCGCGATAGACGATCTCGGTGTCCAGCAGCAGGCCGTCCATGTCGAAGACCACGGCGTCGACGCGGCGAGGGAAGCTCACGAAACAAACTCCTCGGCCTTGTAGCCCTGGAAGTAGAGCAAGGTCGTCAGGTCGGTGTGATCGACCTTGGCGTCGGCCTGCGCCGCCACGATCGGCTTGGCGCGGTAGGCAACGCCCAGGCCCGCGGCCTCGATCATCGCCAGGTCGTTGGCGCCGTCGCCGACCGCCAGGGCGTCGGCCGGCGTCAGGCCCAGGGCCGCCGTCTCCTCGCGCAGGGCGGCCAGCTTGGCCTCCTTGCCCAGGATCGGGTCGCCGACCTCGCCCGTCAGGGCGCCGCCCTGCTCGATCAGGGTGTTGGCCCGGTTCAGGTGGAAGCCCGCCGCTTGCGCCACGCGGCTGGTGAAGAAGGTGAAGCCGCCCGAGACCAGGGCGCAGCGCGCGCCGTGCTGGGCCATGGTCGTGACCAGGGTCCGCGCGCCGGGGTTCAGTTGGACCCGCTGGTCGTAGCAGCTCTGCAGCGCATCGACCGACAGGCCTTTCAGCATGCCGACCCGCTCGCGCAACGCGCCCTCGAAGGCCAGCTCGCCGCGCATGGCCCGCTCGGTGATCTCCGAGACCTGGGCCTTCACGCCCGCGAAATCGGCCAGTTCGTCCAGGCACTCGACGTTGATGATCGTCGAGTCCATGTCCGCGATCAGCAGGCGCTTCTTGCGGTTCTCGACCGGCTGGATGGCGAAGTCGATCGCCAGCTCGGCGAACCCAGCCTTCACAGCTTCCAGATCGCCGCTATTGACGAAGACGTCGGCGGCCAGCGGCCCCAGATCCTCGCGGTGGCTGGACAGCAGGCGTTCGACGCGCGAAACGGCTTCTGCGTAAGCGTCGGGGCTTGCCCCCACGATGGTGAGGACGGTCGGCATGGTGGAGAGTTCGGACATCGCGCCCCGCATCTGGCTGATCGCGGGCCCGACCGCAAGCGGCAAGTCGGCCTATGCGCTGCAATTGGCCGAACGGATCGGCGGCGAAATCGTCAACGCCGACTCCATGCAGATCTACGCCGGCCTTCGCGTGCTGACCGCCGGCCCTTCGCCCGAGGAAGTCGCCCGCGCCCCACACCACCTGTTCGGCGTCGCCGATGCGGCGGTCGGCTGGTCGGTCGGACGCTGGCTGGAGGCCGCGACCGCCGCGCTCTCCGAGATTGCCGCGCGCGGAAACCCAGCCATCGTCGTCGGCGGCACGGGACTCTATTTCCGCGCCCTCACCCACGGCCTGGCCGACGTGCCGCCGGTGCCCGAGACCCAGCGGGAGATCTCCGGCCTGCTCTATGCCGCGCGGGGCGAGGCGGAATTTCGCGAGATCCTGAAGCCGCTCGATCCGGAGGCCGAAGCCCGCATCGAGGTCGGCGATCGCCAGCGCCTGGTCCGGGCCCACGCCGTGGCCATCGCCACCGGCAAGTCGCTGACCGCGTGGCAGACCGACACCAAGCCCGCTCTAGAACCTGGAAGCTGGAAGGGTCTGGTGCTGGATCCGCCGCGCGCCGAACTCTACGCCCGCTGCGACGCGCGCCTCGCGGTCATGCTCGAGCAAGGCGCGCTGGAAGAAGTGCGGGCGATGGAGGCGCGCGGGCTGGACCCGTCCCTCCCGGCCCTCAAGGCCGTCGGCTATCGCGAGTTCGCCGCCCATCTGCGCGGCGAGACCACGCTCGACCAGGCGCTGGAAGCCGCGCGGCAGGAGACCCGCCGCTACGCCAAGCGCCAGCTGACCTGGTTCCGTAACCAGACGCCGGACTGGGAGCGGATCAGCGCTCCGTGACCCGCGCGGCGCCTCCGGGCGGTCGGGGCTTCACCGCAGTCGGTTGGCGGATCGGTGTTTGCGCGCCCGCCACTTCCCCCTAAGGAGAGGATCGACAGCCCGAGGAAATCCGATGTCCGACCTTGCCGCCCTCGCCGAACGCGTCGCCGAACGCCTGATCGCCCGAGGCGAGACTGTCGCCATCGCCGAGTCCTCAGCCGGCGGCCTGATCTCGGCGGCGCTGCTGGCCGTGCCCGGCGCGTCGAAGTTCTATGTCGGCGGCGCGGTCGTCTACACCGCCCGGGCCCGCCTGACCCTGATGGACATTCCGCAGAAGGCCATGGACGGCCTGCGCTCGGCCAGCGAGCCCTATGCCGAGCTGCTGGCGCGCGTGGCCCGCAAGAACCTGAAGGCCACCTGGGGCCTGTCGGAAACCGGCGCCGCCGGCCCCGACGGCAATCGCTATGGCGACGCGCCCGGCCACTGCTGCATGGCCGTGGTCGGCGAAGAGACCTCGGTCACCGCCACGCTGGAGACTGGCTCGGCCGAGCGTCCCGCCAACATGCAGGCGTTCGCGGCGGCCGCGCTGGCGCTGCTGGCCAAGACCCTCGAGGCCTGAGCCTCAGGCCGAGACCACCCACGGCGGGATGGTCGCGAACAGGGCGTAGGCCAGCGCGTCCATCGCCTTCTGGCTCAGGCTGGTATTGTTGAGCAGCACGACGGTCGTCTGGTCGTCGAACCTGTGGCCCAGCACCGAGCGATAGCCGGCCGCATTGCCCGTCTCCCAGGCGAAGGCGCGCGGCATGCCGTCGGTGAACAGCGTCTTCACCCGCCCGCCCAGGGCGTAGTTCTGCTCGGGCCAGTTGACGGTCAGCAGCTCGCGCTCGCGCCCCGGCGGCAGGAAGCCCCCGTCGAAGACCGCGTGCGCGGCCTTCAGCAGGTCGCCCGCCGTGCTGACGAAGCCGCCGCTGGCGGCCATGAACGGGAAGCGCTGCATCGGCTTGCGCGTCGGCGGTTCGGCCGTCACGTACGAGACGGCGATGTCCGACGGGTCAGAGGTCCAGGTGCGCGAAAGGCCGAGCGGCGTCAGCACCAGCTCGGT
This sequence comes from Caulobacter sp. X, assembly GCF_002742635.1. Lineage (NCBI taxonomy): Bacteria > Pseudomonadati > Pseudomonadota > Alphaproteobacteria > Caulobacterales > Caulobacteraceae > Caulobacter > Caulobacter sp. X. The sequence goes on along the minus strand of NZ_PEGF01000002.1, from coordinate 1,427,181 downwards.
CATCGCCTGGGCGTAGGTCTTGCCGGTGACGGCCTCGATGATCGCCGTGACGATGATCCAGTTCGTCATCTGGTAGTCGAACTTCGTCCCCGGCTCGAAGATCAGGTCGCCGGAGCACCACAGCCTAACGGCCTGCGCGGTCGTGAAGGTCTTCGTGAAGAGGTCGGGATCCGGATTGGCCTTGGTCCAGGGCGTGAAGCCGTTAGGGACGCCGCTGATATTGCTCATCAGCTGGCGCAGAGTGACCTTGCCGCCGGTGTCGGCGCGGTAGTCGGGCAGCCAGCGGATGATCGGCGCGTCCAGATCCAGCTTGCCGGCCTCGGCCAGGCGCAGCAAGGCGATCGAGGTCAGCCACTTGGATATCGAGGCGATCAGATAGGGCGTGTCCAGGGTGGCCGGTCGCTTGGCCTCGATGTCGGCGAAACCCACGGTGCGTGAATAGACCGGCTTGCCGGCCTTGCCGATCAGAACCACGCCCTGGAACGGTTGAGCCTGGAGGAAGGCGTCCACCGCCTTGTCGGCCGCGCCGCCCGAAAGCGCCGCCGACGACGACTTGGTGGCGACGCCCAGCGCCGCGGCTCCAGCTAGAAATTCGCGCCGACCGAACACTGAACGCTCCTCGATTGCGGAAGCGCGACGGTGAGGGGGAAAACCTGCCCCTGTCACGTGAAACTGCGGTAAGGTCACGCCCACCCAGAAAGGCACATCCTTGCGGCAATGCGCGCCTTGACGGGTTAACGCTCGCATGCGATCACCCATTCTGTAGCTTTGGAGCAAGACTCGTGCGCAAAACCATGATCGTACTTATGGAGCGGCCGTCCGCGACGTGACCTTAGAAGTCACGCCGTAGTTCGGTCGCGCGCGCAAAGGTCCTTCGGGACCTTTTTTCTTTTCCACCTACTCCCTTCCCGCTTCCCACCGGATCTGTCCCATGACCGCCCACCAGACCATCGAGAGCCAGGCTCCCGCCCAGACCAGCGATCGCGCCATGACCGGCGCCGAGATCGTGGTTCGCGGCCTCGTGGACCAAGGGGTCGAGGTGCTGTTCGGCTATCCGGGCGGGGCGGTCCTGCCGATCTACGACGCGCTGTTCCACGAGCCGCGCCTGCAGCACATCCTGGTCCGGCACGAGCAGGGCGCGACCCACGCCGCCGAAGGCTACGCCCGCAGCTCGGGCAAGCCGGGCGTCGTGCTGGTGACCTCGGGCCCCGGCGCGACCAACGCCATCACCGGCATCATGGACGCCCTGATGGACTCGATTCCGATGGTCGTCATCACCGGGCAGGTCCCAACGCACCTGATCGGCACCGACGCCTTCCAGGAAGCCGACACGGTCGGCATGACCCGCTCGTGCACCAAGCACAACTACCTGGTCAAAGACGTCCGAGACCTGCCCCAGATCATCCATGAGGCCTTCAAGATCGCCACCACCGGTCGCCCCGGCCCGGTGCTGATCGACATTCCGAAGGACGTCCAGTTCGCCAAGGGCGAGTATCTGGCCCCCGAAGAGGTCCAGTCGACCCACGCCTACGCGCCGCGCGTCAAGGGCGACGCCGGCCGCATCGCCGAGGCCGTCAAGATGATCGCCGGCGCGCGTCGTCCGATCTTCTACACCGGTGGCGGCGTCATCAACGCAGGCCCCAAGGCCAGCGAGGCGCTGCGGGCGTTCGCGGCCATGACGGGCGCGCCGGTCACCTCGACCCTGATGGGCCTGGGCGCCTTCCCGGCGGCCGATCCAGCCTGGCTGGGGATGCTGGGCATGCACGGCACGTTCGAGGCCAACAACGCCATGCACGACTGCGACGTGATGATCTGCGTCGGCGCCCGCTTCGACGACCGCGTGACCGGCCGCCTGGACGCCTTCTCGCCGGGATCGAAGAAGATCCACATCGACATCGACCCATCGTCGATCAACAAGAACGTCCGCGTCGACCTGCCGATCGTCGGCGACGCCGCCTCGGTGCTCGAGGACATGGTCGCCGCCTGGAAGGCCGCGAACTTGCAGCCCAACAAGGCCGCCCTGACCGACTGGTGGGCGCAGATCGATCAGTGGCGCGCGCGCCAATGCCTGAAGTACGGCGCGTCCGACACGGTCATCAAACCGCAGTACGCCATCGAGCGCCTGTACGAGCTGACCAAGGACAAGGACGTCTACATCACGACCGAGGTCGGCCAGCACCAGATGTGGGCCGCCCAGTTCTTCCGCTTCGAGGAGCCGAACCGCTGGATGACCTCCGGCGGCCTGGGCACCATGGGCTATGGCCTGCCCGCCGCCCTGGGCGTGCAGCTGGCCCATCCGAACAGCCTGGTCGTCGACATCGCCGGCGAAGCCTCGATCCAGATGTGCATCCAAGAGCTGTCGACGGCGATCCAGTTCGACCTGCCGGTCAAGATCTTCATCCTGAACAACGAATGGATGGGCATGGTCCGCCAGTGGCAGCAGCTGCTGCACGGCGAACGCTACAGCCACTCCTACTCGGACAGCCTGCCCGACTTCGTGAAGCTGGCCGAGGCCTATGGCGCTCACGGCATCCGCTGCGACGATCCCGCCGAATTGGACGCCAAGATCCTGGAGATGATCAACAGCGACAAGCCGGTGATCTTCGACTGCCGCGTCGAGAAGCACGAGAACTGCCTGCCGATGATCCCGTCGGGCAAGGCGCACAACGAGATGATCCTGCCCGAGGAGGTCGAGGACCTGGGTAGCGTCATCGACGAAGACGGTCGCCGGCTGGTCTAAGCCGCGGAACGGGTTAGAAGAAGAGCAACATGACCACGAACACCCAACCCGCCCCGGCCTCGGCCTACGACCTCAGCCCCAACGAGCAAGTCGAACAGACGGCGACGTTCGCCCTGCTCGTCGACAACGAGCCGGGTGTGCTGCATCGCGTCGTCGGCCTGTTCGCCGCGCGCGGCTACAATATCGAAAGCCTCACGGTCGCCGAGACCGACCGCAAGGCCCACACCAGCCGCATCACCGTGGTGACCCGCGGCACCCGCCAGGTGCTGGACCAGATCGAGGCCCAGTTGAACAAGGTCGTGAACGTCCGCCGCGTCCACGACGTGACCCGCGACCCGAACGGCGTCGAGCGCGAGCTGGCCCTGGTGAAGGTGCGCGGCTCGGGCGTCGACCGCGTCGAGGCCCTGCGCATCGCCGAGATCTTCCGCGCCAAGCCGGTCGACACGACGCTGGAGAGCTTCGTGTTCGAGATTTCGGGCGCGCCGTCCAAGATCGACAAGTTCCTGGACCTGATGCGCCCCCTGGGCCTGGTGGAACTTTCCCGCACCGGCGTCCTTTCCATCGAACGGGGCGTCGAGGGCATGTAGCGGAGATGGGCGGATGAGCGGCCTGACCGGAGTGATCGCGGGGCTGGCCCTCGCGGCCCAGCAGGCCCCGCCGCCGCCCGATCCCGCCGCCTGGTGGTCTCCCAAGGTCCAGCGTCCCTCGTCCGAGGTCGAGCCGCTCTACGGCCGTCGCCTCGGAAAGGCTGAGCGGCCGATCCCGATCGATCACGGCGTCGAGCCCCTGCTCTACCGGCTCTGGGGCCTGCAGCCGCTGCAGAGCCAAGTCCTGCGCAAGGGCGAACTGATCCTCGAAGTCTGGGCGAGACCCGCGGGCGATGTCCGTCAGGCCGTCACCCGCCTCACGCTGCGCGACGACGGACGCGCCTTCGTCCAGGCGCGCGCCGGCCTAGGTTGCTGCGCGCCGGAGATCGCCCGCCGCGTCGACATCAACGCCGAACTCGACCGGGCGTCCGCCGAGACGTTGAGATCCGTCGCCGCCGATCCCGTCTGGAGCCAGCCCCGCTCGGTCATCGTCGATTATGGCGGCGGAGCGGTTTCGGCGTTGTGCGTCGATGGCGTCTCCTGGGACGTCACCCTGCTCATCCCTGGCCAGGCTCGCCAACTGCGGCGCGCTTGCGATGACGCCGAGGTCGGTTCGATCGCGAGGATTCTCACGACGGCCTTGGGCCCAACGATCGGGCGGGACCCGCGCTTCGACGCGATCTTCCCAAGAGGCGCGGACTTCTCGCGGCAAGCCGGCGCCTACGCGGCGCTGATCCAGTCCGGCGGTCGTCTGATCCCAGGCCAGACCAGCCCGCCTCCGGCCGCTACGCTCCCGCCGCCGCCATCTCCGGCTGCTCCCGAAGCCGCGCCACGTCCCTGAGGGGCGGCGCGCCGAACAGGCGGGCGTATTCGCGGCTGAACTGCGAGGGGCTGTCGTAGCCGACGGTGTGACCCGCCGTCGCCGCGTCCAGCCGCTGGACCAGGATCAGGCGGCGGGCTTCCTGAAGGCGGATCTGCTTCTGGTACTGCAGCGGCGACAGCGAGGTGACCGCCTTGAAATGCTGGTGCAGCGCCGAAGGGCTCATCCGCGCCTCCTCGGCGACGACGTCGATGCTGAACGGCTGGTCGAAATTGCGCTTGATCCAACCAATCGCGCGGTTGATCTGGCGCAAGCGGCTGTCGCGGCGAGCGATCTGGGCCAGACGCGGCCCGTGCGGGCCGGTCAACAGGCGATAGAGAATCTCGCGTTCGATCAACGGCGCCATCACCGCCACATCCTCGGGCGTGTCCAGCAGCGAGACCATCCGGTGAACGGCGTCGAACAGCTGGGGCGTCATGGCGCCAGCCGACATCCCGCCCACCAGCGGCGCGACCGCGTCGAGGCGCGCGGCCAGGCCGGTCTCCATGATCATCTCGCTGATCAGCTTGGCGTCCAGCACGATCCGGAAGCTGAGATACGGCTTGTCCGGCGAGGCCTCGACGACCTGGCCAGTGACCGGCACGTCGATCGAGGACAGGAAGAAGTTGCGTTCGTCATACTCGTGGATGGCGTCGCCCACGGTCACGCGCTTGCGCCCCTGCGCCAGAACGCAAAAGGACGGATCGTGAAGGCCGTGATTGGGCTCGCTGGGCTGGGACAGGCGATACAGGTTGACCCTGGGGCAGCAGGTGTCGACCGGCCCTTCCTCCGGCGTGAATCGTTCAATCAGGGCGGCGAGCGCCTCGCGCGTACTCATGGCTTTTCCTTGTGCGGACGAGGCCATTTGTAAGCCTTGCACGATCCTCCGTCACGCGACGGCGTTCGGTTCCGGAGGATCGTGCAATCATGCCGGAGCATCGATCTACCGACTGGACGTCCCGGCGCCCCATAGTGGCCTCGTTCCGCTCCCCGACGCGGCCAACTCCAAAAACCTGAGCTCTGCGATGAGACGCTACACGCCCCGACGCGGCGGCGTGACGGCTCCGCGCTGGTTCGTCGCCGCTCTCCTGGGCGGGACGGCCGCGCTGACCGCCGCCACCGCCGTGCTTCCGAAACCCGCGCCGACGCCGCCCCAGAACGAAACCTTCCAGATTGGGAGCCTCGCCCGATGATGATGTCCGCCATCGTTCCCCACATCCCCGTCGCCGGCGTTTGGACCTCGCCCGACGGCCACATCTCGCTTGAACTGCGCGCCGACGGCCGCTTCATCGAGACTCGCGACGACTTCGCCGACGTGTTCACGGGGGTCTATGTCCTGGTCGGCGAAACGCTGAAGCTGTTCGAGGACCGCGGCGCGGTCGTCAGCGGCACCTTGTCCAATGGCCGCCTTAGCCTGGGGACAGTCCAGCGCCCGGCCTTCCATACCGAGGGCGAACACCCTATATTGTGATTGTCCGGCTTCGGCCGAACTATGGGGATAAACGCGCACGTAATAAGCGGACTGGACCCGGGTGCGATTCCCGGCGGCTCCACCAAATCTCTCCCAAGTTATCATGGGACTGCATGGGGCCGATCAGCATCGACAGACGTGTAAAGGTGACTGCTTTCTCTCGGCTTGGCCCACCGTTTCGGGCCTTTATCTAAATGCGAACGATAACTTCGCTGAAGAGTTCGCCGTCGCCGCGTAATGCGGCGCCGTTGAATTCGCCTCTTAAGTCCTAGGGGTTCAGATCCCTAGGCGGGGCCCGGAGGGAGCCTGCCAACAGAATCCCTCCACTCTCATATGCATTGCCGAGGCTCCCTCCTCTCTTTTCGAGAGCGTCGCAAACGGTTGCGCCGCGCCCCGCGCGTGACGACCGCGACCTTGGCGCGCGGACCACATCGGAGAGCTTTGCGATAGGCGTTCGACACGCTAGGCTCGCGGCTTCGTTTTCAGTCCGAAGTATCGACCTCAGCGCATGTCCCAGACCGAACAGCCCGAAGACCTCATGCAATACGAGGCCATGGCCCAGGACGCCCTGCGCGGCGTGGTCAGGGCCGCCCTGAAGAAGGCGGCCGAGCCGGGCGGCCTGCCTGAGCCCCACCACCTCTACATCACCTTCAAGACCAAGGCCGCCGGCGTCTCGGGCCCGCAGGACCTGCTGGGCAAGTATCCGGACGAGATGACGATCGTCCTGCAGCACCAGTACTGGGACCTCGCCCCGGGCGAGAGCGTCTTCTCGGTGACGCTGAAGTTCGGCGGCCAACCCAAGCGCCTGACGGTGCCCTATGCCGCCGTCACCCGCTTCTATGACCCGTCGGTGCAGTTCGCCCTGCAGTTCGCCCCGCCCGAGATCGTCGAGGATGATCCCGAGCCCCAGGACGAGCCCGAAGCCAAGGGGCCCGCGCCGTCCGGCGACGAGGGTCCGAAGATCGTCTCCCTGGACCAGTTCCGGAAGAAATGAGCGACGTCGTCTCCGACGCTCCGCAGACCCTGAGCGACGAGGCGATCCTCGCGCGCTTCCGCGCATCCAAGAACCAGCCCAGCGGATCCCAGACCCTGGGCTTCGAGCTGCTGGCCGTGCGCCAGGCCGATCGCGAGATCGAGGTTGGCTTCAACGCGCGCGCCGACCTGCTCTGCAATCCGATGGGACAGATCCAGGGCGGCTATGTCTGCGCCATGCTGGACGAGGCGATGTCGGTCGCTGGGATGATTACCTCGGGCATGACCCATGTCGTCCCCACGCTGGAAATGAAGACCAGCTTCCTGCGCCCAGCCATGCCCGGCGCGCTGCGCGGCGTCGGCCGCGTGGTGAAGTGGGGCCGCACCGTGTGCTTCATGGAAGGTGAGCTCTACGACGCCGAAGGCCGCCTGCTGGCCAAGTCGACCGGCACGGCGCTGCCGACGCCCTTCGCCAATTTCAAGAAGAAGTAGCCGAGGGGGACGGGCCATGCGGGCGGCGGCGGCGGTCATCGGACTTCTGGCCCTGCTTCTCGCCCCCTTTTCCGTCGCCTGGGCCGGCCCGTTCTCGAACTGGACCGCGGTCGTCGTCGCGGGCGACTACCACGCCCATTCCGGCGGCCCGACCGAAGCCTTCGACAACGCCCGGCGCGATGTCTCCAAGGCGCTGGTCGAGCTTGGCTTCGACAAGGCCTCCATCCAGCAGTTCTCGGTGCGTCCCAAGCGCTATCCCGCCGACGCGCCAGGGACGGCGGATGCGCGAACGCTCTATGACTCTCTCCGCGCCAGCGCTCAGACCGCCAAGGCCGGCTGCCTGTTCTACATCAGCTCGCACGGCGGGCCGGACGGCGCGATTCTCGGCGAGGAGTTGCTGCGCCCGCATCTGCTGGCCGCCATCCTTGACGACGCCTGCCCTAATCGACCCAGCGTCGTCGTGATCTCCGCCTGTTTTTCAGGCGTGTTCATCCCGCCCCTGCAGAAGAGCGACCGGCTAATCCTGACAGCCGCCCGCGCGGATCGCGCCTCGTTCGGCTGCGGCGAGAGCGACAAGTACCCCTATTTCGACGCCTGCTTCCTGGCCTCCGTCCCCGACGCGCATGACTTCGCCGCCCTAGGCGCGCGCGTTCAGACCTGCGTCGCGCGCCAGGAAAAGGAGACCGGCGCGGAGCCTGCCTCCGAACCCCAGGTGTGGATCGGCCCGGCTCTGCGTCCCCTGCTGCCGCTCTACGCCTTCGAGCGATCTCCCCCCAGAACGCCTTGAGCGGTATCGGGTTTGACCCGCGCGGCAAGCAGGTTACACAAACCCTAGAAGTTACTGCTTCACCCAGGGGACATCGTTGACGTCGCGCGTTTCGCCCGCGGCCGCCCTCGCGGCGGCCTTCATCGCACTATGGTCCGCTCTGGGTTCGGAGGCGCGCGCTCAGGACGCCACGCCGACACCGCCGCCGGCCAGTGACGCGCCCGCAGTCGAGCCGGGCCCCCGCCCCTATTCCAGCCTGCGTCCGCGTCGCGTCCGTCCGGCCCAGCGCCCCGCTGAATCGCCCAAGCCCGCGACCGTTGCTCCGGCCACCCAGGCGCCGAGCCTACCCGCCGCCCAGCCGGTGGCGGTCGGCGTCGCCCCGCTGCCCCGCCCGGAACTCGAAGCCTTCGTCGACGGCGTGGTGCAACGCGCCATGACCCGCGACCACATCGCCGGCGTGACCATCTCGGTGGTCCAGAATGGTCAGGTGGTCCTAAAGAAGGGCTACGGCTTCGCCAATCTGGGCCAGCGCCGCCCCGTCGATCCGGACAAGACCCTGTTCCGTATCGCTTCGATCTCGAAGACGTTCACCTGGATCGCCCTGATGAACGAGATCGAGTCGGGCCACATGCGCCTCGACGGTCCGGTGAACCTCTACCTGCCCGAGCCGCTGCAGCTGAAGGACCAGGGCAAGAAGACTCAGGTTCGCTTGCGCGACCTGATGACCCATACGGGAGGCTTCGAGGACCGCGCGATGGGTCAGCTGTTCGAGCGTGATCCCAACCGGATCCGCCCGCTGGCGGACTATCTGCGCCAGGAACGTCCGCGCCGGGTGCGCGAGCCCGGCCTGCTGCCAAGCTATTCGAACTATGGCGTCGCCCTGGCCGGCGCCGCGGTCGCCAACGTCACCGGCAAGCCCTTCGAGCAGTTGATCAGCGAAGAGATCATCCTGCCGACCGGCATGCGCCATACGACCTTCCGCGAGGCGCGGCCGTGGCGCGACAACCTGCCGGCGCCGATGTCGGAGGACCTGGCCGCCGAGCTGTCCGATGGCTTCTCCTGGACGTCGCTGGGCTGGAAGGTTCAGCCGCGTGAGTTCATCGGCCAGGTGGCGCCCGCGGGTTCGGCCTCAAGCACCGCCGGCGACATGGCCAGGTACATGACCCTGCTGCTGAACGGCGGCGTGATCGACGGCAAGACCGTGTTCTCGCCCAAGACCGCCCAGGCCTTCCGCACGCCGATGTATCGCCCCGCCCCGGAAGCGGCCGGGTGGAACGCCGGCTTCCAGGACATCCCGCTGCCCGGCGGACGGCGCGGTTTCGGCCACGCGGGGGCGACGCTCTTTTTCCACTCGAACATGGTCATCGCGCCGGACCTGGGCCTGGGCGTCTTCATCTCGGTCAACACCGACAGCGGCGTGAACCTGCCCGCCACCCTGCCCGCGACGATCATCGAGCACTTCTACGCCAAGCCGCCCGCCGTGCCGCCCGCCAGCGCTATGACATACGAGCAGGCCAAGCTCTATGAAGGCGACTACCTGACGACCCGCCGCGCCTATGGCGGCCTGGAAGGCTTCATCAACCGCATCATCGGCCGGGCCACGGTGCGAGCGACGGCGGACGGCCGCCTGTCCATCAGCGAAGGCGGTTCGGCCGCGCTGTTCAACGCCGCCGGACGACCGGGCGTCTTCAAGGCAGTGGACGGCCCGCTGATCATCGTGTTCGACGCCAACGGCGATCGTCCGTCGCGCTTCTACGCGGCGCGCGGTTTCGCGACCTATGAGCGGATCGGCCCCATGCGGTCCGCGAGCCTGCTGCTGGCGACGGTCGCCCTGGCCGGACTCGCCAGCCTGGCGACCGTGCTGGGGACCATCGTCCGCAACCGTCGCGAGGCCCGCCAGACGCCGGTCCAGGCCCGCGCCAGCCAGATGCAGACCGCCCAGGCCGTGCTGTGGCTGATCTCGGCCGTGTGCATGGGCGTCTTCGCGATCCGCTCTTCGGACCAGACGGCGGCCTTCTTCGGCTGGCCCAGCGGCTGGCTGCTCAGCGCCTCGGCCTGCGCCCTGGTCGCGGCGCTGATGTCGGTGCTGACCCTCGGAGCCCTGCCGATGGTGTGGCGCGGCGGCCGCCGGGTCGACAGCTGGACCGCCGGGCGCAAGGTTGCCTTCACCTTCACCGCCCTGCTGTTCGTGTTCCTGAGCGTGCTGCTAGGTCTGTGGGGCTATCTGCTGCCCTGGAGCTGAGGCGCGGCTCTTAGTCCTCCAGGGTGCGCCGCATCAGGTTGGTGCTCAGCTTGCGCACCTGGATGACGATGCGCTCGCGATCGCCCGGCCGCCGCTCGACCAGCAGCCGGGCGACCTGGGCGTCGTCGTGGAAGGCATAGCCCTTGATCGCGTCCAGCAGCGCCTTGGCCAGGTTGTCGAGATCCATCCACGGCGGCTCGCCGACATATTCCATGCCGATCTCGACGCTGAACTCGCCCCAGGCCGGGCGTGAGCCGCGCCAGGACTTGCGGAAGAACTCGTAGATCAACGGCTTGTAGTACTTGCCCTGGGTCGTCAGGCCATCGACGACCAGCGTCAGCTCCCCGCCGGCCTCGCGCGCTCGCACCTTGCCGTGATGCGTCCAATCCGATCCATCGAGAACCTGACTCACGCGTCCATCATCCCGGCCAAGGCCATCACCGTGTTCCAGTTGCGCGTGGTCCCGACGGGCGAACGCTTGGTCTTCTTCCAGTCCCGATCCAACACCGAGTCGGCCATGCTGATCGGAAAGTCGAGATAGAGCTCGCAGGCGCCGACCACAAAGCGTTCCGGCCCGGTGATCGCCGCGCGCAGGATCGCCTCGTCCTGCGCCGGCAGCGGCGTCTTCAGGAAGTTGACGATCACGTGGCTGGGGTGGTCGGCCGCCTCGGCCTTGAACGGATTGCCGTCGATGATCGCCCGGATCTGCGCGGGCGAGCGCACCATGAAGTCGGTCCGCAGCCCCATCCGCGCCTCCAAGGCGTCTTCCAGCGCCCTCTCCAGCGCCACGCCGCCTTCGTGGTCGCCCCATAGAACGAGATTGCCGCTGGCGAGGTAGGTCCTGGCGTCCTTGAAGCCCGTATCCCGCGCGATCCCGAGCAGGTCGTCCTTCAGCACCTTGCGCTTGCCGGTGTTGATCGAGCGGGGCAGCGCCACATAAGGGCTCATGCGGGTCTCCTTCGCGTGGGCGAACATTGCCCTCCCGGCGCTCAAGGTCTAGACCGCGCACGACCGTTTTTCCGGAGATCGCCGCATGACCGCTACGCGCACCGAGACCGACACCTTCGGCCCCATCGAAGTCGCCGCCGACCGCTACTGGGGCGCGCAAGCCCAGCGTAGCCTCGGCAACTTCAAGATCGGCTGGGAGAAGCAACCCCTCCCCGTCGTGCGGGCCCTGGGCATCGTCAAGCGCGCCGCCGCCGAGACCAACACCAAGCTCGGCAAGCTGGATCCGAAGCTGGCCGAGGCCATCATCCAGGCCGCCAACGAAGTGATCGACGGCAAGCTGAACGACCACTTCCCGTTGGTCGTCTGGCAGACCGGCTCGGGCACCCAGTCGAACATGAACGCCAACGAGGTGATCTCGAACCGCGCCATCGAGATCCTGGGCGGCGAGATGGGCAGCAAGAAGCCCGTCCACCCGAATGACCACGTCAATATGAGCCAGTCGTCGAACGATACCTATCCGACGGCCATGCACGTGGCTTGCGCGGAACAGATCGTTCGCGACCTGCTGCCGGCCCTGAAGCACCTGCACACGGCGTTGAAGGCCAAGTCGGACGCCTGGGCGGACATCATCAAGATCGGCCGCACCCATACGCAGGACGCCACCCCGCTGACGCTGGGCCAGGAATTCGGCGGCTACGCCCAGCAGGTCGAAAACGGCATCGAGCGCATCGAGCAGACCCTGCCCAAGCTTATGCAGCTGGCCCAGGGCGGCACCGCCGTCGGCACCGGCTTGAACGCGCCGATCGGCTTCGCCGAGGGCGTGGCCGAGGCCATCGCCGCGATCACCGGCCTGCCCTTCACGACGGCCCCGAACAAGTTCGAGGCCCTGGCCGCCCACGACGCCATGGTGTTCAGCCACGGCGCGATCAACACGGTCGCCGCCAGCCTGTTCAAGATCGCCAACGACATCCGCTTCCTGGGTTCGGGCCCGCGCGCCGGCCTTGGCGAGCTGTCGCTGCCGGAGAACGAGCCCGGCTCGTCGATCATGCCAGGCAAGGTCAACCCGACCCAGTGCGAAGCGCTCACCCAAGTCTGCGTCCAGGTGTTCGGCAACCACGCCGCCCTGACCTTCGCCGGCAGCCAAGGCCACTTCGAGCTGAACGTCTTCAACCCGGTGATGGCCTATAACTTCCTGCAATCGGTCCGCCTGCTGGCCGACGCGGCGATCAGCTTCACCGACAACTGCGTGGTCGGCATCGAGCCGCGCATCGACAACATCAAGAAGGGCGTCGAGAACTCGCTGATGCTGGTCACGGCCCTGAACGGCCGCCTGGGCTATGACATTTGCGCCAAGATCGCCAAGACCGCGCACAAGAACGGCACGACCCTGCGCGAGGAGGCCGTCGGCGGCGGCTATCTGACGAACGAGGAGTTCGACCAGTACGTCCGTCCGGAAAAGATGGTCTCGCCGGGCTGAGGCGCAAGCTACCGAAACGATCGAAGGGGTCGCCGAGAGGCGGCCCCTTTTCTTTTGCGCCTAGCGCCGGACGACCTCGAGGCCGACGGGCGCCAGGGCGATGCGGGCGAACTGCAGGTCCTTGATGGCGAACGGGATGCCGATGATGGTGATCCCTTCGACGACCGCGACCGCGACGTGGCCCAGGGCCAGCCACCAGCCGGCCAGCACGAACCAGATCACGTTCAGGCCGCAGCCCAGAGGCCCGGTGCCCAGGTCCTGGCGGCCGGTCAGGATCTCGCGGCTGACGATCTCCTTGCCGAACGGCCAGAAGGCGAAACCGGCGATCCGCCAGGCGGCGGCCGCATAGGGCAGGCCCACGATGGTGATGGCCAGGATTAGGCCGGCGAGCAGCCAGCCCAGGCCCATGACGAAGCCGCCGAAAAAGAACCAGAGAACGTTCAGAATAAAGCGGATCAAGTTCGCGTCCCCGTCAGGCCAAGCCGGCCCCAGACCGCTTAGGTGGCCCTGTTCCGCGCGCCTGTGAAGATCGCCCGGGCCGGATTACGCCGAATTCACCGCGCGGTCCGAGGGTCTAGGCCGTCCGGCTGACCGCGAAGTCGGCCAGGCTTTCCAGGGACTCGCGCCAGTCATTGGCCGGGAAGATCGCCAGCGCCGCCTTGGCCTTGTCGGCGTACTCGGTCGCCAGGTCCAGGGTCGCGTCCAGCGCGCCGGTGCCGATGATCAGCTCGCGGGCCCGGCGGAAGTCGGCCTCGGTCTGCTCGCGACGGCCGACGGCCCGCTCCCAGAACTCGGCCTCGCGCGGCCCCGAGCGGGCGATGGCCAGCAGCAGCGGCAGGGTCGCCTTGCCTTCGCGGAAGTCGTCGCCGGCGTTCTTGCCCAGCGTCTCGGTCGCGCCGCCGTAGTCGAGGGCGTCGTCGACCAGCTGGAACGCCAGGCCCAGGTTCAGGCCGTAGGCCTTCAGCGCGTCGGTCCTGGCCGCGTCGACCCCGGCCGACACCGCGCCGGCCTCCGAAGCCGCGGCGAACAGCTCGGCGGTCTTGGCCTGGATGATCTCGAGATACAGCGCCTGCGACAGGTTCAGGTCGTGGCTGCGCATCAGCTGCATGACCTCGCCCTCGGCGATGACGCGGCTGGCGCGGGCCAGGATCTCCAGCGCCTTCATCGAGTTGGTCTCGACCATCAGCTCGAAGGCGCGGGCGAAGAGGAAGTCGCCGACCAGCACGCTCTGCGCCCCGCCCCAAATCAAGTGCGCGGCGACCTTGCCGCGACGCAGGGCGCTGCCATCGACGACGTCGTCGTGCAGCAGGGTGGCGGTGTGGATGAACTCGACGGCCGCGGCCAGCTTCAGGCAGTGGTCGTTGTCCGAGCCCGCCAGGCGCGCGGCGGCGACGGTCAGCAGCGGGCGCAGGCGCTTGCCGCCGGCGGCGATCAGGTGCTCGGCCAGAGCCGGGATGATCGGCACGTCGCTCTGCATGCGCTCGGTGATCAGGCGGTTGACGCCGGCCATGTCGGTCTCGGCGAGGCGCACGAGACGATCCACCGAGCCCGACGTCCGGGGGAGGGTCGCTGCGGCTGCGTCCAAAACCATGATCTCCTTGCGGCGTCCCCCTCTTCGCTATCCGGAGGGATCTACCGTTGCGAGGGACAATGGTGGCGGGATAGGTCAGGGTCAAGGCGAGCACAAGGCCCCAAAAGCATTGGACGATCGACAGGTGACGGAGGATCGGGTTCTGGGGGGCCGCGTGCGGCTGCGCCAGAAGGCCGACGGCTACAGGGCCGGCATGGACGCGGCCCTGCTGGCGGCCGCTTGCGACGCCCTGCCCGGCCAGCGCGTGCTGGAGCCTGGCTGCGGCGTCGGCGGCGCCTTGCTGGCCGCGGCGACTCGCCGGCCGGAGGTCCTGTTCCAGGGCGTCGAGCGCGACCCGGCCCACGCCGCCCTGGCCGTGGAGAACGCCAACCTCAACGGGCTGTCGGCGCGAGTCGCCATCCAGACGGGCGATGTCGATTCGGGCTTCCGGGCCCTGGGCCTGCCGGTCTTCGACGCGGTGATGACCAATCCGCCGTTCTTCGATGACGCCGCGACCCTGCGCGCCCCCCACCCCGCCAAGAGCGGCGCGTGGATGGCCGACGGCGGCTTAAAGGCCTGGACGACCTTCTGCCTGAAGGCCGTGCGCGAGGGCGGGACGATCACGATCATCCACCGCGCCGACCGCCTGGCCGACATCCTGGCGCAACTGGCGCCCAAGGCCGGCTCGTTCCGCATCCGCCCGATCGCCCCCTTCGCCGACGCCCCGGCCAAGCGAGTGCTCGTCCGCGCGATCAAGACCGGCAAGGCCCCGCTCGTCTTGCTGCCGCCCCTGGTGCTGCACGACCGCGACGGCGGCAAGCACACAGCGCAGGCCGAGGCGATCCTGCGGGGCGAGGCGGCGCTGGGGTGGTGAGCGCGCCCGCGCACGGCTTCGCCGCCTCACGCGGCTGGCCGCTGAAGGGATGGAAGGGACTGCGGAGCGTCCGGGCGACGCCCGGAGGTTGGAAGTGTGTGTACCGTTTCGACGAAGCCAGACGCTCCGCGTAGCCGTTATCCGGTGAGCCAGCGGGGCGCGGGGTTTTAACCCGCTCCCGACAGTCGGCCCCCGACGGGCGGGCCGGGGCGACGAACCCCGGTCCCGGAACGCCCGGGCGATTTCAGCCCGAACCTGTCGCGCCGCCGAAGTCTTCGCCGCCAGAGCTTCGTCCCGATGTTTCAGGGAACCTGCACCTGGATCCGTCGCGAAGACGCCTTCCCGAAGAAAGACCGGCGAGCGCTTCCCGCTCGACCACCCCCAACAGCCGTCACGATCGCCGGCCGGACGTCCCTTCCGCGCTATCGGGTGAGATCAGTATGGAGGCGGTTTTTACGCGGATGACGCAGCGGCGTCTAAAATCGACAAGCGATTGATTTCATTGGCTGCGATCTCGCCAACTACGAGCGTTCGGCGCCGCGAATACCCTCTCTCATGGAGAGAGGGATTTTCGCGCCTGCCCCCGCTAGTCAGAGCCCCGTCCCCAGCGACGGGAGCCATCCTTACATCTCACGGCGAGACGATCGCAGGGCTGTCCGGGTTGCTCAAGGACCGCCCTCCGGGCGGCCGCGCCGCGGCGGCGAAGCCGTCCTTGACCAACCCGGTCAGCCCTGCACGCTGCGGCCTCCAAGAGATGTAAGGTTCGCACCGACCTCGGGAGGTCGGCTTGCGGCCCTTTGCGGACAAATCCTCACCCTGTGGGAGAGGTGTCGGCCCGAAGGGACGACGGAGAGGGGAGCGCAGCCGAATCTCAGCTCCACGCCCCCCTCCGGTCGCTGACGCGACCACCTCCCCCACAGGGGGAGGATTTGAAGCGCGTCCGCTCGCCACCCATTCCGGACCTTCCGAAGGTCCGCTTCCCCCTACTCCGCGTAGAGCCCCAGCGCCTCCAAACACAGCTCCAGCCCCGTCAGATCCCGCAGCGGGTCGTGGGTGACGATCACGAACAGCCGCCGCGCCTCGCCCCACAGCATGACGGTCTCGGGCAGGCCGTGGTCTTCGACCTGGCAGTCGTCGGCGTCGCGCCAGACGCGGTTCTCGTCGAGCGTGGCGCCCAGCATCTGGTCGACGCGGGCGACGTACTCGGCCTCGATCTCGCTGGCGACGTTCAGATAGGCGAAGATCGGCCGGCCCAGGCCCGCCAGCACGCCGGCCTCGAACACGGCCGCCGTGTCGGCCGAGGGGCCTCGGAACGGGGTCAGGTTGACGATGGCGGCGTCGGCCTGGCGCAATTGCGCCATGCGGGCGGCGTAGAACTGCCTCGCCGCCAGCTCGTCGCCGCCCTCGCCAGGCGGCATGACGGCGGGGACCAAGGGTTCGAAGCCGGCGTCCAGGCACATCGCCCGCTCGCGGGCGGCTTGGGCTTCGGAATCGGGGAGCCAGACCTGGGGGCCGGCGAGCCATAGGGAACGGACGGGACGCATGCGCCTTACGTCTGGTCCCGAGGCCACCCTGTCAATGTTTGTCGGAAGGCTAGATGACGTCCATCGCGCGAAGAACCCTGTTGGCCGGCGGTCTCGCCGTCGCCGCCGCGTCCCTCGCCCGCGCCGCCCGCGCCGCCCCGGCCCAGCCCTGGTTGGCCTATGAGCGCCGTCTGCGCGGCCTGCTGGCCGACCCGCCCGGCGGCGACTTCGACGAGGATTTCGAGCAGACCCTGCTCGACTTGAACAATCTGATCCGCCGCCGCGAGGGCGCGGCGGCGCTGGCCTGGGATCCGGGCCTCGCCGCCGCCGCCCGCGCCCACGCCGCCGACATGGCCGTGACCGAACGCTTCGACCACCTGACGCGGGAGGGCTACTCCCCCGCCGGCCGCGTCGGCCTTTTGGCCCGCGACCTGGTCGGCGCGCCGGCCGAGAACATCGCCATGCGCCGCAACGCCGACGGCGCGGTGCGTCCCGACCAGATCATGAACCAGTGGCGCGACAGCCCGGGCCACCGGGCCAATCTGGTCGCGCCCAGCTTCACCCATGTCGGCTACGGCGCCCTGCGCCAGGGTCCGCGCGTCATCGCCGTCGGCGCCTATGCCGAGGTCGCAGCGCGCCTGGCGGCCCCCGCCCCGCTGCGGGTGCGCGGCCCGGACGAGATCGCCCGGGCGCTGTCCAACGCCGCCCCGCCGATCCGCCAGTTCTCGGTGTCCGAGCCCGGCGGCGAGGTGCTGACCGTCACCTATGTCGAAGGCCGCCCGCCCAGCGTGCTGCAGCCGGGCGCCTGGCAGCTACGCCCGCACCTGTCCTCGGGCGAGCACCGATACCAGCTGGGCTGGGGACCGGTGTTCGTCCTGGAATAGCGGCTCAGGCGACCAGCTCGACCAGCAGCTCGTCCAGCTGTTCGAACTGCACCTGGAAACCCTGGGCCGAGCCTTGAAGCGCCTCGTCGCAGGCCGCCTTGCTGGGATAGAGCTCGCTCAGCGTCAGCAGCGTCTTGTCGCCCTGGGCCTCGAAGGTGACCGTCGTGACCGACACCTCGCCGCCCTCCTCGTTGGTCCAGACGATGCGCGAGGGCGGGGTCACGTCGGTGTACTTGCCGAAGAAGGCCATGCTGTTGGCGGCGTCCAGCCCGAACTCCAGGCGATAGCCGCCACCGGTGCGGACATCCATCTCGCAGGCGCGCAGCGGCACGCCCAGCGCCTTGGGGACCCACCAGCGCTGGAAGAGCTCAGGCTTGGACCAGGCCTCGAACACCAGGCGCACAGGGCCGTCGAAGACGCGGGTCACGACCAGCTCCCGGTCCGACTTGCGCGTCACGACCGTCTCATTCTTTCCGGACATCCGGGTCCTCCCTCTGCTTGAGTTCCTCGACAACGTCGTCCAGCGCGTCGAACCGCAGCGCCCAGCGCTGGCGATAGCGCTCGATCCAGGCGGCCTCTTCCTCCAGCCCGCCCGCGGCGAGCCGGCAGGTGCGGACGCGGCCGATCTTCTGGCTCGTCACCAGCCCGGCCTCCTCCAGCACCGCGACGTGCTTCTTCATGCCCGTCAGGGTCATCTGGAAGTGGTTGGCGAGCTCGGTGATCGACGCCTCGCCACGGCTCAGCGCCTCCAGCACCCCGCGCCGGGTGGCGTCGGACAGGGCGGCGAACGAGGCGTCGAGGCGGGCGGCTAAATACTGAACCATTTGGTTCAGTTATGCACGGAGAACGTCGTTGCGCAAGCCGCAAACGAAAAGCCCCCGGCCTGGGAGGGCCGAGGGCTTCGTGGGATAAGCTTTGGGTACTGAAGCTAGAGGCTCGAAAGCCATTTTTGCTTGCCGCGCGATGGCCGCCGAAACCGGCGACCACTTTCGGCTATCGCGCTTTAGTTCTTGGCCTGATCGACCAGCTTGTTCTTGGCGATCCAGGGCATCATGTCGCGCAGGCGACCGCCGACTTCCTCGATCTGGTGCTCGGCCGCGCGACGGCGAGTGGCTTTGAACGAGGGCTGGCCCACTTGGTTTTCCAGCATGAAGTCGCGGACGAACTTGCCCGACTGGATGTCTTCCAGCACGCGCTTCATCTCGGCCTTGGTTTCCGGCGTGATGATGCGCGGACCCGTCACGTACTCGCCGTACTCGGCGGTGTTCGAGATCGAGTAGTTCATGTTGGCGATGCCACCCTCGTACATGAGGTCGACGATCAGCTTCAGCTCGTGCAGGCACTCGAAATAGGCCATTTCGGGCGCGTAGCCGGCTTCCACCAGCACTTCGAAGCCGGCGCGGACCAGCTCGACCGTGCCGCCGCACAGGACGGCCTGCTCGCCGAACAGGTCGGTCTCGCACTCTTCGCGGAAGTTGGTCTCGATGATGCCCGAACGGCCGCCGCCGATGGCGGAGGCGTAGGCCAGGCCGAGGTCGAGGGCGTTGCCGGTGGCGTTGTGGTGCACCGCGATCAGGCACGGCACGCCGCCGCCCCTCTGGTACTCGCCGCGCACGGTGTGGCCCGGGCCCTTCGGCGCGACCATCAGCACGTCGATGGTGTTCTTCGGCTCGATCAGGCCGAAGTGGACGTTCAGGCCGTGGGCGAACAGCAGGGCCGCGCCGTCACGGATGTTGGGGGCGATGTCGTTCTTGTAGATCGCGGCCTGGTGCTCGTCCGGCGCCAGGATCATGATCAGGTCGGCCCAGGCGGCGGCCTCGGCCACCGTCATGACCTTCAGGCCCTCGCCTTCGGCCTTCTTGGCGGTCGGCGAACCGGCGCGCAGGGCGACGGCGACGTTCTTGGCGCCGGAGTCGCGAAGGTTAAGCGCGTGGGCGTGACCTTGGCTGCCATAGCCTACGATGGCGATCTTCTTGTCCAGGATGCGGGCGATGTCGGCGTCGCGGTCGTAGTAGACGCGCATGTTTTTTCTCCAGGACTGGTCGATCAGGGTCGCCCCACGCAACGGAAGAGCGACGAAGGCCGGGCGTTTGAGCGTTTTTTTGCCGTTTCGTCAAGGCGGAGCCGACAGAACGCGGAAATCGCGAAGCCTTCGCGACCCCGTTTTAGGCGGAGGTTCGCGGCTTCGCCATGGCGGGGTGAAAAAACCCGCGCCGCCGGCGCGAAAAAAGGGCGGAGGATCGCTCCCCCGCCCCGCCTTGATCACCAGAAGAGATCGCGCCAGACGCTGAGCACCTGGCCGCTCCAGATGTCGACGAGGATGGCGTCGTCGCCGACCCGCACCCACTCGCAACCGATCGGCGGCTGGGGCAGGCCGTACCGCCAGGCGTCGAGATAGTAAGAGCTTCCGTACCAGCCGCCCGGCAGATAGTCGCCGAACGACCAGCTCCGCACATACCAGCCGCGCGGATAGCGATAGACGGGCGCGCGATAGCGCTGCGGCGCCGAATAGAAGGGACGATAGCTATAGCGGTCATAGCGCGGCCGCCCGCGATCGCGGTCCCGGTAGCGGTCGTGGCCCCGGTCGTTCCATTCCCAGCTACGATTGTCGTTCCAGCGATAGTCGTTGCGATCCCGGTCGCGGTTGTCGTTCCAACGATAGTCGTTGCGGTCGCGGTCGCGGTCGCGATCACGGTCGCGGTCACGATCCTGCCAGCCAGGACGGTTGTTGTCGTTGCGGTCCCCGCCGCCCCGGCGGTCGTCGCCGCCGCGATCGCGGTCGCCGTCCGGACGCGCGGGTTGAGGCTGGCCCTGCGGCGGCTGCGGGCGATCGCCCCGGTTCCAGCCCCCGTCGGGCTGGCGAGGACCGCCGCGATCACCGCCCCGCTCGCCTCGATCGCCACCGCGATCCGGGCGCGGACCGCCGTCCCGCTGCTGCTGTTCGCGCTGCTGTTGCTGCTGCTGAGCGACCACCGCCCCCGCCGCGCCGGCCTGAGCCGCGCCCGCCAGCAACGAAAGCGCCAGGGCGGTCGTGATCACACGTTTCATATCTTGCTCCGAAGGGCCTTGATGGCAGACCCGGGCTTGTCCCTTGATAGCAGTCTCGGACTCGCCGGATGAACCGAGCTTGAACATGGACGGTGGAGACACGATGGCCGCGCATCCCAATGACATCGTCGCCTTCTGGCGCCAGGCCGGCCCGACCAAGTGGTTCGCCAAGGACGCGGCGTTCGACTCCGCCATCGCGCTGAAGTTCGAGCAGACCCACTACCGCGCCTCGATGCGCCGATATGACGCCTGGGCGGAAACGGCCGAGGGCGCGCTGGCCCTGCTGATCCTGCTGGACCAGTTTCCGCGCAACATGTTCCGCAACACGCCGCACGCCTTCGCGACCGATCCGCTGGCCCGCATGTTCGCCCGCGCCGCCATCGCCGCCGGCCACGACCACGACCCCAGCATCGAGCCCACGCTGCGCCCCTTCTTCTACCTGCCGTTCGAGCACTCGGAGTCGCTGGTCGACCAGGAGTTCAGCGTCCAGCTGTTCGCCGGCCTGCAGGCCGACACCGGCGACGAGGAGTCGATGAAATGGGCGCTCGCGCACCGCGACATCATCGCCAGGTTCGGCCGCTTCCCGCACCGGAACGGGGGCCTGGGCCGCGAGACCACGGCGGCCGAACAAGAGTTCCTGGATGAAGGCGGCTTCGCTGGCTAACGGCGCCGTAACTTTGCTTTGTAAAAATTCACCTGTACGAGTGCGCCCGCACACTTGTTCGGGGAATGCCAAGATATGAAAGCCTTCCGCAGCGCGCTGATCGTCGGCCTGACGCTTTCCGCCCTCACGCCGGCCACCGGCTTTGCTCAAGCCAAGGCCAGCAAGGGCCAGCAGATGCAGACCCAGGCTTCCGGCGAAGTCCCGCGCTGCACGCGCAAGCTGGGCACGCTGTCGATCGTCGACGGCGACGACTCCAGCGGCTGGACCCAGTACAACCTCGCTTCGCCGCAGAAGGTGCTGCGCGCCATCGTCCAGCGCTCGGGCTGCTTCAACCTGGTCGATCGGGGCGCGGGTCTCAGCGCGGCCGAGAAGGAGCGCGCCATCGGCGGCAACCTCGGCCTGCAGCGCGGCTCGAACGTCGGCCAGGGCCAGGTGAAGGCGGCCGACTACGTGCTGGTCGCCGAGGTCCAAGGCAGCAACAGCAATGTCGGCGGAACGGCCGTGGCCGGCGCCATCGGCGGCCTGATCGGCGGTCGCGTCGGCGGCCTGGTCGGCGGCATCAAGACCAAGAAGCTGGAAGCCAACACCGTCCTGTCGCTGACCAATGTCCGCACCACCGAGACCATGTCGGTGTCGGAAGGCTATGCGGTGAAGAACGATATCGGCTGGGGCGCGGGCGGCGGGCTGGGCTTCGCCGGCGCGGTGGGCGGCGGCTATGAGGACACCGACATCGGCCGCATCGTCACCCTGTCGTTCATCAACGCCTATTCGAAGATGATCGGCGACCTCGGCCTGCTGTCGGAAGCTGGTCCGGCCGCCGCGACCGCTCCCGCCAAGACCTTCACCGCCCAGCGCCCCGTCGCCATGCGCGCGACCCCGGTCGCCGGCGGCAAGCTGATCCGCACCCTGCCGGCCGGCGCCATCGTCTATCCGACCGGCAAGCAGCAGGAGCTGTGGTGGGAAGTGGCCGACGAGAACGACAATGTCGGCTGGGTGCTGAACACGGGTCTCGCGCCGAGCAAGTAGCAATTTGTGAGGTGGTCTCCTCAACGATCCTGAGGAGACCACTAGTTTGCACCTCGAGCCGACTCAGCCTCCCCTTACGGTTAACGACGCTAAGCGAACATCCGTCGTTATTGCTTTCAGCTAAGCATTCCTGAGGCAGAAAAGCCGCCGCAACGACTATCCACAGAACTTTGTGCGTAAGCTGTGGTTAACCAACTGCGCCCACAAGCGTTGTGGATAAGTGCGACTCGTACTGTGAGGTCCCGTGTACGATAGCGAGTTCAATATCGCGGCATCGCGCCAGATGCCTCAGACCGATCAAGTCAACTCGATCGGTGCTCCCTTGAACATTCATACCCCGCTCGCTGGTGTCGCCCACGACCACCCCGAATGGCAATATCTCGACCTCCTGCGCGACATCCTCGACCACGGCGTCCAGCGCGGCGACCGCACGGGCACGGGCACGCTGGGCGTCTTCGGCCGGCAGATCCGCTTTGATCTTTCCAAGGGCTTCCCGGTCCTGACCACCAAGAAGCTGCACCTGCGCTCGATCATCATCGAGCTGCTGTGGTTCCTGAAGGGCGACACCAACATCGCCTATCTCAAGGACAACGGCGTGCGCATCTGGGACGAGTGGGCCGACGAGAACGGCGACCTTGGCCCGGTCTATGGCAAGCAGTGGCGCTCGTGGGCCACCCCCGACGGCCGCGTGATCGACCAGATCAGCAACCTGGTCGAGAACCTGAAGACCAATCCCAGCAGCCGCCGCCACATCGTCTCGGCCTGGAACCCGGCCGATGTCGACGACATGGCCCTGCCGCCCTGCCACTGCCTGTTCCAGTTCTTCGTGGCCGATGGAAAGCTGTCCTGTCAGCTCTACCAGCGCAGCGCCGACGTGTTCCTGGGCGTGCCGTTCAACATCGCGTCCTACGCCCTGCTGACCCTGATGGTCGCCAAGGTCGTCGGCCTGGAGCCGGGCGAGTTCGTCCACACCTTCGGCGACGCGCACCTCTACCTGAACCACCTCGACCAGGCCCGCGAGCAGCTGACCCGCGAGCCTTATCCCTTCCCGACCATGACGATCGCCGACAAGCGTGACCTGTTCGGCTTTGAGTACGAGGACTTCACGCTGGAAGGCTACCAGGCCCACCCGCACATCAAGGCCGAGGTTTCTGTTTGACCTGGGCGACGGATCGGCTGGATCAGCTCGCCTCCGGTGATGCAATCCTCCCGCCCGTCGTGCAGACCCTGAAGCTGGGCGCTCTGGACGCCTGGGGGCCGGGCTGGGCCCGGAAGACCTGGCGGCCCTCGCCGGAACTGCTCAATGTCGACGGCTCGCTGTTCGGCGGCTATCTCGCCGCCCTCGCCGACCAGATCCTGGCCTTCGCGGCCATGACCGCCGCTCCCGCCGACGCGGCCTTCCGCACCAGCAACCTGAAAATCGACTTCATCCGCGTCGGCAAGGCCGAGCCGCTACGCCTGGAAGGCCGCGTCGTGGCCAAGACCAAGTCGATCATCCACGTCGAGGCCGACTTCTTCCGACCCGACGACGAACTGATCGCCCGCGCCAGCGCCCAGCAGATCATCACGCCGTTTGGCGGCTAGGGCGGTCCAGCGCCTTGAGCAGACATGACGATCGTCCGAGATGGGTGGATGCCGGGCGTCGACTGCCGCATTGTCGGCAGTATGCGCTCGATCCGTCTTCAAGTCGCCGCCGTGGGCGCCTACGCAAGTCTGAACCTCGCGGCGTGTTCTGCTCCGGCCCCTCCTGTCGCACAGGTCGATGCACAAGCGATCCTGCCCGCCGCTGGCCTAAGGAAGACGGACTTCGTTCGGCACTACATGCTGATGACAGTCCGCGACCGTGATGAGCTTCCATTCACCACCTCTGGCGAACCGCCCGAGCTAGACTCGCCCCGAAGAGTATGGGTTGCGGTGTTCGTGCGGACCCCTAGTGTTTGGACGTCCGCGCCTGCGGGAGTCCACCTTGTGCGCGAGCGAGATCAGTTTCCAGAATACTTCCATGGGGGCTGTCAGGTCGTGAATTTGATCTAAGACGCGGCCACGGGAAAGACGCTGTCCAGCTGGTGTAACATCGACACCGGAGTCTCAAGCGACAGGCCAACACCTATCCCTCATTTCGACGCGAAGAACTCGCCGTTTCGTTAGTGCAAAGCAGCCCCACACCGCGTCGGTCATGGGTAGGAGGCGGACCTAGGTGTCCAAGGTAGTTGCCCCCCAGCATCCACCTCACCCCTGCCACATGCACTCAAACGGGGTCTTGGCTCGACCTATAGTCGCGCTAGGATGCGGCTCGCCCAACTCATGAGGATTGCATGGCGCGTTTGGACAGGTTCGCGGCTGCCCTTGGCTCAGCGCTCGCGATCGTAGGGTTGTCGGGCTGCAGCAGAGAGAGCCAGCAAGATTCCTACGTGCGCGCGCAGGCGCTCGATCTGGTCCAACGCGAAGACAGGAGCCGAAAGCCAACGCGAATAGAGGACGCGATCCTGTCGGCGGACAGGAAAGCCATTTGCGGGCATGCCAAAATTGGGTCCCGCAAACACGTCCCCTTTATCATCAATTACGCGAAGCCGCTTCCGGAAGCCGGCCTTTTCGCAACCGTCGACTTGGTCCTCCTAGTTCCGCGGTATCGCGGCGCCCCTCTGGAAAGTGAGACCGCTCAGGCGAGCAGGATTACGAGCAAATGCCGCGACGCCGGCATCGCTCTTAAAGTTCCGAACTAATCAACACCCAAGGTTGATTCTCAAATAACACGACTTCAGGTTTATTCCGTCTCATTGACGGAGGTCGACTATGAGTGGTCCACCAGTTCCTCAGTACGGGCATTTCGGGGGTAACGGCGATAACGATGCCTGGGAACAGGCAGACCGGTACGCCACGTTTATGGCGAACGGCTACAATATTGCGAGCCATGTTGGCGGGCCGCCAGGCGGCGGCAATCTAGATGATCCACGGGACTATTACGCACCGGTGACGGTCCATATTCCCAGAACCGCAGCAAATGTGGCTTTCGTTAAATCGGTGCTGCAAGAGATCGATCGCGTCCCGATCAATGATCTCGACACCGCATATCTGAATCACGACTTAGGCTACGTCACAGACAATGCGATGACGAATGTTGTCAACAATGTCGTCATGGGCGGATCGGTCTGGACCGTTCTGACTTTCGATGGCGGTACACTCGACCCCTACGGGCGCCTTTATGGCAACGCTTCCATCCCCTTCATCGTAGGCATTGGCAGTACTTACAACGTTCTTACCGCCACAAAGAACACAACGCCTTTGCCGCCACAATGGGTCGCAGACACAGTCTACGTAACTTCAACTACATCCAATTCGAATAATACCATCGACGTCGGGATGACGCTGGTCTCTTCGGGAACAACAATAAGCACGAATGTCTCATTTACCTCCCAGGTCTGGAATAGCTTCACCTCGGCGCTCGGGTCTACCTGGAGCAATATCTCGTCCTCATTGAGCGGAGCTTGGGATTGGTTCAAGTCGCACATCTTCGGCAGCGACAACGCCAGCTCCAACCTCATGTTCAATCCGTCCGACGCTTTGGGCGTGCAACTCTCGACCCCGGACAAGATCAAAGACTTGCTCTATGGCACGAGCAACTCAAACACCTACCAGTACGTAAAGGTCTCAGCCGGCGACCGGATCGATCCGTCGAAATATTCTGAGTATGATGACAATCGCGACGGCGTCATAGACCTCAACGACAAGATCGCAGCCTCGCTCGGCATTGTGACTACCAACACATCGACAACCCCAGGCACAGCGTCCCTCAGAGCGCTTACCGCGGCCGACGCCATCGATGTGACAACGGGCCGTAACACTGACGGCAGCTTGGCGACGCTCGGTGCCACGAAGGACTTCTATAACCTTGTGACGGCGGTCGGCGGTGACGGAGCCGACTTCGATTGGGCTATCGCGCCCGATCGTGGAAGCGTCGCCCTTGTGGGCAACATCGACGCTCAGCCCTACGGCGCGGCTATTGCGTGATACCTGCTCCGCAACTGGGGCTAATAGGCTGTCTTGGCCCCGCGCGAGCGGGGCCATTTGCTTAAGAATAAAAACGCCAAGCTTTCGCTGGGCCCCGTATTCAACCTCTTCGAAATTGCTCGGCCGTATGCGTTGGGCAGCACCGCAAAGCCCGTTGATTACAGAAGCAACCTCGGGTGGGCAACGCAGCCTAACGCAGAGAACCACTAGTCCTGTGCGGCCTCAGCGCGACGCGCAAGTAGACTTCCCCTACTTCTGACTTGTGTCGAAAGCCGCCCTTCGCCCCCCGCCGCCGCTCTACGGCCTCAGCACGATCTTGCCCGCCAGCTTCGCCGACTGCAGCAGCGCCTGAGCCTCGCCGGCCTCACTAAGCGGCAAGACCTTGGCGATCGTCGGCTGGATCGCGCCCTCTCCGATCAGCTTCAGAACCTGGGTGAGGTCCTGGCGGTAGGCCTCCGGCCGGGCGTCGCGCCAGGACGTGACGTTGTAGCCGACGACGCCCCGGCTTTCGCTGAACAGCTTCAGGGCCGACAGGCGATCGGCCAGCAGCATCTTCAGCATCGCGCCCGGCCGCGCCTTGCCGCCCCTGGTCGCGTCATAGCCGCCGTAGAGCACCGCGGTCCCGCCATCGCGCAGGGCGGCCAGCGAGGCGGTCTTCAAGTGCGGCCCGCCGACATGGTCAAAGGCCGCCACCACGCCGCCACCTGAAATCTCGATCGCCCGCGCCGCAACGGCCTCTGCGCGGTAGTCCACATGCACGCCGCCCTTGGCCTCGACCTCGGCCTTCTTGCCCGCCGAGGCCGTGCCGACCGCCTTGACGCCGGACAGCCGCGCCAGATCCAGCAGAAGCCCGCCAACGCCGCCCGCCGCGCCGTGGACCAGCACCCACTCGCCCGCCACGGAGCCGGCGACGCGGTGGAACATCTGCCAGGCGGTCAGGCCGTTCAGCACGCCGGCGACCAGGGCCTCGGCCGGCGCCCCCTCCGGCGCGGCGACAAGCCAGCGCGCCTCGACATTGCGCCGCGTGGCGTACGAGCCCGTGACCGTCAGGGCCGCCACCCGCTGGCCGACCTGGAAGCCCTCGACGCCTGGCCCCAACGCCTCGATCCGGCCGACGAAGTCGTAGCCCGGGGTCACCGGGGCCTTCACCCCCGGATAGAGGCCGGTGCGCATGACGATGTCGGCGAAGGCGACGCCCGCCGCCTCGATCGCCACGCGCGCCTCGCCGGGGCCCGGCGGCGGCGGCGCGATCTCGCGCCCGCGCAGGACCTCGACTCCGCCCGTCCGGGCCATGTGCATCTCGAACGCCGTCGCCGACATCGCGCCTCTCCCCGTCCTGTGTTCTTGGAAGCCAGAGTGATCAACGTTCAGGTTTCGATCAAGCCATGGCGCGCCAAGCCGACGCCCGCTAATCAAGAGCCATGACCCTGCCCACCCTCGCCATTGTCGTCGCCCGCGCCGCCAACGGGGTGATCGGTCGCGACGGCGACCTGCCCTGGCGGCTGAAGTCGGACCTGGCCCTGTTCAAGGCCAACACCCTGGGCAAGCCCATCATCATGGGCCGCAAGACCTGGGACAGCCTGCCGCGCAAGCCCCTCCCCGGCCGGATGAATGTCGTGCTGACCCGCGACCAGAGCTTCGAGCCCGAAGGCGCGATCGCCTGCGAAACCTGGTCGGAGGCCGTGCAGATCGCCAGGGAGCAGGCCGCCGACGATGGCGTCGACGAGGTCTGCGTGATCGGCGGCCGCGCCCTGTTCGAGCTGGCCCTGCCCAAGGCCAGGCGGCTCTATCTCACCGACGTCGACGCCCAGGTCGATGGCGACGTTCATTTCCCCGTCTTTGACGAAAACGCCTGGACCGAGGTTCGCCGCGAGGCGCACGCCGCAGGCGAGGGTGACGATCACGCGTTCGTATTCAGAGTATTGGAGCGCCGCTGACGGAACGCGCCGAGGACGTAAACCCGATCGCAACGACAACCTGCGACACCCACCCTGGATAGGGGGAACCAACCTTGATCGCGGCTATCCGAATTCCGTCGCGCGACGACCAGACTTTGCGGATCGCGGGCCTCTTGGCGGCCTTCGGAGGCTCCATCGTCTTCAGCCTGTTCCTGGCTGGCGCGACCCACAACCTGCCGTCGATCTGGACGGCCAACGCCGTGATCATCGCCGGCCTGCTGACTCTGAAGGGCAAGGCGCGATGGATCATGCTGGCGCTGGCCGGCGTCGTCCACGTCGCCATCGAACTGATCGCTGGCGTGCGCCTCTCGTTCATCGTGCTGGTGGTGCCGCAAGACCTGATCCAGAACGTCCTCATCGCCTGGAGTCTGGAGCGTCTGGGCCTGACCAACCGGATGCGCAGTCCGTGGGGCCTGGCTCGCCTGACCGCCGCCGCCGCGGTGCTGGTTGTCGTGTTCTCGACGATCACGACCGTCAGTCTGGCGCTCTCTCGCGGCAGGCCCATGTGGAGCGGCTGGGCCGACTGGATCCCGCCGAACGTGCTGGGCCTGTTCCTGGCGATGCCGACCACCATCATGCTGATGGACCGCCGCCATAAGCCGATGTTCCCGGCCTCGCCCTGGCAGATCGCCATGCTCACGGCGCTGGTGGTCATCAGCGCGGTGGCGATCTTCACCTGGGATCCTGGCTTGCAGGCCCTGCTGTTCGCCCCCGCCATGCTGGCCGTGTTCCGAGGCGGGCCTCGGGCGGCGGCGATCCTGGTCATCGCATCCCTGGCCGCCTCGATCCCCGCGGTGCTGCATAGCGTCGGCATCGACCGCAACGCGGCGCTGACGCCCCTGCGGCACGCCGTGATCTTCCACGTCATGCTGTTCGCGGTCTGCCTGACCGCCGCCATGATCCTGGAACGGCAGAAGCGCCTGCAGGCCCTGATGACGCGAGGCCGTGACGCGGCCCGCGACGCCCAGGCCAGCGCCCAGGCCGCCAACAAGGCCAAGTCCGAATTCCTGGCGACGATCAGCCACGAGATCCGCACGCCGCTGAACAGCATCCTGGGCTTCGCCGACCTCGTGGCCGGCGACCCTGGCCTGTCGCCCGACAGCCGCCGACGCCTCGATCTGATCAATCGCGCCGGCCGCTCGCTGGTCGAGATCATCAACGACCTGCTGGACTTCTCGAAGCTGGAAGCCGGCCGGATGGAGCTGGACCCGGGGCCGCTGGCGCCGGCCGTCGTGCTGCGCGACGCGGTGGCGATCGCCGGCCCCGCGGCGGAAGCCAAGAAGCTGGCTTTGAGGATAGAGATCCAAGGCGGGGACGAGCGGCCGCTCTTCCTGCTGGACGAAACGCGCCTGCGTCAGGTGCTGCTGAACCTGCTGTCCAACGCCATCAAGTTCACGCGCGACGGCGCCGTCACCGCCCGGCTCGACGTGTCGGACCAACGACTTCGGTTCGAGATCTCGGACACCGGCATCGGCATCGCGCCCGACGTCCAGGCGCGTCTGTTCCAGCGCTTCACCCAGGCCGACAGCTCCATCAGCCGCGGATATGGCGGCACCGGCCTGGGCTTGGCGATCAGCAAGGCTCTGGTCTCGCGCATGGGCGGCGAGATCGGCGTGATCAGCGCGCCGGGCCGAGGGTCGTGCTTCTGGGTCGAACTGCCCGCGATCCCCGCGCAGCCGACGCCCACACTGGACTCGGCGGCCTCGTCGCCGGCCGACCTGCGCGGCGCCCGGGTGCTGCTCGTCGACGACCACCACGTCAATCGCGAGCTGGGCTACGCCCTGCTGACGCTGGGCGGGCACGAGACGATCACCGCCGAGGACGGGGCGACGGCGGTGTCCCTGCTGCGCGACCAGGACTTCGATCTGGTGCTGATGGACGTGCACATGCCCGTGATGGATGGCCTGGCCGCCACTCACGCCATCCGCGCCATGGAGGGCGCCAAGGCTCGCGTGCCGATCCTGGCGCTCAGCGCCGACGTCATGCCCGAGCAGATCGCCCGCTGCCTCGCCGCCGGCATGGACGGCCACCTGGCCAAGCCGATCGTTCGAGAGGATCTGCTGGCG
Source organism: Caulobacter sp. X (assembly GCF_002742635.1). Classification (NCBI taxonomy): domain Bacteria; kingdom Pseudomonadati; phylum Pseudomonadota; class Alphaproteobacteria; order Caulobacterales; family Caulobacteraceae; genus Caulobacter; species Caulobacter sp. X. The sequence continues at coordinate 1,397,006 of NZ_PEGF01000002.1, read as the reverse complement.
GCGGTGGCGCGCTTCACCGCCGCTTCGCCCGCGACCGTTACCCTCTAGGCGCTGACCGACCAGGGGAACGGAACCCTCGCCAAGTTCAAACGCGCGTTTATAGTCTCCTCATCGCCCGTGAGAGGCGAGACAGGGAGAGACGCGCGATGGACATCCAACTGGCGGCCGAAGGCCTGCAGTTTCCCGAAGGCCCCGTGGCCATGGCCGACGGCTCGGTCATCGTCACCGAGATCCAGGGCCAGCGCCTGACGCGGATCTGGCCCGACGGCCGCAAGGAGACGGTGGCGCAGACCGGCGGCGGCCCCAACGGCGCGGCGATCGGCCCCGATGGCGCGCTCTATGTCACCAACAACGGCGGCAGCTTCGCCTTCTTCGAGGCCAATGGCCTGAACATTCCCGGCCCGACGCCGCCGACGCACACGGGCGGCTCGATCCAGCGGGTGGACCTGGCGACCGGCGCGGTGACCACGCTCTACGCCGAATGCGACGGCAAACCCCTGGTCGGGCCCAACGATCTGGTCTTCGACAAGCAGGGCGGCTTCTGGTTCACCGACCACGGCTGCTCGACGCCGGACGGCCGAAAGTACGGGGCGCTCTACTACGCCCTGGCCGACGGCTCGAAGATCACCCGCTGGCGGGACCACTTCGTCTCGCCCAACGGCGTGGGCCTCTCGCCCGACGAGAAGACCGTCTACATGGCCGACACCATGCTGGGCCGGCTATGGTCGTTCGACGTGGCTTCGCCCGGCGTCCTGGCCGAGGCCGCGCCGCTGATGCCGGGCAATGTGGTCTGCAACCTGCCGGGTTACCAACTGCTGGACAGCCTGGCGGTCGAGGCCGGCGGCAAGATCTGCGTGGCGACGATCATCAACGGCGGCGTCACCGCCTTCGATCCCGATGGCTCGACCGAGCACTACGCCTTCCCGGACGTCATCGTGACCAACATCTGCTTTGGCGGCGCCGACATGCGCGACGCCTGGATCACCGCGTCGGGGACGGGGAAGCTCTATAAGGCGCGGTGGCCGCGGCCGGGGCTGAAGCTGAACTTCAACGGGTAGTTCCTCCCCCGCGATGCGGGGGAGGTGGCCCAGAGGGCCGGAGGGGGCTACGCGGCAAACGTCCAGCTTGCCCCCTCAGTCGCTCCGCGACAGCTCCCCCGCATCGCGGGGGAGCATCTTACGGCAGGCCTAGTACAGAACCCCCAGGGCCTGACGCTCGAAGCTCTTCAGCTCGTCGTTGCGGCCCTCGTGGACCTTCACGACCCATTCCGGATCCTGCAGCAAGGCGCGGCCGACGCCGACCAGGTCGAACTCGTTGCGCTCCAGGCGTTCCAGCAGGCGGTCCAGCGAGGCGGGTTGGCTGCCTTCGCCGCCGAACGCCGCGATGAACTCGCCCGACAGGCCGACCGAGCCGACGGTGATGGTCGGGGCGCCGGTCAGCTTCTTGGCCCAACCGGCGAAGTTCAGGTCGCTGCCCTCGAACTCCGGCTCCCAGAAGCGGCGCTGCGAGCAGTGGAAGATGTCGGCGCCGGCGTCGGCCAGCGGCTGCAGCCAGGCTTCCATCTCCTGCGGCGTGGTCGCCAGGCGGGCCGCGTAGTCCTGCTGCTTCCACTGCGACAGGCGGATGATCACCGGATAGTCCGGGCCGACGGCGGCGCGAACCGCCTTCAGGATCTCGGCGGCGAAGCGGCCGCGCTCCCCGATCGTCGGGCCGCCCCACTTGTCGGTGCGGACATTGGTGCCCGACCAGAAGAACTGGTCGATCAGATAGCCGTGGGCGCCGTGCAGCTCGACCGCGTCGAAGCCCAGGCGCTTGGCGTCGGCCGCCGCCTGGCCGAAGGCGGCGATGGTGTCGGCGATGTCGGCGTCGGTCATCGGCTCGGTGAAGGGCGTCCCGCCGGCCTTGGACAGGCCCGAGGGGCTGTCGACCTTGCCCAGCTGATCCGGCCCCTTGGCGGCGCCGACGTGCCACAGCTGCGGGGCGATCAGGCCGCCGGCGGCGTGGACCTCGTCGACGACCTTCTTCCAGGCCGCCAGTTCCTTCTCGCCGTGGAAGCGCGGCACCTTGGCGTCGTTCAGCGAGGCCGGACGCGCGACGCCCGTGCCCTCGGTGACGATCAGCCCGACCTCATTCTCGGCGCGGCGGCGATAGTAGGCGGCGACGTCGTCGGTCGGCACGCCGCCGGGCGAGAACGACCGCGTCATCGGCGCCATCACCACCCGGTTGGGCAGCTTCAGCGACTTGAACTCGAAGGGCTTGAACAGGGCGTCGATGGCCATGGGGAATCCATTGCGAAGGGACTAGCCCGCGATCCAAACATTTGTTCGCGAGCTAGGCCATGCAGAAAAACTGGAACCGAAGGTGTGACGGGCAGGATTAAAGCCCCAGCACCATCTTGGCCATGATGTTGCGCTGGATCTCGTTGGAGCCCGCGTAGATCGAGGTCTTGCGATAGCTGAAATAGGCCGGCGCGGCGGGCGCGGCGTAGTCGGGGCCCGCCCTGCCCTCGTTGCTCTTCGACCAGGTGTCGCGCACGAACGGCGCGGCGTAGGCCCCGACCGCCTCGAGGGTCAGTTCGGTGATCGCCTGCTGCTGCTCGGAGCCGACGCACTTCAGCATCGACGAGGCCGGGCCGATGGCCTTGCCCGCCGAGCGACCGGAGAAGATCCGCAGCTCGCTGGCGTCCAGCGCCTGGACCTGGATCTCGAGATTGCTGATCTTGCTGCGGAAGTCGGGATCGTCGATCAGCCGCCCGCCGTCGTCGGCCAGCTCCAGGGCGGCGATGCGCTTGACCTTCTTAAGCATGTGCATCAGGCCCGGCGCATAGGCGTTGCCCCGCTCGAACTCCAAGAGGTACTTGGCGTAGGTCCAGCCCTTGTTCTCCTCGCCGATGCGGTTGGCGACCGGCACGCGGACATTGTCGAAGAAGACCTGGTTGATCTCCTGCTCGTTTTCCGGCGGACCGTCCAGGGTGGGCAGCGGCTTGATCTGGATGCCGGGCGTGTCCATCCGCAGCAGCAGGAACGAGATGCCCTCCTGCGGGCGCCCCTCCGTCGAAGTGCGGACCAGGCAGAACATCCAGTCGGCCCACTGGGCGTGGGTGGTCCAGATCTTCGAGCCGTTCAGCACATAGTCATCGCCGTCCCGCTCGGCCCGCATCTGCAGGCTGGCGAGGTCCGAGCCCGACCCCGGCTCGGAATAGCCCTGGCACCACCAGACGTCGGAGCTCAGGATCGGCGGCAGGTGCTGGGCCTTCTGCGCGTCGGACCCGAAGGCCATGATCACCGGCGCGACCATCTTCAGCCCCATCGGCGACGAGGTCGGAACGCCCGCCAGGCTCATCTCCATGTTGAAGATGTAGCGCTGCGAGGCCGTGAAGCCCGGCCCGCCATGCTCGACGGGCCAATCCGGCGCCGCCCAGCCGCGTTCATAGAGCTTCTTCTGCCACTTCACCTGGCCGGCCTTGTCCAGATAGCCGTTCTTGGACTGGCTCATCTGGCGGCGCAGGTCGTCGTCATAGGCGGTGGCGATCCAGTCGCGCACCTCTTGCTGGAAGGCCAGATCCTCGGCCGAGAACGCCAGGTCCATCGCCCTACTCCACCGCGTCGAGGTACTCGATGTTCGGGGCGGCGGCCATGGTCGGCCCCATCGCCGCGCCGGCGGCCTTGAAGTAGTCGGTGCCGCCGTGGTGCTTGAGAGCGTCGGTCGAGGCGTAGAGCTCCAGCACCTTGTAGACGCCGGCTTCGGTCTTGGACTTGGTCAGCTGGTACATCAGGCAGCCCGGCTCGTTGGCCTTCACCTTGGCCGCGAGGTCCAGGAACACCTTTTCGAATTCAGCGGTCTTGTCCGGCTGGACGTACAGAGTCGCGACGACGCCGATCATGCTTGCCTCCCAACATTTGTTTGAAAGGCAGGATGGGTCAGGCGCGCGGCCGGGGCAAGGGCGACGTTGGGGAAGGCCGGTGGGCTACGCGAAATCGCGCACACCCTTCTCCCGATCTCCCCGGCGAATGCAAGGGGCCCAGATTCATCCGGAGAGTCTTGGGATGACGCGCCAGCCGCCGCGCGAGAACACAGTGGAGGGTGGGTTCGATCTGGGTCCCGGCATCCGGCGGGAAGATCGGAGTGAGTCTACGGCCGCTCGTTCCAGCCGTAGGCGACCCAGGAGTGGCCGCCCACGTTGCGGGCTTCGATCAGGCTGGGATCGGCGTTGCGGGCGCTGGCCATCTTGCGGCCCCGGAAGGCGAAGGCCGCCAAGCCGAACAGCGCGCTGCCGATGAAACCAACCACCACGACGGTGGCGGCGAAGACCACGGCCAGGACCGCGCCGATCACCACGGCCGCCGACGTCGCGAGCGCGCCCGCGATCCAAGCGAGGTTACGCAAGGGCGAAACTGCGGCGGTGTTAGTCATCGGCGTCCTCTCGTCACGCTCATGATCCTTCTTAGGTGGTTCACAAGCGCTGAACATCAACTGAACACCCGCCGATCGCGGATGAAAAGCCTTTTTCCCTCGCTCGAAGCGAGACGAAACGCCTCACCTCAACCGGCGGCGGCGAGTCCCAGTTCCCGCCGTTCGCGCATCACCGTCGAGAAGGCGGCGTTGATCGCGGCGGCCTTGGCCTCGGCCACCTCGATGAACTCGGCGGGCAGGCCCCGCGCGCGGGCCCGGTCAGGGTGCGCGTTGGTCAGAGCGATCTTCCAGGCCTTGTGGACCGTGGCGTCGTCGGCGTCGGCCGGCACCTCGAGGATGGCGTAAGGATCGTCGGCGCCGACGCCCAGGTGCGTGGCGCGCAGGCGACGGAACGCCAGCGGCGACATGCCAAACAGGCTGGACACCCGCTCCAGGTAGGCCAGCTCGTCGTGGGTGACCACGCCGTCGGCCTTGGCGATGTGGAACAGGCCGTCGACCACGTCCTCCAGCAACTGCGGGCAGCTGGAATACCGCTTGGCCAGACGCTTGGCGTAGCTCTCGAAGCCGTGAGTCGTCTGGCGGGCCAGCTCGTACAGGCGGTGGATGTTCGGTTCGGAGGCGGGGTCCGGCTGGAACACCTCGGTGAAGGCGGCGAACTCGTGCCCGTCGGCGCGGCCGTCGACCTTGGCGAGCTTGGCGCCCAGCGCCGTCACCGCGGTCGAGAAGGCGGGATCCTCGCCCGGCAGGCCGCCCGGACATTCGGTGCAATCGGCCAGGTCGAGGCGCCGGGCGGCGATGTTCGCGATATTGCGCCAGAAGCTCATGAATCGCCTCGAAACCAGCGACGGACATTGACGGATACGGGGGGCGACCCGGTGCGGATCACCTCACGGAAGGTGCTTCTAGCACATTGAGAATGATCATTCACATGACTTCGTTGCAATGCGGCGAAAGCGCATGGTCGTAGGCGGGGAGCCGATCTCCCTCTCGCCCGTTATGGCTCCGCTTGGCGATCGCCACGCAACGGTCCCAATCCGGACCGAAATGATCTAGTCACTCCGTACTGAAATTCGAAAGGACCTCCGCCGCATGGCGAACGCCCTCTTTCTCGCTCTCGCGCTGTTGGCCCAGGACGGCCAGGCGAGCGCGTCCCTGAACGCCCCGCCGACCGACGAGTACGGCTATGTCGCCTGGTGCTACGGCGCTCTGGGCGGTTACGCCAATCTCTACGACCGCGTGATGCCGGAGGTGACGCGGATCGAGAAGGCGTTCCCGGGTCCGGACGGCGTGCAGGCCGCGCTGAAGACCTATCCGGAAATGCGCGCCCAGGCGCAGAAAGACCTCAAGACCTTCGCCTCGGCGATCACCGCGGCCGAAAAGGCCAGTCCGCGTCCGATCTCGGAATATGGCGCGGCCCAGGTCAAGCGCGGCGCGGCCATCTGGCAGGGCGCCGGCTCGGTCGACAAGGCGCGGCTGGCCCAGATGTGGATGAGCTGGAGCCCGCCCGGCGACTGCGAAAAGCGCGCCAAGGCGCTGGAGATGAAGTCGAGCATCCTGGGTCGGGCGCTGAACTATAACGCCGTCTCGGCGACGACGCCCTCGCCAGCGCCCGCCACGCCGAGCGCGCCGCCGCCGGAGGCGCCCGCGCCGCGGCCGGCTCCCGAATCCGCTCAGCCCAAACCCGAGGCCGCCCAGCCCGCGGCGGAAGCCGCCAAGCCGGCCCCGGTCGCAAGCGCGCCGCCCAAGGCCAAGGCCCCGGCGCCGGCCAAGAAGCTGCCGCCGATCGGCGGCAACGAGATCATCGTCGATCCCGTCAACCCGGTTCCCTGCGCCGGCAGCCTGATGCCCGCCAAGCGCGGCGGCCGCGACGTTCTGATCTGCAAGCCGAACTGACGGCAAATCCTCCCCCTAGCGGGGGAGGTGTCGGCTCGAAGAGACGACGGAGGGGGAAAGAGGCAGGCTCTCCAGCACTTCCCCCTCCGGCCCTTCGGGCCACCTCCCCCGCTGGGGGGAGGATCTTTACCGCTCAACCAACACCCCGCTCTCCGCCAGGGCCTTGAACCACCGGTACGAGGCCTTCGGCGTCCGCACGCCGGTCTTGCGGTCCATCGCCACCAGGCCGAACTTCGAGGTGTAGCCGAGGTCCCATTCGAAGTTGTCGATCAGGGTCCACTCGAAATAACCGCGCACGTCGCAGCCGGCTTCGCGGGCCGCCAGCACCGCCTGGAGATGGCGGCGCAGATAGGTGATGCGGAACTGGTCGTCGAGGATCGCCGGGCCCGTGCTGAACGGGTCGGAGCAGCCGTTCTCGGTGACCAGCACGGGCGGCGCGCCATAGTCGCGGCGCACCCTGTCCAGCACCTCGAACAGACCCGACGGATCGATATGGCGGCCAAAGGCGTCCAGCTCCGCGCCCCTGGGCGGGGCGGCCTGGGCGATCTTGCCGGGCGCGTTCAGGTCCAGGCGGACATAGGCGGGCGCGTAATAGTTCACGCCCAGGAAGTCGACCGGCTGGCGCGTGATCGCCATGTCCCCGTCACGGACGACGCCCTTCAGGAAGTCGTCCATCGCCTTGGGATAGGTCCCCTTGAACAGCGGGTCGAGCCACGCGCCGTTCCACAGCGAGTCCAGACCGTCCGAGGCCAGCCGGTTCCAGATCGCCCACGGCCCGCCCGCCGGGCGGCAGGGCTGCAGCGCCATGGTCGTGCCGACCTTCAGCCCCGAGCCGCCCGCCCGCAGCGCCCGCATCGCCAGGCCCTGGCCAAGGTTCATGTGGTGGATGACCGGCCCGAGCAGCTTGTCGTCCTTCAGGCCCGGAGCCTGCTCGCCCAGCACGTGGCCGAACACGGCGTGCACCGCCGCCTCGTTCAGCACGATGTAATTCTTCAGTCGGTCGCCCAGTTTTTCGACCACCGCGTGGGCGTAGTCGGCCAGGCGCTGGGCGGTGTCGCGGTTCTTCCAGCCGCCCTTCTCCTGCAGGCCCTGCGGCAGGTCCCAGTGGAACAGCGTCGCGTAGGGCGCGACGCCCTTGGCGAGTAGGGCGTCGACCAGCCGCGAATAGTGATCCAGCCCCGCCGGGTTCACGGCGCCCTCACCCGTCGGCAGGATGCGCGACCAGCTGATCGAGAAGCGATAGGCGTTCAGGCTGGCCCCCGCGATCAGGTCGACGTCCTCCTGGAACCGGCGATAGCTGTCGGTGGCGACGGTGGCGTCCGAGCCGTCCTTGACGTGACCGGGGACCTTTTCGAACCGGTCCCAGACGCTGGGCCCGCGTCCGTCGGCGGCTTGCGAGCCCTCGGTCTGGAAGGCGGCGGTCGCCACGCCCCAGACGAAGTCCTTCGGGAATTGCCGGCTCTTGGGCTTCAGGTCGGTCTCGCCCGGCCCTTCACATCCCGCCAGTCCCAGCGCCGCGCCACCCAGGGCCATGGCCCCCAGCGCTCGCCGGCTCACGCCCGAGCGTTCCATGTCGTCCCCTCCCTTTTTCGTTGGGAGGAGGATGCGTTGGGATATCACGGTTCGCAATCCTCCCCCTAGCGGGGGAGGTGTCGGCTCGAAGAGACGACGGAGGGGGAAGAAGCAGGCGCTCAAGCACTTCCCCCTCCGGCGCTTCGCGCCACCTCCCCCGCTTGGGGGGAGGATTTTCTGTCTCTACGCCGCCGCGCCGCGCGCTCGGGCCAACGGGTCGTAGTTCAGGATCGGCGACAGCCAGCGTTCGGCGGTCGCCAGGTCCCAGCCCTTGCGGCGGGCGTAGTCCTCGACCTGGTCGGCGTCGATCTTGCCGACCCCGAAATAGTGGGCCTGAGGATGGCTGAAATAGAGGCCCGAGACCGCCGCCCCGGGGGTCATGGCGTAGCTCTCGGTCAGTTGCAGGCCGGTGGCCGCCTCGGCGTCGAGCAGCTTGAACAGCGTGCCCTTCTCGGTGTGGTCGGGCTGGGCCGGATAGCCGGGCGCGGGGCGGATGCCCTGGTACTTCTCGGCGATCATCACCTCGGTGTCGGCCGCTTCGTCGGGCGCATAGCCCCACAGCTCGACGCGGGCCTTGTAGTGCAGCCACTCGGCGAAGGCTTCGGCCAGCCGGTCGGCCAGGGCCGAGGCCATGATGGCGTTGTAGTCGTCGCCGGCCGCCTTGAACTTGGCGACAATCTCGTCCTCGCCATGGCCGGCGGTGACGGCGAAGCCGCCGACATAGTCCGCGCCCTGCCCGATCGGCGCGACGAAGTCCGAGAGCGCGACGTTCTGCTTGCCTTCGCCCTTGTCCATCTGCTGGCGCAGGGTGTGCAGGCGCGAGAACTCGGCCACGCGGGTCTCGTCGGTATAGAGCACGATGTCGTCGCCCTGGGCCTGAGCCGGCCAGAAGCCGATCACGCCCTTGGCCCCGAACCACTTCTCGGCGACCACCTTGTCCAGCATGGCGCGCGCGTCGCGATAGAGGTCGGTGGCGGCCTGGCCGACCACGTCGTCCTCCAGGATCTGCGGGAAGCGGCCGATCAGCTCCCAGCTGGCGAAGAACGGCGACCAGTCGATGAACGGGACCAGCTCGGCCAGCGACGGCTCGAACACCCGCGTGCCGATGAAAGCGGGTTTCGGCGGTGTGTAGCCCTTCCAGTCGATGGCGAAGGCGCGCTCGCGGGCCTCCTTGATCGAGGCGCGGGCCTTAGTGGTCTGGCCGCGCGTGTACTGCTCGCGGACCTTCACGTATTCGGCGCGGGTCTCGGCGATGATCCGGTCGCGCTCGCCCGGCGACAGCAGGCCCGAGACCACGCCGACGGCGCGGCTGGCGTCGACGACATAGGTCGTCGGGCCCCGGCGATAGGCCGGCTCGATCTTGACCGCCGTGTGGGTGCGGCTGGTGGTGGCGCCGCCGATCAAGAGCGGGATGTCGAAGCCCTGGCGCTCCATCTCGGCGGCCACGAACACCATCTCGTCCAGCGACGGCGTGATCAGGCCCGACAGGCCGATCATGTCGACCTTGTGCTTCTTGGCCTCGTCCAGGATCCGGTCGGCGGGGACCATGACGCCCAGGTCGATGACCTCGTAGTTGTTACACTGCAACACGACGCCGACGATGTTCTTGCCGATGTCGTGGACGTCGCCCTTCACGGTCGCCATCAGCACCTTGCCGGCGGCCTGGCGCGCCTGGCCTTCCTTCTCGGCCTCCATGAACGGCATCAGCCAAGCCACGGCCTGCTTCATGACGCGGGCCGACTTCACGACCTGGGGCAGGAACATCTTGCCCGCGCCGAACAGGTCGCCGACGACGTTCATGCCGTCCATCAGCGGGCCTTCGATCACGTGCAGCGGCCGCTCGGCGGCCAAGCGCGCTTCCTCGGTGTCGGCCTCGATGAACTCGGTGACGCCATGGACAAGCGCGTGGGTCAGGCGCTCGTTCACCGTGCCCTCGCGCCAAGCTAGGTTGGCGACCTGCTGCTGGCCCTTCTCGCCCTTGTAGCGGGGAGCCATCTCGACCAGGCGCTCGGTGTTGGTCTGGTTCGGGTCGCGCTGGGGACGATTGAGGATCACATCCTCGACGGCCTCGCGCAGGACCGGGTCGATATCGTCATAGACCGGCAGGTCGCCGGCGTTGACGATGCCCATGTCCATGCCGGCGTTGATCGCGTGGTACAGGAAGACCGAGTGGATCGCCCGGCGCACCGGCTCGTTGCCGCGGAAGCTGAACGAGACGTTCGACACCCCGCCCGACACCCGCGCGTAGGGCAGCATCTGCTTGATGCGCCGCGTGGCCTCGATGAAGTCGACAGCGTAGTTGTCGTGCTCCTCGATCCCCGTCGCCACCGCGAAGATGTTGGGGTCGAAGATGATGTCCTCGGGCGGGAAGCCGACCTTGTCCACGAGGGTGTTGTAGGCCCGCTCGCAGATCTCGACCTTGCGCTTTTCGGTGTCGGCCTGGCCGACCTCGTCGAAGGCCATGACCACCACGGCCGCGCCGTAGCGCAGGCACAGCTTGGCCTGCTGGAGGAACTTCTCCTCGCCTTCCTTCAGGCTGATCGAGTTGACGATCGCCTTGCCCTGGACGCACTTCAGGCCCGCCTCGATCACCTCCCACTTGGAGCTGTCGATCATCACCGGCACGCGGGCGATGTCGGGCTCGGCGGCCATCAGGTTCAGGAAGGTGACCATGGCCTGCTGGCTGTCCAGCAAGCCCTCGTCCATGTTGACATCGATGACCTGGGCGCCGGCCTCGACCTGCTGGCGCGCGACCGACAGCGCCTCAGGGTAGTTCCCTTCGACGATCAGCTTCTTGAACTTGGCCGAGCCGGTGACGTTGGTGCGCTCACCGATGTTGACGAAGACGGGTCTCATAATCGCTTAGGCCAATTCGAACGGTTCGAGCCCCGCCAGGCGCATGGCCTTGGGGCGCTCGGGGATCTGGCGGGGCTTCACGCCGCGCACTTCGTCGGCGACGTGGCGGATGTGGTCCGGCGTCGTGCCACAGCAGCCGCCCAGGATGTTGACCAGGCCGTCCTTGGCCCATTCGTGAAGGGCGTGGCCGGTCTCGTGCGGCTCCTCGTCATACTGGCCCATGGCGTTGGGCAGGCCGGCGTTCGGATAGGCCGCGACCAGGGTGTCGGCGATGCGGGCCATCTCGGCGATGTGCGGGCGCATCAAATCAGCGCCCAGAGCGCAGTTGAAGCCCACGGCGAACGGCTTGGCGTGCTTGATCGAGTTCCAGAACGCCTCGGCCGTCTGACCCGACAGGGTGCGGCCCGAACGGTCGGTGATGGTGCCGCTGATCCAGATCGGCAGCTCCTCGTGGCCCTCGTCGCGCAAGTCGAGGATGGCCTTGATCGCCGCCTTGCAGTTCAGGGTGTCGGTGATCGTCTCGATCAGGAAGAGGTCGACCCCGCCCCGGTAGAGCGCGTCCACCTGCTGGCGATAGGCCTCGTAGACCTGGTCGAAGGTCACCTTGCGCGCGCCCGGATCGTTCACGTCCGACGACATCGACAGCATGACGTTCAGCGGCCCGATCGAGCCGGCGATGAACTTGGGCGAAGCGGGGTTTTCGGCGTTCCAGCGGTCGGCGACCGAGCGGCCGATCCTCGCGCCTTCGATATTGATGTCCCAGACGTCCTGTTCGCTCAGATGATAGTCGGCCTGGGCGATCGTGGTGCCCGAGAAGGTGTTGGTCTCGGAGATGTCGGCGCCAGCCGAGAAATAGGCGTCGTGCAGCTCCGCCACGAGGTCCGGCCGCGTCAGGCACAGGATGTCGTTGTTGCCCTTCATCTGGCCGTCGTGGGCGGCGAAACGCTCGACCCGGTAGTCGGCCTCGGTCAGGCCCTTCTTCTGGAACATCACGCCCCAGGAGCCGTCGAGGATCAGGATGCGCTCCTTGGCGGCGGCTTTGAGCGCGGCGACGCGATTGGAGCGGATGGAAAGGTCGGTCATCGGTGAAACTCCGGGGCGCGAGCGCCCCCTCCGTCACGCCGCGTATCCGCGGCGCGCCACCTCCCCCGCTGCGCGGGTGAGGAGGAATGTACTGCATCCTCCCCCGAGAAACGGGGGAGGTGGATCGGCGCGAAGCGACGAGACGGTGGGGGCGCTCTCATCGCGCGCCTCCGCCCGCCTGCTGGCGCGCCAGCTCCTTGTTGAAAGCGGCCTCGTAGCCGTCGACGAACCGGCCAAGCTCGGCCGGATCGACGAAGGCGTTCGGGTCGCCGCGCAGCTGCTTCTGGCGCTTGGCCAGCAGATCCCCCTGCTCCTCGTGGCTGGGCAGCACGACGTCGGTCGGGAGGGTCCGCATCTTGGCGAAGCTGGCGCGATAGTCGGCGACGATCGTCTTATGGCCCTTGTTGCCGACCAGCACGTTGCCCGCCACCGACAGCGAGCACGGGAAGGTGACGTTCAGCGGCCGCCCCTTCTCGATCACCGCCGTCGTCCAGGTGGTGCAGCCGATCGTATGGCCGGGCGTCAGGTGGGCCACCATGGCGGTCTCGCCCAGCTTCAGTTTGGTCTCGTCGCCAAAGGCGCGGTCGACCTTCACCGCCGGGAAGGGCGTCGGGCCGTTCTCGTTGTCGCCGATGTGGTGGCCCTGCTCGATCGCCGGCTCGTCGCCGCGCGAGATCCACAGCTTGGCGGTCGGGATATCAGCCTTCAGCTGAGCCAGCCCGCCAGCATGGTCGAAATGGGCGTGGGTGTTGATCAGGATCTTCACGTCCGCCAGCTTGAAGCCCAGCGTGGCGATGTTGCGCTCGATCTGCTTGCCGACCTCGGCGTTCGGGCCGCCGTCCAGGATGACGTGGCCCTCGGACGAGGTGATCAGCCAGGACGAGATGCCTTCCGTCCCGACGTAATAGATGTTGCCGACCACGCGGTAGGGCTTGGTCGGCTTGGTCCAGCTGGCGGGCATGTCGGCGCGGGCGGCCGGCGCGAGGGCCAGGACCGACGCCGCCAGGGCGATGACGAGACGCTTCATGCCGCGGCCTCCGCAGGGGCCGGCGAGGTTTCGCGCAAACCCAGCACGCGGCAGATCGCATAGACAAGGTCCGCGCGGTTCAGGGTGTAGAAGTGGAAGTCCTCGAAGCCTTGCTCCTGCAGCTTGGCGCACATCTCGGTGGCGACCGAGCAGGCGATCAGGCGGCGGGTCTCGGCGTCGTCCTCCAACCCGTCGAACAGGTTGGCCAGCCAGCCCGGGATGGTGGTCTGGCAGGCGGCGGCCATCTTCTTCAGGCCGCTGAAGTTGGTCACCGGCATGATGCCCGGCACGATGGGGATCGTGATCCCGGCGGCGCGGACCTTGTCGACATAGCGCAGGAAGGCGTCGAGATCGAAGAAGAACTGGCTGATGCCCAGCGTCGCCCCGGCGTCGACCTTCTGCTTCAGCACGTCGATGTCGTGCTCCAGCGAGGGGCTTTCCGGATGCTTCTCGGGATAGACCCCGACCAGCACCTCGAACGGCGCCACGCCCCGGATGGCCTTGGTCAGTTCGGTGGCGTTGGCGTAGCCGTCCTCGCGCGGGACATAGACCCCGCCGATGCCGCCCTCGCCAGGCGGCGGATCGCCGCGCAGCGATACAATGTGGCGGACGCCGATGTCCCAGTAGTCGCGGATCACCTCGTCGACCTCGGCGCGCGAGGCGCCCACGCAGGTCAGGTGGGCGGCGGGCTTGAGGCTGGTCTCGTCCAGGATGCGCTTGACCGTCCGGTGCGTGCGCTCGCGGGTCGAGCCGCCGGCGCCATAGGTCACCGAGACGAAGGCCGGATCCAGCGGCGCCAGGCGGGTGATCGCCTGCCACAGGCTCTCTTCCATCTGCGGCGTCTTGGGCGGGAAGAACTCGAACGAGACGCGAGGACGCTCCGTGCGCTCGCCGGCGCGGGCGACAGGACCGATCACGCGGCGGGTGGGCGGAAGGGTCATGCGGCGGTCCTTTCGGCGGCGACGCTCAAGGGACGACGCGCGGTCCAAATCTTCACGGTCAGCCCTTCGCCGGTCGAGGGCGGCAGGGCGATGTTGCTTTCCAGCTGAAGACCGCCGGCCCGCAGCCACGGGACGATCTCGCTGTCGTCGAAGCCCAGGCGACGGTGCTGGTGCACCTCGCGTAGGAACTCGTGGTCGTGCGGGGCGAAGTCGGCGATCAGCAAGAGGCCGCCGGGCGCGACCAGGCGCGCGGCCTCGGCCACCGCATTGGCGGGATCGGACAGGTAGTGCAGCACCTGGTGCACGGTGACGAGATCGGCGCAGCCGCCCGGCAGGCCGGTGCGGAAGATGTCGCCGTGACGCAGCTCGCAGCTGGCCAGGCCCGCCTTGGAGACCTCGTCGCGGGCAATGTTCAGCATCTGCTGCGAGAGATCCAGACCCAGGGCGTTGCTGGCGCGCTTGCCCAGCAGGGTCAGCATGCGGCCCGCGCCCGCGCCCAGGTCGACCATCTCGTCAAAGGGCCCCTCCCCGGTCGCACGCAGGATCGCGGCCTCGACCTCGGCCTCGTCGACATACAGCGAGCGGATCTCGTTCCAGCGCGCGGCGTTGCGGGCGAAATAGGCCTGGGCGTCCATCGAGCGCTCGGCGCGCACCGCGGCCAGCTTGTCGGCGTCCAGGCGGATGACGGGATCGGTGTCATCGATCAGATCCAGCGCCTGCTCGACCAGGAACCGACCGGCGGACTTGGCGGCCAGGCGGTAGAACACCCAGGCGCCGTCCGGGAAGCGCTCGACCAGACCCGCCTCGGCCAGCAGCTTCAGGTGCCGCGAGACGCGCGGCTGGCTTTGGTCGAGGATGCGGCACAGCTCCAGCACCGACAGCTCCTCGGCCGCCAGCAGGGCCAGGAGACGCAGGCGCGTGGACTCGCCGGCGGCGCGCAGCACCTCGACGACCTGTTCGGCGGCTAACTTCATAGGGACATAAAGATATCTTTATGTCCGTTTTGGCAAGAGGAAATTATGCCTCGGCGTCGGCCTTGGCGGCTTCCCAAAGCTCGATTTTCACCCCGGCCGGGTCCATCAGCCAGGCGAACCGCCCATAGCCTTCGTCCTGCCGGCCCAGCGGCTCGACACCCTCGGCGGCCGCCCGCGCCAGAACCCCATCGATATCATCGACGATGAAATTGATCATGAACGGCGCGGCCGACGGCGCGAAATAGTCGGTGTCGGCGGCGAACGGCGACCAGGTCGCCTGGCTGCCCTTCGGAGGCTCGAACACCGCCCCGCCCCAGTCGTGAACCTCGAATCCCAGCACCCGCGCGTACCACTCGCGCACGGCCTTCGGATCCTCCGACTTGAAGAAGAATCCGCCGATCCCGACAACCTTGGCCATATCCGCCCTCGCCACCACACTCGTTAAAGGAGAAATAGAAATTTTACCACCATAGGAGACCCGACTTTATCAAGAGGAACTATCATGGCCGACACGGATAACCAGACCATCGCCTCTTGGGTCGACAGGCTAAACAACCTACTGCCATTGGCGAC
The DNA here is from genome assembly GCF_002742635.1 of Caulobacter sp. X. Classification (NCBI taxonomy): domain Bacteria; kingdom Pseudomonadati; phylum Pseudomonadota; class Alphaproteobacteria; order Caulobacterales; family Caulobacteraceae; genus Caulobacter; species Caulobacter sp. X. The sequence continues at coordinate 1,381,674 of NZ_PEGF01000002.1, read as the reverse complement.
AACTGCCGGATTCATCTTGGCACTCGCCTTTTTGGCTGGCGTCTTCGATGGCTGGAATCTTTCTATCATTCAACTGATCGAGCCTGGTGAAGTTCTGCTTCCCGGATTTTTCCTGGCGAGCATTTTCATCTTCTTAGCCGGCGTAGTGCTCACCGCTCACGGACCGTTCAACATGATCCTCGGCAAGCTCAAGTTCGACCGAAGAATCCACGTCTCTGCACTAATCGTCATTGGCTTGATGTGGGCGTGGATCCCGGGTTGGCTCCACCCTCCAACTTGGATGCAGGCCTTAGCCTCCATCGCTGCGTTGGGATGCGCAGCAAACATCGTGGCGAGTCTTCCGGCATTGCGCGGTGCCAACACCATCACGTTCTTTGCGGCGCTGATCGCGTTCAGTCCTCTTCCAGTATGGGGAGTTACCGCCTGGGACATATCGACCCAAACGGTCATAAATCGAGGCTTTGCGGGCGGCCTATCTGTAACCAAAGCAAACGGCGCACCGTGCGATGGAAATGTGCTGTGGCTCGGAGGCAAGACGGTGGTGGTCCGCTGTGGCCTATTAAACGAGGGCGTTCAGGTCATGCCTTTCAGGGACGATCTTAAATTGGTTCACCGCCCGACGACTTCACACTGACCAATGGCGACCGCCCCAAGCCGTCACCGCGCCGCGCCCTAAGCCGCCACCGGCGTGGCCAGCGGCTCGCCGTGGAAGTAGCGGCGCAGGTTCTCCAGGGTAAGGTTGACCATGGCCGGGATGCTGTCCAGCGTCGCGCCGGCTGTGTGGGGGGTCAGCACGACATGGGGAACCCCTTCCCACCGCGCGGCCGGCGTCGGCTCGTGCTCGAAAACGTCCAGGGCGGCCATGCCCAGCGCGCCCGACTTGAGGGCGGCGATCAGGGCGTCCTCGTCGATCAGCGAACCGCGCGCAACATTGACGATCAGCCCCTGCGGCCCGACCGCCTCGATCACGGCGCGATCGATCATGTGCCGGTTGTCGGCGTCGGGCCGGGCGCAGACGACCAGGACGTCGCTCTCGCGGGCCAGGGCCATCAGGGTGTCGGCGCGCGGGTAGTCGCTGTCCTTTGAGCGCGGCCCCCACCAGGCGATCTTCATTTCAAAGGCGGAAAGTCGACGCGCCACCGCCTCGCCGATATGGCCAAGACCGACGATCCCGGCCTTGCGGCCGCGCAGCCCGTGGCGCGGCGCCATGCGTTCGGCGTGGGTCCAATGACCGGCCCGTACGCGCTGGTCGCCTTCGACGATTCCGCGCCAGGCGGCCAGCACAAGGCCCACCGCATGGTCTGCCACATCGGCGGCGTTGAGGCCGGTGGAATGGGTCACGGCGATGCCGTGCGCCTTGCACCACGGGACGTCGATGCCGTCATAGCCGACGCTGACGCAGGCGATCAGGCCCAGCTGCGGCATCTCCGAGAGCATGCCCCGCCCCAGCGCCATCTCCCCCGCATGGACGATCGCCTTGATGCTGAGGCCGGGGCCTTCGAGAAAGGCCAGCCGATCCGGATAGTCCCACAGGCGATGCACCTGGTACGCGCCCTCAAGCAGCGGCTGCAGCGGCAGCAGCATCTCATGCGAGATCAGGACGTGCGGCTTCTCGACGGGGGTTTGCGGCATCCAGGCCTCCATGGGCGGCCATGAACCTGGCCGACTTGCTCAAGGACCAAGCTACTCCACGCGGAGCGCTTATCCAGAGCTAAGCGGCGTACGGAGCGCCCGCCACCGTGAGGCTGATCACGACCTGGTGACGCCCTGAGGCCGCGGCAGGCGGCCGCTGGACGGCCAAGCTGTGAACAACGAAGGTCCAGGAACGTTCCGGGCAGGACGCCATACGGCGTCCCAGGCCCGGAGAAACCACGATGTTGACCAAGACGCTCGCCGCGACCGCGGCGCTCTCGATGCTGGTCGGCGGCGGCTCGGCTCTCGCCCAGTCGAAATCTTCCGCCATGGTCGGCCCCAAGGAACCGATCCCCTACTCCCAGCTCAACGCCTATATGAAGGCCTCGCCCAAGGCCCGCGCCAGCAAGGACTGGTGGGCCAGCTCGCCGACCGCCCCCACCGGTATGTCCGCCGACACCTCGGCCACCGCGCCGGACGCCAGCACGATGAGCGGAGCGGTGAACCCGCCGGCCCCAAGCGCGTCCAGCATGCCCTCGACCCCGCCGATCGACGGCGGCGCGCAGCCCAACGGCTCGACCCTGCCGAACCCGGCCACGCCCACCGACCCGATGGGCTCGTCGACGGCCACGCCGCCTCAGCCGAAGTAAGCTCGAACGTCCGGGACGGTCCAGCGCCGTCCCGGCGTCAGGCGCCGCTATAGATGAAGTCGGACCTGTAGTAGCCCTTGGCGGGATCCAGGATATCGACCGCGAACGGCGCGGAGCCGTCGGCGAGGTCGGTCAGCCAGGCGTCGTTGGACTTCACCATGACGCCCAGATCGGCCTTCTGCGCCTCGGCCAGAAGCCATCCCACCATCGCCGCCTTGGTTCCGATCCCGTTGGCCCCATCGCCGCCGTAATAGGCGAAGTAGTCGGTGCGGCTGTCGATCAGCGCATGGGTTTTCTCATCGGTCGGCGTCCCGCCGAAGATGGCCTTGTAGGCCGCCTTGGTGGCGTCGAAGAGGCTCAACGCGCCGTACTTGGCCGTGAAGGCCTCCTTGCCCTCGCCGTTTTTGCCCAGGTTCACCGCGAAATTGATGTAGCGGTTTTCCAGATTGAATGACTGGTAATAGGCGCTGTTGAGGTTGTTGGGGTTCGGCCCGGTCGGCGAGACGAGGTAGTCGATGCCCGCGTCCCCTGGAATCTTGCCGGTGAAGAACTCGTAGGCCAGCGTCGCGACCGAGGTGGTGGCGCCGGCGGCGCGCACCACCAGTTGCAGCGCCTCCTGCGTCGAGATCGCGCCGGTCATGGTTAGCGCCAGGTCGCCCAGGGGGCCCTTCTCGATCGCTGACGCCACCGAGGTTCGCAGCAGCGACGAGAACAGGGTCTCGTTCGCTGCGGGTACGTTGAGCGGCGACAAGATCGTCGAACGGTCAGAGAACCGAAGAACCTCGACGTTCCTCAGGCCGTCAGAACCCTCCGGGGCGTTGCCTCGCAGGTCCTTGACGCTCACCGAGCCATCGGCGGCTATGACCCAGCTGTAGTTCGAGGATGCGCCGGCGTATTGCGCCACATCGACGCCCGCGCCGCCGTCCAGAACATCGTCGCCGCCGCCGCCGACCAGCACGTCGACGCCGTCGCCCCCGCTCAAGGTGTCGCTGACCGCGCCGCCGGTCAGACGGTTGGCGTTGGCGTCCCCTTTCAGCACCGACCCGAAGTCGCCCCCGCGCACCGCCTCGAAGCCCGACAACGCCAGATTGCCCATGCCGGTGTTCTGGCCCTGGTCGAGCCCCAGATCGACGGCCACGGCGGTCTTGGCCAAGCTGAGATCCAGCGTGTCGAAGCCATAGTCGCCGCTGATCGACAGGGATGAAGCCGTCGGCTGAGCCGCCTGCAGGATAAAGGTATCGTCGCCGTTACCGCCGCTTAGCCCATAGATGCGGCGGTTCTCGCCAGCGCGCAGTTCGCCCAGATATATCCGGTCGTCGCCGTCCCCGGCATAGACATAGTTGTCGCCGATATCGGCGTAGATCGTGTCGCCCTGAAAGCTGCCGTAGATCGAGTCCGCGCCCGCCTCGCCGTAGATGACGGCCGGCCCCGCGCCGCCGTGGATCAAGTCGTCGCCGTCGCCGCCATGGGCGATGCTCAGATCGCCCAGCTGGATGGTGTCGTTGCCCGCGTCGCCAAAGATATCGCCGCTGGCATAGATCCGGTCGTCGCCCTCGCCGCCGTGGAACTCCCCGCGCGCGCCGGCGGCGCCGGAGATCATGTCGTTACCGGCGTCGCCGTAGATGACGTCGACCGCATTGACGTCGTTGACGCCGTTGCTCCAGTCCATACCGGCGAAGAGTTCGTCGTCGCCCTCGCCGCCATGGATCAGGTCATTGCCGGCGCCGCCGACGATGTGGTCGTTGCCAGCGCCGCCGTCGAGCGTATCCGCGCCCTCGCCGCCGAGGATGGTGTCCGCCCCGTCATCCCCCCAGATCTGGTCCGCCCCGGCATTGCCCATCAACACATCGGCGCCGCCGCCGCCATGGATGAGATCGTCGCCACCCATCCCGTAATAGACGTCAGCCGCCGCTACGCCGGTGAAGGTGTCGGCCGCGGCGGTTCCCAGGGTGGCGGTGAAATAGGCCTCCTTGAAGCTCGCGGCGTCGATGACGGCGCGGTTCGAGAACTTGACGACCATGTCCTGGGTCGAAACCACGCCGTTGCGATCGAAGTCGGCGAAGAGGTAGGTGCCGTCCGACGTCGACCACGTCCAGAACTGGGTCGCGCCCTCGCCCAGGTCGTCCGCGCCATATCGCTGACCCGCAGACACCGCGAAGTTAGCGGTCGTCACCGCGCCACGGAATACGAGCGAGCCGACCGCATAACCGCCGACGGCGCCAAGATCGATGCGGTCGCCGTCGGCGGCGTTGAAATCGGTGATGACGCTGAAGCCGTACTGGCCCCACCTCCAGAAGTCGTTGTCGCGAGCCTCGAACAGGTCCGCTCCCGCACCGCCGGTGACGGTGTTTCCCGTCAGGATCCACAGCTTGTCGACGCCAGCGCCGCCATCCATCGTGACATTGGTGGCCTTGATCTCGTCGTCGCCGTCGCCGCCGTTGAAGATGTCGCCCGGCGTATCCTCGCCATAGGCGACCGTCAGCAAGTCGTTGCCCGCGCCGCCGTCCAGAATGTCCTTGCCACTGCTGGAATAGAGCGTGTCGTCGCCCTCGCCGCCGTTGAGCCGGTTTACAGAACCCAAGCTGTCGGCAAAGCCCAGCATACCCATCTGGCCGGCGTAGAGCGTATCGCCGCCCGCCCCTCCATTCAGGGTGTCCGCCCCCAGGCCGCCGGACAGGACATCGGCGCCGTCATCGCCGTTCAGGATGTCGTCGCCCGCTTCGCCCAGCAGGGTGTCGCCCCCGCCGCCGCCGTTGAGGGTGTCGTTACCAGCTCCGCCGGACAGCTGGTCGGCGCCGTCCTGCCCACTGATCACATCGTCGCCGCCGAAACCGAAATAGATGTCGGCGCCCGCGCCGCCTGTCCACGTATCGGCGTTGGCGGAGCCGACCACCGCCGAGAAGGTTTCAGCCTTGAAGGCGGAGGGCGCGAGGGTCGGCGAGCCCTGGAACTCGATCACGACGTCGCCGTCGTTGAGCGTGCCGTTACTGTTGTTGTCGATGATCAGATAGGTGGAGCCGGCGTTGGTCCAGGTCGAGACAGAGACGAACCCCGGATCCGGCGCGTCGGGCAGCGTCGCACCCGCGACCAGGCTGAACCCCGGCGTCGTGATCGCTCCGAACCACAGAAGATAGTCATTGTTGCCCGACAGCCGCCCCCCGGTCACGCCCAGAGAGATCCTGTCGCCCTCCGCGGCGGAGAAGTCCGTGATCACGTCGCGCGCGCTGATCGTCGAGGCGGCGTAGCTGCCAGAGCCGATATAGGCCTCGAAAACGTCCGCGCCGGAGCCGCCCGTCAGGGTATCGACAAACGCGTCGAACTCGATCGCGATCCTGTCGGCGCCCTCCCCGCCGTCCACGGTGTCACGTCCGTAGCCCGCCACGAGGTAGTCCGCGCCGGCGCCGCCCAGAAGGACATCATCGCCGCTGCCGGAGTACAGCGTGTCGTCACCGTTCCCGCCCTCGAGGCGATCGCGGCCGTCATAGGCGTAAAGCTGGTCCGCGCGTCTCCGCCCAGAAGGATGTCGTCTCCGCCGTTGCCATTGATGGTGTCGTCGCCGGAGGTTCCGGTCAGGGTTTCGTTGGCGGAGGTGCCGTAGATATAGGCCACTGTGATGGTCCCTCGGCTGGATCCGCCGGGTCTGAGGTTGAACCGTGTTTGGGACGTCAGCCCCCGAAGATGGAGTCGGCCTTGTAGTAGCCCCCGGCCGGATCGAGGATGTTGATCGCGAACGGGGCGTCGCCGTCGGCCAAGTCGGCCAGCCAGGCGTCGTTGGACTTGGCCATCACCCCGACATCGGCCTTCTGCGCCTCGGCCAGCAACCAGCCGACCATGGCCGCCTTGGTCCCTATCCCGGTCGCGCCGTCGCCGCCGTAGCTGGCGAAATAGTCCGCGCGCGTGTCGATCAGCGCGTGAACCTTGGTGTCGGTCGGCGCGCCGCCGAAGATCGCCGCATAGGCCTTGCGCGTCGCTTCGAACAGCGAGAGCCCGCCGTAGTCGGCGGTGAACTTGGCGTTCCCCTCGCCGATCTTGCCCAGATTGACCGCGAAGTTGATGTAGCGGTTCTCAAGGTTGAACGACTGGTAGTAGGCGCTGTTGAGATTGTTGGCGTTCGGCCCCGCGGGCGAGACCAGATAGTCGATGCCCGCCTGCCCCGGGATCTTGCCAGTGAAGAACTGATACGACAGCGACGCCACCGAGGTGGTCGCGCCGGCGGTCTTGATGGCCTCGTTCAGCGCCCCCAGCGGCGTTAGCCCGCCGTAGGTCAGCTCGAACGTCAGCTCGGCCCCGTAGTTCATGGCCCTTTCGGCATCCAGGCGCAGGATGTTGCCGACGATCAGCGGCATGCCGTCGCCCAGATAGCGACTGCCGCTGTTGGCGATCAGGCTCTCGACGTTCCGGACCAGATCGACGCCTTCCGGCGACCCTTCGCGAAGGTCGGTGATCTTCCAGCCATCGGGCGTCCACTGGATCTTGAGCTGGTCCAGACGGGCCGAGGTCGCGATGCTGTCGTAGCCCCCACGACCATCGATGAGGTCGTCGCCGCGCTCGCCCCTCAAACTATTGTCCTGCGCGTCGCCCAGCAGGGTGTCGTTGAATCGCGAGCCCTGCACGTTTTCGACGGACACGAATGTGGCGAAAATGCTGGGCGCGACCTCCTGCCGTCCCACCAACGCCAGGTCTACGTACAGGCCCGCCGTCGACACCGAGAACTCGATCGAGTCGGATCCAGCGCCGCCGTCATAGAGGTCGACGCCGAAATCGCCCCAGAACTGGTCATCGCCGGCGTCGCCGTAGAGACGATCGTTGCCAACGCCGCCGGATATGCTGTCGTCGCCGTCGCCGCCGCGAATCTCATCCGCGCCGTCTCCGCCGGTCAGGAAATCGGCCCCGCCGCGCCCATCGATGACGTCGTCGCCGCCAGCGCCCTGGATCTCGTTCGCGCCGTCGTCGCCCTTGAAGACATCGTTGTAGGGCGATCCCAAAATGCCTTCGATGGAGACGAAGCTGTCGCGCCCTTCGTTGGTGTCCTGCCCCCCCTTGATCGCGAGGTCGACGCGGATACCGATGTTCGACTTGTAGAACTGGGCGTAGTCGAGACCGTCGCCGCCGTCATAGAGGTCGTCGCCGCCCGCTCCCCAGAGTTGGTCGACGCCGCCCATGCCGTACATGCGATCATTGCCGAGCAGACCTTCGATGGACTCGTTGAGGTCCGTGCCCGTCAGCACGTCGTCAAGCGGGGTGCCCTCGATGTACCCTGGATTAACCGCCACAATCGCACTCGCGGAAATCGCTGATCAACGCGCCCGCGCCCCACCGTCAACCTAAGATCGACCGTAGAGACAGGCCACACCTCCGTCAAACCCGAGGTTGAGCCCCACATAGAAAAAGGCGGCGGGAAACCCCGCCGCCTAGATCTTTCCGCATTTGAGCGGAGAACGAGAACTAGCGCGCGAACTTCTGGAACTTGATGCGCTTCGGGATGAGGCTGTCGGCGCCCAGGCGGCGCTTCTTGTCTTCTTCGTACATTTCGAAGTTGCCCTCGAACCATTCGACGTGGCTGTCGCCTTCGAAGGCCAGGATGTGGGTCGCCAGTCGGTCCAGGAACCAGCGATCGTGGCTGATGACCACGGCGCAGCCGGCGAACTCTTCCAGCGCCTCTTCCAGGGCCTGCAGGGTTTCGATGTCCAGGTCGTTGGTCGGTTCGTCGAGCAGCACGAGGTTGCCGCCGGCGGCCAGGGTCTTGGCCAGGTGGACGCGGTTGCGCTCACCGCCCGACAGCAGGCCGACCTTCTTCTGCTGGTCGCCGCCCTTGAAGTTGAAGCTGCCGACATAGGCGCGCGAATTGATCTCGCGCTTGCCGACCATCATCACGTCGGTGCCGCCGCTGATCTCTTCCCAGATCGTCTTGTTCGGGTCGAGGGCGTCGCGCGACTGGTCGACATAGGCCAGCTTCACCGTCTCGCCGAGCTTGATCGTGCCGGCGTCGGGTTGTTCCTGGCCGGTGATCAGCTTGAACAGCGTCGACTTGCCCGCGCCGTTCGGGCCGATGACGCCGACGATGCCGTTCGGCGGCAGCTTGAAGGTCAGGTCCTTGAACAGGACCTTGTCGCCATATTCCTTTTCGAGGCCGGTCACTTCCAGCACCACATTGCCCAGGCGCGGGCCCGGCGGGATCTGGATGTGGGCGTAGGTCTGGGCCTTGGAGGCGTTCTCCTGGTCGGCGACCATCTTCTCGTAGGCGGCCAGACGGGCCTTCGACTTGGCCTGGCGAGCCTTGGCGCCCGAACGGACCCATTCCAGTTCGCGGGTGAGCGCGCGCTGGCGGGCTTCCGATTCCGACTGCTCCTGGACGACGCGCTTCTGCTTCTGCTCGAGCCAGCCGGAGTAGTTGCCCTCGTAGGGGATGCCCTTGCCGCGATCGAGCTCGAGCGTCCACTTGGTGACCTGGTCCAGGAAGTAGCGGTCGTGGGTGACCAGGATCACGCAGCCGGGGAAGTCTTCCAGGTGGTGCTGCAGCCAGGCCACCGACTCGGCGTCCAGGTGGTTGGTCGGTTCGTCGAGCAGCAGCATGTCGGGCTTGCTGAGCAGCAGGCGGGCCAGCGCGATGCGGCGCTTCTCACCGCCCGACAGCTTCTCGATGTTGGCGTCGTTGGGCGGGCAGCGCAGGGCGTCGATCGCCATCTCGATCTTGGAGTCGATGTCCCACAGATCCTTGGCGTCGATGATCTCCTGGAGCTTGGTCATCTCCTCCATCAGCTCGTCGGAGTAGTCCTCGCCGAGCTTGGCCGCCAGTTCGTTGTACTTGTCGAAGACCTTCTTGTCCTCGCAGTCGGCGATCACGTTGCCCCAGACGTCGAGGGTCGGATCCAGGTGCGGCTCCTGCGGGAGATAGCCGCGCTTGATGCCGTCGGCGGCGCGCGCCTCGCCCGAGAACTCCTGGTCCAGGCCGGCCATCACCTTCAGCAGGGTCGACTTGCCCGAGCCGTTGACGCCGACAACGCCGATCTTGGCGTCGGAGTAGAACGACAGCCAGATGTTCTCGAAGACCTTCTTGCCGCCGGGATAGGCCTTGGTCAGGCCCTGCATCTGGAAAATATATTGCTGCGCCATGAGGCTCGCGTTCTCGCTGGACGGGGTTTCGGGAATTGGCCGCTGAAATAGCGGTCCGGGCCGCTTCGCGCAATCGCGGCTGGGAATCCCGGCGTCTGCGGCCTTCACCATTTCGTCGCGCGAGTGTCGGCTATCCGACATGGAACCGTCGCTTGCGCGTCGCCGACCCTTGTTAGCCGAGCGCTGATCCGAAGCTGATCCGCGTCGGACAAGGGGATTCGAACAATGAAAAAGAACCAGATGCTTCTGGGCGCCGCCGCGCTCGTCCTCGTCATGGCCGCCGCGCCCGCCTTCGCCGACGACAAGGTCGACGCCGCCGCGACGCCCGCCGCCGCGCCCGCCGACAATTCCGAAGTCGACGCCCTGATCATCATCGGCCAAGGCCAGAGCCGCCAGATCCAGACGCTGAACAGCGAGGCCATCGGCCTGCAGGCGGCCGGCACCAGCGCCCTGAAGGCGATCGACAAGCTGCCCGGCGTGACCTTCCAGTCGGCCGACGCCTTCGGCGCCTACGAATGGTCGGCCCGCATCTCGATCCGCGGCTTCAACCAGAACCAGCTGGGCTTCACCCTGGACGGCGTGCCGCTGGGCGACATGAGCTATGGCAACCACAACGGCCTGCACATCAGCCGCGCCATCGCCTCGGAAAACATCAGCCGCGTCGAGCTGGCCCAAGGCGCCGGCGCGCTGGGCACCGCCTCGACCTCGAACCTGGGCGGCACGCTGCAGTTCTTCTCGCGCGATCCGTCCGAAGCCATGGGCGGCGAGCTCGACCTGACCGGCGGTTCGGACAACATGCACCGCGTGTTCGGCCGCTTCGAAACCGGCGCCATCCAGCAGCTGGGCGGCCTGCGCGGCTACATCTCGGTCGCCGACCAGAAGGCCGACAAGTGGAAGGGCGGCGGCGAGCAGAAGCAGCGCCAGTACGACGCCAAGGTGGTGATGCCCCTGGGCCAGCGCGGCGACCTGACCGGCTTCTACCACCGCTCGGAACGTCGCGAGCAGGACTACCAGGACATGTCCTTCGCGATGATCAAGCGCCTGGGCCGCGACTGGGACAACACCCAGCCGAACTGGGCCCTGGCCGTCGCCGCGGCGCGCGCCTATCAGACCGGGACCGCCCTGCCCGCCCCGTTCGCGACCGTGGACGACGCCTACTACGCCGGCGCCGGCGTGCGCGATGACGATCTCTACGGCGCGTCGCTGAACCTCGACATCACCGACCGCGTGAAGCTGGACGCCACCGCCTACCAGCACAAGAACAAGGGCCAGGGCCTGTGGTACACGCCGTACCTGGCCAGCCCGGGCTTCGGAACCGCCGGCTCGGCCGCCGCGCCGCTGTCGATCCGCACCACCGAATATGACATCGACCGCGGCGGCCTGACCGCCGGCCTGACGATCGACTTGGGCGCTCACCGCCTTAGCGGCGGCTTCTGGCACGAAGTGAACCACTTCAACCAGGCGCGCCGCTTCTACGCCGAGACCGCCGCGGCCCCGTCGCGTGATCCGCTGGACTTCCAGGAGAACCCGTTCTTCACTCAGTGGCAGTACGCGTTCGAAACCAAGACCACGACCGGTCACGTCGAGGACGAATGGACCCTGACCGACGCCCTGAAGGTCAACTTCGGCTTCAAGGCGATCAAGGTCACCAACAACGTCAAGACCGTGGTCGGCAATCCGCTGGCCGGCGAGATCGAGAGCAAGGACAACTTCCTGCCGCAGGTCGGCTTCGTCTACAAAGCCTCGCCCGACTTCGAAGTGTTCGGCGGCTACACCGAGAACATGGGCGCCTTCGTCTCGGCGGCCACGGCCGGCCCGTTCGGCTCGCAGAACCAAACCGTCGTCAACTACGTCGCCAAGACCCTGAAGCCGGAAAGCTCCAAGACCTTCGAACTGGGCGGACGCTATCGCACCGAACGCTTCCAGGGCGTGGCCGCGGTCTATCACGTGGCCTTCGACAACCGCCTGCTGGCGGCCAACACCGCCTCGCCGATCCTGGGCCTGCCGGCTCTGCTGTCGAACGTCGGCTCGGTCGAGACCAAGGGCGTCGAGCTGGCGGGCACCTATCGCCTGACCGACGCCTGGAGCCTCTACGGCGCCTACACCTACAACGACTCCAAGTACGAGGACGACGTCGTCGACGGCACAGGCAAGGTCACGGTCCGCACCAAGGGCAAGACCGTCGTCAATACGCCCAAGAACATCTTCAAGGGCGAGATCGCGTTCGACCAGGCCGGCTTCTTCGGCAAGCTGGGCGTGAGCTACACCGACAAGCGCTACTACACCTATGAGAACGTGGGCGGGCAGGTCCCCTCGACGACCGTGGCCGACCTGACCGTGGGCTACCGCTTCCCCGAGGAAGGCTGGGGCAAGGGCCTGGAAGTCCAGGTCAACGTCACCAACCTGACCGACAAGGACTACATCTCGACCATCGGCTCGGGCGGTTTCGTCAACAGCGATCCGACCGGCGAGGCCATGACCGTCCTGCCGGCCCCGCCGCGTCAGGCCTACCTGTCGATCAAGAAGCGCTTCTGATCCCTTCGGGGGCCCTCAAGCCCCCGATCTTCCTTCCCTCCATGACTTGGCCGGGCGCGCGTCGCCCGGCCTTTTCTTTTCGCCGAGGACATGAGCGCCGCTGGTCAACCGGCAAAAGAAAAGCCCGGCCAAACGACCGGGCTGAAAGTTCATAGGGAGGAAACGCCCAGGAAGGGCAGAGGCGCTCGGCGCCTCACGGGTTGTTGTTAGCGCTAACACCGGTGCGATTGCAAGCGATTCTTACGCGGCGCGGCGCCGCAGAGCGCAGAAAATTTTCCCGCCGCTTTACGGCTCATCGAAGAGGTCATACCAGTGTTACCGCTACCGCCTCAGGCGGAGTGGGAGAGAAACGCTGATGATGTTGCGTACGCGTCGATCGCTGGCCGCCCTGGCCCTGTCCTTCGCCATGGCCCTGCCTCTGGGCGCTCACGCCGCCGAGGCGCGGGAACGCTGGGTCGGCGCCTGGGCCAGCGCCCAGCTGGCGCCGGACGCCAAGAACAGCCTCGCTCCTGAAGACTATCGCGACGCCACCCTGCGCCAGATCGTGCGGCTCAGCCTGGGCGGCGACAAACTGCGGGTCCGTCTGTCCAACACCTTCGGCACTCGCCCGCTGACGATCAAAGCGGCCCACATCGCCGTCTCGGCCGCGCTCGACAGCGCCCGCATCAAGCCCGAAACCGACCGCGCCCTCACCTTTTCGGGACGCACCGAGGTCACCATTCCGGCCGGCGCCGAGTACTGGTCCGATCCCGTCGCCCTGAAGGTCGCGCCCCTGACCAGCCTGGCGATCAGCCTGCGCTATGTCGAAGCCCCCGACGTGCAGACCGGCCACCCCGGCTCGCGGGCGACGTCCTATGTCCTGGCCGGCGACCACGCGGCGGACGCCGACCTGCCTGGCGCCAAGACCGCCGACCGCTGGTTCCAGATCGCCGGCGTCGAGGTCGTTCCGACCGCCAAGAAGGCCGGGGCCATCGTCGCCTTCGGCGACAGCATCACCGACGGCTACGGCGTCCAGCCCAACACCAACCTGCGCTGGACCGACGCCCTGATCGAGCGGCTGAAAGGCAAGGATCTGGCCGTCCTGAACCTGGGCATCGGCGGCAATCGCGTGCTGCTGGACGGCCTGGGCCCCAACGCCCTGGCGCGGTTCGAGCGGGACGTCCTCAGCCAGCCGGGCGTCACCCACGTCGTCCTGCTGGAGGGCGTCAACGACCTGGGCGTGCTGACCCGCGAAGCCCCCGCGACGCCGGAAGCGCACAAGGCCCTGGTCGAGCAGGTGATCGCCGCCTATCGCCAGATGACCCAGCGCGCCCACGCCCGCGGGATCAAGGTGATCGGCGCGACGATCCTGCCCTATGGCGGCTCGGCCTATTATCACCCCGGCCCCGAGAGCGAGGCCGACCGCCAGGCGATCAACGCCTTCATCCGGGCGCCGGGCAATTTCGACGGCGTCATCGACTGGGACAAGGCCCTGCGCGACCCGGCCAAGCCGACCCACCTGCTGGCGGCCTACGACAATGACGGCCTGCATCCGAACCTGGCCGGCTACAAGGCGATGGCCGAGGCCATTCCGCTCGGCCTGTTCGGGAACTAGGGCATGCGCATCCTGCTGGCCGCCGCGTTCGCCTTCGCGACCACCGCCGCCCACGCCGCGCCCAAGCCGGTGATCGCCTTCACCTGGGACGACCTGCCGGCGCACAGCGCCCTGCCGCCCGGCGTGACGCGCGTCCAGATCGCGGCCGACCTGCTGAAGGCCTCGGCCGACGCCAAGGCGCCCGCGTTCGGCTTCATCAACGGCGTCCAGACCGAGCGTGAGCCCGCCTCCACGCCCGTCCTGAAGATGTGGCGCGACGCCGGCCAGCCGTTGGGCAACCATACCTGGTCGCACCCGAACCTCGCCGCCCTGACACCCGACCAGTTCACGGCCGAGATCGCGCGCAACGAGCCGATGCTGAAGGAGCTGATGGGAGACCGGGACTGGCGCTGGCTGCGCTATCCGTTCCTGTCGGAAGGCGATACGCCCGAAAAGAAGCTGGCGGTGCGCCAGTGGCTGGCCGCCACCCACTACAAGATCGCCAGCGTCACCATGAGCTTTGACGACTGGGCCTTCAACGAGCCCTACGCCCGCTGCGCGGCCAAGGGCGATCAGGCCGCGATCGCCGAGCTGGAGAAGCGCTATCTGGACGGCGCCGCCGCCGTGGCGGATCGATCGCGCGCCATGGCCAAGACGCTCTACGGCAAGGACATCCCCTATGTCCTGCTGATGCACGCCGGGGCCTTGGACGCCCGCCTGGCGCCGCGCCTGTTCCAGCTCTATCGCGACAAGGGTTTTGGGTTCACGACGCTGGAGAAGGCGCAGAAGCATCCGTTCTACAAGACGGATGTCGATCCCAGCCTGCCGCCCGCGCCCACGACGCTGGACAACGCGCTGAAGGCCAAGGGCTTGCCTGCGCCGCCCAAGCCGGTGGACCTGGACGCGCTCAACGCAATGTGCCGATAGCGTTTCAAGTCTGCAACAACTTCGCTGCTGACAACCGCGACGCGCCCGCATAGCGTCCCGCGCCATGAAAACGCCCTCGCTCACGGCGCTCGCGGCCGTCCTCGCCCTCTCCTCGCCCGCTCTCGCGGAAAAACTCACCCCCGAACGCATCTTCGCCGATCCAGGCCTGTCGGGCCCGACGGCCAAGGGCGTGGCGCTGTCGCCGGACGGCAAGCGGGTCACCTATCTGAAGGGCAAGCCCGACGCCGCCAACGTTCAGGACCTGTGGGCGGCCGACGTGAAGGGCGGCGAGCCCTACCGCCTGATCGACTCAGCGGCCCTGTCGTCCGGGACCAAGGAGCTCTCGGAAGCCGAGAAGGCCCGCCGCGAACGCGCCCGCGTCGCCGCCACCCGCGGCATCGTGGAGTACAGCTGGGACAAGCAGGGTCGCTTCATCCTCGTGCCGCTGGACGGCGATCTCTATCTGGACAGCGTCGCCGACGGAAAGGTCACGCGCCTGACCGAAACCCCGGGCGACGAGGTCGACGCCAAGGTCTCGCCCAAGGGCGGCTATGTCTCCTACGTCCGCGACCAGAACCTCTACATTAAGCCGGCCGCCGGCGGGGCCGAGACGGCCCTGACCACTGACGGCAAGGACGCCCTGTCGTTCGGGACCGCCGAGTTCATCGCCCAGGAGGAGCTCGACCGCTTCACCGGCTACTGGTGGAGCCCGGACGAGGCCCGCATCGTCTACACCCGGGTCGACGAGAGCGGCGTCGACATCGTGCCGCGCGCCGACATCGGCCCCAGCGGCGCGACCATCGTCAACCAGCGCTATCCGCGCGCCGGCCGCCCCAACGCCGTGGTCGAGCTGTTCGTCCGCGACCTGGCTTCCGGCAAGGTGACCGCGCTGGACCTCGGCGCGAACAAGGACATCTACCTGGCGCGCGTCGACTGGTCGGCCGACGGCAAGACCGTCTACGCCCAGCGCCTGACCCGGGACCAGAAGACCCTGGACCTGATCGCCTTTGACGCGGCGACGGGCAAGGGCCGGACGATCCTGACCCAGACCGACCCGCACTACATCGAGGTCGCCGACGACTTCCAGCCGTTGAAGGACGGCTCGTTCCTGTGGTCGTCCGAGCAGGACGGCAATCGCCACCTCTATCGCTACGCGGCCGACGGCAAGCTGATCGCCCAGGTCACCAAGGGCGACTGGCCGGTCTCGGCGCTGGAAGGCGTCGATGAAGCCCGCAAGGTGGCGATCTTCGCCGCCTCGATGGACACGCCGCTGGAGCGTCGCCTGTATGAGGTCAGCTACGCCAAGCCCGGCAAGCCCAAGGCCCTGACCTCGGACGGCGGCTGGTGGTCGGCCAAGGTGGCCAGCAACGGCGGCGCCTTCGCCGGCTCCTACAGCGATCCCAAGACCCCGCCCCAGACCGCGCTCTATTCCGCCGACGGCAAGCGCGTGCGCTGGATCGAGGAGAACAGGCTGGCCGAGGGCCATCCCTACTGGCCCTACGCCGCCAACCTGCCGGTTCCGGAGTTCGGCAGCCTGAAGGCCTCCGACGGCGAGACCCTCTATTACGAGATCCTCAAGCCGACCAATTTCGATCCGGCCAAGAAGTATCCGGCCATCGTCTCGGTCTATGGCGGCCCGCACGCCCAGCGCGTGACCAAGTCCTGGCAGAGCCCATCCGAGCGCACCTATCTCGAAGCCGGCTATGTGATCTTCAAGCTCGATAACCGCGGCAGCGGCAACCGCTCGGCCAAGTTCATGCGGGCGTTGGACCGCCGCATGGGCACGGTCGAGGTCGAGGACCAGCTGCAGGGCGCCAAGTTCCTGGCCGGCCTGCCCTATGTCGATCCCGACAAGCTGGGCGTGATGGGCTGGTCGTACGGCGGGTTCATGACCCTGATGCTGATGACCGCCGAGAACACCCCGTTCAAGGCCGGCGCGGCCGGCGCCCCACCGACCCAGTGGAGCCTCTACGACACCGCCTATACCGAGCGCTACATGGGCAAGCCGGACGAGAACAAGGCCGGCTACGCCTATGCCGATATCAACACCCGCCTCGACCATCTGAAGCCCGGCAGCCTGCTGCTGCTGCACGGCATGGCCGACGACAACGTGATCCTGGAAAACAGCACCCGCGTCATGGCGGCTCTGCAGAAGAAGGCGATCCCGTTCGAGATGGCGCTGTATCCCGGCGAGCGTCACGGCGCCGGCAGCGGCAAGTCCAAGGGCCTCAGCGTGCTGAAGACCCACCTCGACTTCTTCGACCGCAAGCTGAAGGGCGCTCAGTAGGCGCCGATCCCCGCGCGGCTTAGGCCGCGCGGGCCCTGCGGCGACATGCGGCGCCGGCATGACCCCATGTCGCAGCGCTTTTGGCTGTCTTAACCACTACTCTTGTCCTCAGGTTGTGAGGCAAGACCATGAGCAAGACCCACGCTGACGCCGTTGAATGGCTGATCGAGACCGTCAAGGAAGCCCTCGAGAACGGGACCGCGACCGAGGACGATCTGCAGGAATGGCTGCTGGCCGCCGTGCTCCTTGAGGAGATGGCGGTCGAGGAAGAGGCCGAAGGCCGGGCGCTGGACGCCTGGACCGACGCCTCCCCGACGCTCCACTAGACCTCGGACAGCCAAGGGCGCTTGACTTCCGTAGCGAAAGAAAACGAACTTTCGCGCCATGACCTCCTACACTGAGTTGCTCGCCGGCGTCACGGCCACCGAGACAGGCTACGCCGCCCACGTCACCGACGACTGGAAACAGGGCCGCACTACCTATGGCGGGCTGTCGGCCGCGCTGTGTGTCGAGGCCGCCCAGCGGGCCTTTCCGGACGCGCCGCCGCTGCGCTCCGGACAGTTCGCCTTCGTCGGCCCGGCGGCGGGTGAGCTTTCAATCCAGGTGACGACCTTGCGTCAGGGCAAGTCGACCCTGTTCGCCAGCGTTGACCTCGTTGGCGAACAAGGCGTCGCCACCCACGCCACCCTGACCTTCGGCGCGGCCCGCGAGTCGCACCTGTCCTACGAGGATGCGCCCTGCCCCGCCGTGGCGCCGCCCGATCAGTGCGAGCCGTTCCACAAGGGCGACACCAGCATGGCGCCCAGCTTCGTCCGCCAGTTCGACTTCCGCGTCGCGGGTGGCGGCCGGCCGGGTTCGGGCGAGCCGCCGGAGTACCTGCTGTGGATCCGCCATCGCGATCCGGCGGCGACCTCGTTGTCGGCCCTGATCGCTTTGGGCGACGCCCCGCCCCCGCCAGCCATGACCCTGTTCCGGCAGTTTGGTCCGATCTCGACCATGACCTGGTCGCTGGACGTCGTGGGCCTGCCAGACCCCAGCGACGACGGCTGGCGCCTGCTGCGCAGCAAGGCCGAGACGATCGGCCATGGCTACTCGACCCAGGAGATGCAGGTCTGGGACGCCAAGGGCCGGCCCCTGCTCCTGGCGCGGCAGAACGTTGCGGTGTTCGTCTAGATCGCGAAAGAACCCGTTCGCGGGCCTTGGCGAACACGGAAATTTGCCCTCATCCTCCTGCCCTGGCCGTCGGAATCGCGGCCCGCGTGAGGGGAAACGTCCATGACCAAGATCGCCTGCCTAGCCGGCGCGGCCGCCCTGGCCCTGCTCCCTGGAGCCGCCCACGCTCAGTCGGCGGAGGACGCGACCAAGGCGGCGCTGGCGGCGATCCAGGCCAGGAACGCGACGCTGCACGCGGTGATCGCCACGAACCCGAACGCCCTTTCCGAAGCCAAGGCCCTGGACGCCGAGCGCAAGGCCGGCAAGGTCCGCTCGGCGCTGCACGGCGTCCCGATCCTGCTGAAGGACAATATCGAGAGCGCCGATCCGCTGCCGACCACCGCCGGCTCGCTGGCGCTGAAGGACAATGTCACCGGCCGCGACGCGCCCATCGCCAAGCGCCTGCGCGACGCCGGCCTCGTGATGCTGGGCAAGGCCAACCTGTCGGAATGGGCCAATATCCGCTCCAGCAAGTCGATCAGCGGCTGGAGCGCCGTCGGCGGTACGGTGCGCAACCCCTACGTCCTGGACCGTAGCGCCTGCGGCTCGTCCAGCGGCTCGGGCGCGGCGGTGGCGGCGGGCCTCGCGCCGCTCGCCATCGGCACCGAAACCGACGGCTCGATCACCTGCCCGGCGGCGATCAACGGCCTGGTAGGCCTGAAGCCCACGGTCGGCCTCGTCTCGCGCACCCACATCGTGCCGATCAGCCACAGCCAGGACACGGCCGGCCCGATGACCACCACGGTCGAGGACGCCGCCAAGGTGCTGACCATCATCGCCGGCTCCGATCCCGCCGATCCGGCCACCAAGGACGCCGACGCCCACAAGACCGACTACGCCAAGGGCCTCTCCAAGGACGCGCTGAAGGGCGTGACCCTGGCCGTCGCGCGGTTCTACGCCGGCTACTCGCCCAAGACCGACGCGGTGTTCGAGCGGGCGCTGAAGGAGCTCCAGGCCCAGGGCGCCACCCTGGTCGACGTCAAGGACTTCGACGAAGGCCCGATCGGCAAGGCCGAGGGCTTGGTGCTCTACACCGAGCTCAAGGCCGACATGGCCGCCTACCTCGCCTCGACCGATCCCAAGAAGGTCCAGACCCGCACGCTGACCGACCTGATCGCCTTCAACAAGGCGACCCCGAAGGAGTTCGAGTGGTTCGGCCAGGAGACCTTCGAAAAGGCCGAGAAAACCAAGGGCCTGACCGATCCCGATTACTTGAAGGCCCTGGCCGACTCCAAGCGGATGGCCGGTCCCGAAGGCATCGACAAGATCCTCAAGGACACGGGCGCGGTCGCCATCGTCGCCCCGACCACCGGCCCGGCCTGGACCATCGACCCGCTGAACGGCGACAACTACGGCGGCTCGGCCACCACCCTGCCCGCCGTGGCCGGCTACCCGCACCTGACCGTGCCGATGGGCGACGTCACCGGCCTGCCGGTGGGCCTGTCCTTCATCGGTCCGGCCTGGAGCGAGAAGCTGCTGCTGAATCTCGGCTACGCCTACGAACAGGCGACCCACCACCGCAAGCCGCCGACCTTCCTGAAAACGATCGCGCCATAAGAGTGGGTTCGAGGGTGGCGCGCCCGAAACGAATTGTTATATTATAACGATGCGCCAAACATCCCACGCCACAGCGGCCGAGCTCTTCAACCGCGAGCTGGCCGACGCCTATGATCGGCGCAACAGCGCGCTCGCGCCCGTCTCCGACGGCCTGCATTTTCTGCTGCGGCTGGTTCTGGCGGACCTGCCGGTCGATGCGCGCATCCTGTGCGTTGGCGTGGGTACCGGCGCGGAAATCCTGTCGTTGGCAAAGGCCAATCCAGGCTGGTCTTTCGTGGGCGTCGATCCGTCCGAGGATATGCTGGCCGTGGGACGCCACAGGCTCGAACAGGCTGGGGTGCTGGACCGCTGCCGGCTTGTTCACGGCTATGTCGACGACGCCCCGCGCGACGGCTTCGACGCCGTCGTCAGCCTGCTGGTGGCGCACTTCATCAAACGGGAAGACCGCCTCGCGTTTTATTCCGCCATCCACGACCGCCTGAAGCCAGGCGGCTATTTCGCCAGCGCCGAGATCAGCGGCGACCTGGACGCGCCCGATTTCCCCGACGTGCTGGAGGATTGGAAGCGTATCCAGGTGCTGATGGGCGCCACGCCAGAGTCGCTGGCCAAACTGGCCGACACGTTGCGGAACGCGCTCAGCGTCCTTTCGTCGGCGGAGACGGAAGCCTTATGGCGAGCCGCTGGCTTCCCCCAGCCAGTCCCATTCTTCCAGGCCTTCATGATCAGAGGCTGGCACGCCCAGCGGGCGTGATGGCCGGGCTGCAAGGGCGCCTTGGCTAGGTCAAAACCTCTCAAGGGGTCGTCATGAGGCCTCCCCGACGCTTGTCGAAGAGGCCCGCCCCAATCACCGCCCGGTCGGCATGTCCTTGAACGCCACGTCCTTGTCGACGCGGACGTCACCCGGCAGGCCCAGGACCCGTTCGGCGATGATGTTCTTCAGGATCTCGTCCGTGCCGCCGGCGATGCGAAGGCCCGGCGCCCACATCAGGCTCTGCTGGAACGCCGCCTCGGCCGGGGCCTGGTCGGGATCGACGAGGATGCCGTATTGGTCCTCCATCTCGACGGCGGTGTTGGCCAGCTCCTGCAGCTGGTTGGCCGAGATGATCTTGCCGATCGAGCTTTCCGGGCCTGGCGTCTGGCCGCGCGACAGAGCGGTCATGGTGCGGAAGCGGGTGAACTTCAGCCCCTCGGACTGCACGTACCAGTCAGCCAGCTTGTCGCGGAAGCCCTGGTCCTTCAGCGCCGGACCGGCGACGCCCGACAGCTCGCGCGCCAGCTTCATGATCTCGCGATAGTTCGGGCCGGCCGAGCCGCCGACCGCCAGACGCTCGTTCATCAGGGTGACCAGGGCCACCTTCCAGCCGTCGCCGACCTCGCCCAGGCGCTGGCTGTCCTTGACGCGCAGGTCGGTGAAATAGACCTCGTTGAATTCGCGCCCGCCCGACATCTGGTGGATCGGCCGGCACTCGACGGCGGCGTCGCGCATGTCGATCCAGAACATGGTCAGGCCCTTGTGCTTGGGCACATCCGGGTCGGTCCGCGTCAGCAGGATGCCGTAGTCGCAGTAGTGCGCGCCGGTGGTCCACACCTTCTGACCGTTGATCACCCACTCATCGCCGTCCTTGACGGCGCGGGTGCGCAGCGCCGCGACGTCGGAGCCGCCGGCCGGTTCGGAGAACAGCTGGCACCAGATCTCCTCGCCGCGCACGGCCGGGCCGACGAAGCGTTTCTTGGTGTCGCCGTCGGCGAAGGCCATGACGGTGGGCACGCACATGCCCAGGCCGATCGTGAAGTAGCCGTAGCCGAGGCCGGCCTTGGTCTCCTCCTGGCCGAAGATGACCGACTGGATCGGCGTACCGCCGCCCCCGCCGATGGCCGCGGGCCAGGTGATGCAGGCGTAGCCGGCCGAAGCCTTGGTCGCCTGCCAGTCCTTGGCGGCGGCCATGTGCTCGGGCGTGTTGGGCTTCAGCTCGCCCCACTTGGCGCGATGGGCGGCGGCGTGCTCGGCAAGCCACGCGCGGGCCTTTTCGCGGTAGGCGGCTTCTTCCGGGGAGTCGTTGAAATCCATGATCCTGTTCCTCCCTTGGGCCTTAGGCGGCGTTCTTCTGTTCGAGCTGGCTGACCAGCCGTTCCTTCCAGACCTTGGGCGCGCCGGCGACCAGGCTGAGCTGCCGCGAGCGGCGGTAGTAGAGGTGGCAGTCGACGTCCCAGGTGAAGCCCATGCCGCCGTGCACCTGGATGTTCTCCTTGCTGGCGAACCAGAAAGCTTCCGACGCGGCGATCCGCGCCGCCGACGCCGCGATCGGCAACTCCGGCGCGTCGTCGTTCAGCGCCCAGGCACCGTAATAGGCGTTGGAGCGGGCGACCTCGTTCTTGACGTACATGTCGGCCAGCTTGTGCTTGATGGCCTGGTAGCCGGCGATCACGCGACCGAAGGCGTAGCGGCCCAGGGCGTATTCGCGGGCCATCTCCAGGCAGCGATCGGCGCCGCCCAGTTGTTCGAAGGCCAGCAGGACGGCGGCGCGATCCAGGATCGCCTGGACGATCTCGAAACCCGCGCCCGCGTCGCCGATCCGCTCGGCCGCCGCGCCAGCGAAGGTCAGCTTGGCGACGTTGCGGGTGGGATCCAGGCTCTTCAGCGTCTCGCGCGTGACGCCCGGGCCGGTCAGGTCGACGAGGAACAGGCCCGGACGGCCGCCTTCGCTGGCCAGCACCAGGGCCACGCCCGCGACGTCGCCGTCCGTGACCGGGACCTTGGTTCCGGTAAGCTTGCCCCCCTCGACCCGGCACTGCAGGCTGGCCGGGCCGACCACGCCCGGACCTTCCGAGGTCGCCAGGCAACCAATCAGTTCGCCGGCGGCGACGCGCGGCAGGATCGAGGCTTTCTGAGCGTCGGAGCCGAACGCCATGACGCCTTCGGCCAGGACATAGACGGTCGAGGCGAACGGGATCGGCGCGACGGCGCGGCCCAGCTCCTCGGCGATGGCGCACAGCTCAACACGACCCAGACCCAGGCCGCCGAACTCTTCGGGAATGCAGGCGCCCAGCCAGCCCTGCTCGGCCACGCCCTTCCACAGCTTCTCGTCAAAGGCGCGCTCGGCGTTGTCGAGCACGCCGCGCACGACGGCGACGTCGCAATGGGCGGCGAGAAATTTGCGCGCCTCGTCCTTCAGGAACTTCTGGTCGTCCGAATAGTCGAAATCCACTGGATCCTCCCTGGACCGGGCTCTTTCGGCCGGCCTCGGGAGCACACTGAACGACGTTCACGCGAAGGGAAAGCCTGCCCCGGCGTCAAGAAATTCAAGCCGCGGCGGAGGCCTCGGGCGCCGCGTCCGGACGCGCCTGGAACATGCCCTTGCGCCACGCCATCCACAGCACCACGACGGCGACCGAGGTCCCCACCACCATCGCCGGCAGCGACGCCTCGGGCCCGAACGCGCCGCCGCTGAGGAACTCCGGCGCGCCCGGCTTGGGCGTGCTGACCAGCCAGCTCTCCTTGACCGGAATGCCCGACACCGACGCGCCCCAGATCCAGCCCTGGGTGAAGTTCCAAGCCGCGTGGACGCCGATCGACATCCAAAGACGCCCCGTCAGCAGGTAGAAGCCCGCCAGCATCAGCCCGGCCTCGATCGCGATGGCGACGGCGGCGGTCAGGGTGGCGTTCGGATTGGCCAGGTGCATCGCCCCGAACAGCAGGGCCTGCAGCGCCAGGGCGGGCCATATGCCGAAAGCCCGCATCAGGAGCCGCAGGACGATCGCGCGCATGATCAGCTCTTCCATCACGCCGGACTCAATCGCCATGGCGATCGTGCTCCAAGGTGACGCCGAGCGCGGACCGCTAATCTGATAGACTCCCAGCGCGTAGAGACCGCCGACCGCCGCGCTCAGCATCAGGGCGCCGATCAGGAGACCCAACACCAGGTCCAGCGGCGCCTTGCGAAGGCTCAACTCCTCCGGCCATCGCCCTTCGCCAAGACGGACGACGAGCGCGTAGAGGCCCAGGCCGGCCAGGCAGGCCGCCGTGACGCCCAGCACCGCCGCGCCATGGCCGGCCTTGTGCAAGATTGGGCTCTCGATGACCTGCGCCCCCGCATAGACGAGCATGAAGACCAGAAAGAGCGCCGCCATCCATCCGAGCGCTCGCAGCCAGCGCAAAGGCCCAGGGTGCAGCACCCGCTCGCGCCCGACCTCCAGACCTCTTTGACCTTCCATCCCGACTAGCCCCTCGTTCAAGTCGGACAACTTGGCCGTTACTTCGGCCAGGACTGTCAACCGGCATCCGTCTGGAGCGTTCGCTGGCGGGCTCCCCGCCCGCCTTAGAAGTTGCGGTACGCAGGTGCGAAAGCCTCCGGTTACGAGGCTTTGGACAAGAGACGAGCGACAGAACTCGGCTCGGCAAGGTTAGCCAAGTCGTTATACGGTTGTATAAATGCACCAAAGGTTGAGCCGCTCGCGCTATTGGCGGCAATATTTACTCTTACAGTATGCGCATCGATAAGCCATGCTCGCAGAACGCGATTCTCCAAAAGCCATGGCCAAGGCTCAATTCAAGAAAAACCAGCGAGTATGGGTAGATAGCGTCGGCGCGTGGGCGACCGTCGAACGCGTCGTACCTGCATGGGTCGGTGGTTTGACTGAACCGGTTCGCGTGACCTACGACGTCGGCCTCGGCCGCATGTTTCATGCGTTCGAACTGACCGCCGATCCCCGAGACGCTCCGGAACCGCCCAGCCAGGAGACGTGGCGCGTGGCGCGCGGCCCCAACCGCTGGCGGGGCCGCGACGAGACCCGGCGCCATCCGATCCCCGGCACATACCCGATCGTGTACACCGATCCCCAGGACTGGGGCGGCTGGCGCGTGCCGCGCTCGGAATACGACCGCGACCCGGCCCGCATCGAGTCCCAGGCGCGGATGATCGCCGCCGCCCCGAAGATGCGCGCCTTGATCCAGGACCTGATCACCCTGATCGCCAACGACGCGGCGACGCCCGAGGTGCTGCGCGGCCTGGCCCGCCGCGCGGCGACCTTGGAGCTGGAGTTGCGGGACCTGCACGGCGACGAAGCGGCCAGAATCAAGAAGCCGCTCCCATCGCAGGCAGACGCGCCCCCGCAGGCCCCCGCGCGAGCGCCGCCGATCGCGCCGCAAGACCTCCAGGCGACTTCGCTTTCAGAGCGCATGGCCGCGCTCGAACGCGAGCTCAACCTGCGTCCGCGAGCGCCAGCCTTCACACGAGCGCCGCCGGGGAGCGAACCGGGTCCATCGAAAGACACAACGCCTTCGCCGCAAGCGGAGGCGTTGAAGACGCATGCGACAACTGAAGCGGCCTCGCCCAAACCGCGGGACCTCCGAGCGCCTTCGCTTTCTGAGCGCATGGCCGCGCTCGAGCGCGAACTGAACCTGCGTCCTCGGACGCCGGCCCCCAAGCCCGCGCCGCCCCGCGTCGATGCGGGCCCGTCAGAAGACGCTTCGCAGGAACCTGTCGCGACGAATTTCCTGCGAGGACGTCCCAAGTAATTGCGCCCGACGCTGGCGCAAACGGTCCGGCCGCCTTAGCTAAAGACCATGCGCACCGACACGCCTCAGCCGATCCGGCTGGCCGATTACCGCCCCTTCCCGTTCGCGATCGAGACCACGCGGCTGGTCTTCGACCTCCATCCGTCCGCGACCCGCGTCCGGGCCGAGCTGGCCGTGCGCCGCTCCGGCGCCGCCGGCGAGGCGCTGACGCTGAACGGCGAACGGCTGAAGCTGCTGTCGGTCGCGATCGACGGGCAGGCGCTGGGCGCCAATCAATATGTCGCCGACGCGGAGCATCTGACCGTCCACGAAGTCCCGGACCAGTTCGTCCTGACCACCGAGGTCGAGATCGATCCGCTGGCGAATAAGGCGCTGACCGGTCTCTACATGTCCGGCGGCCGCTTCTGCACCCAGTGCGAGGCCGAGGGCTTCCGGACCATCACCTACTTCCCCGACCGCCCCGACGTGCTGAGCCGCTACAGCGTGCGCATCGAGGCCGACGGCGGCCTGCCGCACCTGCTGAGCAACGGCAACCTGGTGGACCAGGGGTCGCTGGACGGCGCGCGGCACTTCGCCGAGTGGGTCGATCCGTTCCCCAAGCCCTCGTACCTGTTCGCCCTGGTCGCGGGCGACCTTGACGTCGTGACCGACAGCTTCGTGACCATGAGCGGTCGCGAGGTGGCTCTGAAGATCTTCGTCGACCCTGGCCAGGCCTCCCGCGCGACCTATGCGCTCGACAGCCTCAAGCGCGCCATGAAGTGGGACGAGGAGGCGTTCGGCCGCGAGTACGATCTCGACCTGTTCATGATCGTCGCGGTCCGCGACTTCAACTTCGGGGCCATGGAGAACAAGGGGCTGAACATCTTCAACAGCTCCCTGCTGCTGGCCGATCCGCAGACCGCGACCGACGCCGATTTCGAGCGGATCGAGGCCGTCGTCGCCCACGAATACTTCCACAACTGGACCGGCAACCGCATCACCTGCCGGGACTGGTTCCAGCTGTGCCTGAAGGAGGGCTTCACGGTCTTCCGCGACCAGAGCTTCAGCGCCGACATGCGCGGCGCGGTCGTGCAGCGGATCAAGGACGTGAAGGCGCTGCGCGCGCGGCAGTTCGCCGAGGACGCCGGCCCTCTGGCCCACCCCGTGCGGCCGTCCAGCTATCTGAAGATCGACAACTTCTACACCGCGACGATCTACGAGAAGGGCTCGGAGATCATCCGCATGCTGAAGACCATCCTGGGCGCGGAAGCGTTCCGGAAGGGCTGCGATCTCTACTTCGATCGCCACGACGGCCAAGCGACGACGGTCGAGGCCTTCATCGCCTGCTTCGCCGAGGCGTCCGGCCGCGATCTGTCGAACTTCTTCGCCTGGTACGAGCAGGCCGGCACGCCGTCGGTGACGATCGCCAGCGATTATGACGCCGACGCCCAAGCCCTGACGCTGACTCTGCGCCAGTCGACCGCGCCCACGCCCGGCCAGCCCACCAAGAAGGCCCTGCCGATCCCGATCGCCGTCGGCCTGCTGTCGCATGACGGCGAGGTCCTGCGCGACACCGAGGTGGTGATGCTGGACCAGGAGGCCATGACCTTGCGCTGGGAGAGCGTGACCCAGCCGCCGGTCCTCTCGGCGCTCCGTAACTTCTCGGCCCCCGTCAATCTGACGACCGACGCGCGCGCTTCGGACCGTTATGTCCTGTTCGGCTCGGATCCGGACCTGTTCAACCGTTGGGAAGCCGGCCAGACCCTGGCGCGTGACCTGATCCTGGCCCGCGCCGACGGTTCGCCCGACGAGGTCGGCGAGGAACGCTACGCCGCCGCGTTGGGCCACGCCCTGGTCGACGACGCGGCCGAGCCAGCCTTCAAGGCGCTGCTTCTGAACCTGCCTTCCGAGCCCGATCTGGCCCTGATGGCCGAACCAGCCGATCCGCTGGCCTTGCACGAGGCGCGGGACTCCCTGCGCGTTCGGATCGCCGTTCACCTGGGCGACCTCCTCCGCAGGCTGCACGGCGAGATGCAGAGCAACGGCGCGTTCTCGGCCGACGCCGAGGCCGCGGGCCGACGCGCGCTGCGCAACGCCTGCGCCGACATGCTGTCGGCGGACCCGCACGACGACAACCTGATGCGCCTGGTGGGACACTACGAGGCGTCGCGCAACATGACCGACATGATTGGCGGACTGTATCCGCTGATCTGCATCGGCGGCGTGGCGCGCGAAAAGGCGCTGTCGAAATTCTACAGCGCCTGGGCTGACGAACCGCTGGTTCTGGACAAGTGGTTCGCGATCCAGGCGCGGGACACCAACCCCGACGCCCTCGACCGCGTGATCGCCCTGACCAGCCATTCCGCGTTCGAGCCGACCAACCCCAACCGCCTGCGGGCCCTCGTCTCGACCTTCGCCAACTTCAATCCCGCCCGTTTCCACGACCCCAGCGGCGCCGGCTACCGGTTCCTGGCCGACCAGATCCTGGCCGTGGACAAGTTCAACCCGATGACGGCCGCGCGCCTGATCGAGCCCCTGGGCGCCTGGCGACGGTACAGGCCGGAGCTCGGCGCGCTGATGCGGCAAGAGCTCGAACGCATCGCGGCGCATCCGGACCTGTCCAAGAATGTTCTGGAGCTGGTCACCAAGTCCTTGGCCTGAAGTCCGCGAACCTTGGTATCCAATTTATTGCGACTAATACGCCCATCCGCGCGGATTTGACGGTTCGGCGGTGACGTCGATGCGGCCCGTAAGCTAGATTCACCTTCTGGCGAAGTGACTCGCCGGGGGTGTTCCACGGGAGTCGTGCGTTTGGCTAAAGGCAGGGCGAGACACGGAGGGACGGCCAAGGCCGGACCGACCGCGCCCGCGGCCTCGCGGGCGAGCCGTACGCGCGCGCCCTCGCAAAGCTTCGCTCGCATCGCGATCCTGTCGGCCTTGCTCCTGCTGGCCCTCTACACCGCCTTTGGCCTGAAACGCATCGAGGACCAAAGCCGAGCACAGCCGCGCGCCCCCGGATTGGCGGCGAAGGCGGGCCTGATCGCCGGCCGGGTCGAGACCAACCTCGCGGCGCAAAGAGCGGGGCTTTCGGCCGCCGCGGACCTGCTGGCCCGCGATCCCGACGCCACGGCCGAGGCCGCCCAGATCGCCTTGCGCGCCGCCGGCGGCGAAGCCGCCGCCGTCGCCGTGGTCGCGCCTCCCGGCATTCTGGCCGTGGCTGGACGCGATGACGGCGCGGACTGGAAGTCGGCGGCCCGAGCGGCCGAGGCGTCCGGCCGGACGGTCTGGACAGGCTCCGTCGGCGCCTCCGGACGGCTCTATGTCGCGACCTTGGCGTCGCTCGGCGGGGCCCGCGCCGTCATGATCGCCAGCGGCGACGCCTCCCGCCTCGTCGAGGAGCCCGCGCGCGGCGAAAGCAGCGCCCTCGCCCTCCCCGACGGCTCGCTGATCGTCGCGCGCGGCGGTCTCGCCCAGGGCGCGACGGCGCTCCATCCAGCGTTCGCGCTGAAGCCGGAGGTCCTGCGCCGCGCCGCGAGCGACCTTCGGGGCCGGGCCCTCGACGGCAAGCCCATCGACGTCGCCGTCAAGCCGGTGGGCGAAGGCGCGCTGGCGGTCGTTGCAACGGCGCCCAGCAGCGGCGACGAAGGTGTTCCCGCCAGCAGCGCCCTCGGCCTGCTGATCCCCTTGGCCGCCGGCATCGCCCTGGCCCTGCTGCTGGTGATCCAGAGCCGCAAGTCCGAGGCCGCGCAGCGCGAGTTCATCGACAGCGAGCAGCGCTTCCGCCTGGCCGTCGAAGCGGCGCGCTGCGGCATCTGGGAGTGGGACCTGAACGCTGACGAAGTGTTCCTGTCAGACGTGACCGGCGCCATGTTCGGCTGGGGCGGCGGCGGCGTCGTCTCGGGCCAGGACCTGCTGGACCGTATCGCGCCGGACCACCGCGACCGGCTGAGGAAAGCCCTGGCCAACGCGGCGATGTACGGCGCCTTCGACGTCTCCTTCCGCGTCCCCGCCGCCGCGCAGGGCCAGCGATCGCTGTGGATCGACGCTCGCGGCCAGGGCTTCGGCAAGGCCGACGCCGACGGCTATTCCCGCATCATCGGCGTCGCCTTGGACGTCACCGAGGAGCGGGTCGCCCAAGCCCGCGCCCAGGCCGCCGAGAACCGGCTGCGCGACGCTATCGAGAGCGTGTCCGAGGCCTTCGCCCTCTGGGATCGCCACGGGCGGCTCCTGATGTGCAACCGCAACTACCGCAACGTCTTCTCTCTTGACCCCAAGCTTCTGAAGCCCGGCGCCGCGCGGGCCGAGATCAATCGCCACGCCGCCCGGGCCATCAAGCAGGACCACGCCGCGCCCGACGGCGCCAAGGGCGTGCGCGAGGCCGAGCTGCAAGACGGCCGCTGGATCCAGATCAGCGAACGCCGCACCGCCGAGGGCGGTCTCGTCATGACCGCCGCCGACATCACCGCGATCAAGAACCAGGAAGAGTCCCGCCGCCTCAACGAGGAGCAGCTTCAGAACGCCGTGGCGGGCCTGGAGCGCAGCCAGGAACAACTGGCCGAGCTTGCGCGCAAGTACGAGACCGAAAAGGTCAGGGCCGAGGGCGCCAACCGGGCCAAGAGCGAATTCCTGGCCAACATGTCCCACGAGCTGCGCACGCCGCTGAACGCCATCAACGGCTTTTCCGAGATCATGATGAACGAGATGTTCGGGCCCCTCGGCGACGAACGCTACAAGGGCTACAGCCAGGACATCCACTCGTCGGGCCAGCACCTGCTGGCGCTGATCAACGACATCCTCGACATGTCGAAGATCGAGGCCGGCAAGATGAACCTGAAATTCGAACCGATGCACGTCGAGGATGTCGCCGAGGACGCCGTCCGCCTGGTGCGCAACCGGGCCGAGGCCGCCGGCCTGAACCTCAGCATCGACTTCCCGCCCCTGCCCGAGATCGAGGCCGACTATCGCGCCATCAAGCAGGTGCTGCTGAACCTGCTGTCCAACGCCATCAAGTTCACGCCCCGCGCCGGCAGCGTCACCCTGCGCGCCGAGGTGCGCCGCGATCCGTTCGGCGACATGGTCCGGGTGTCGGTTTCCGACACCGGCATCGGCATCGCCAAGGAAGACCTGGCGCGGCTGGCGCGCCCGTTCGAACAGGTCGAGAGCCAGTTCTCCAAGACCACGCAAGGCACCGGGCTGGGCCTGGCCCTGACCAAGTCGCTGATCAGCATGCACGACGGCGTGCTGGACATGGAGTCCACGCCCGGCGAAGGCACGACGGTCAGCTTCGCCCTGCCCATCCGGCAGAGCGAACACGGGATCGCCCGAGACTTCGCGGCGGCCTGACACAAATCCGAAATATTACTTTTACTTCATAAGCTTAATTCGACGTCATGACTCAGTCGTAACGGGTGTTCCCCGCTCGCCGAGACTACACCTCTCTTCAACAGACCGCCGCTGGCGGCCACATCGAAGAAGAGGGAACCAGTCATGAGCAAGCTTGTTAGCCGCGTCGCCGCCATTGCCGCCCTGGCCCTGGCCGCCACCCCGATCATCGGCCTGACCGCCGCCCACGCCGAAGAGCCGACCGCCCGCATCGCGGTTGGCGACCTGAAGCTCTCCAATCCCGCCGACGCCCGCCAGTTCGCCAAGCGCGTGGACATGGCCGCTCGCAAGGCTTGCGACGCCTACGGCAACCGCGCCATCGCCAACCGCGCCTGCGTCGCCGACTTCAAGACCGACGTCCGGGACGCGCTGTCGGAACAGCAGATGGCTGAACTGCGCACGGCCAACCGCGCCGGCGCCCGGGTCGCCCTGGCCTCGAACTAGCCCCGCCGCAGCCACGCCGCGACCGCCCAGGCATGGGCGTCGTGGCGTAGGGCGACCACGGCGTCGCGCGGGTCCAGCCAGACCAGCGCGTGGTCGTCCTCGACCTTCAAGGCCGGGTTGTCGCCCAGCAGTTTGACGACATAGACGCCGCCGTGATTACGGACCGGCTGACCGTCGGACTTCAGGAAATGCTGCGAGACCGTCTCGATCAGGCGAACAGCCTCGACGACGAGACCCGTCTCTTCGCCAAACTCGCGCGCGACGGCCTGCTCCTCGGTCTCGTCGCCGTCCACCGCCCCGCCGGGCAGGTCGAAGTACGGCGCCTTGCCGGGCTTGGTGACCTGCGCGAGGGCGATCTGGCCGAGGGCGTTCTCGGCCACGCCAAACGCCGCCCGACGGTCGAGATAGGTCAGCCCGTCCACGGGCGAGCCGAACCTCAGCACGCGCCTAGTCCTTGCCGTAGAGGTCGAACCACGGATCGGCCTTGCCGGTCTCGACGTCGGTCACGCTGATCTCCGGACGGTAGCCGATCTTGCCGTTGGCGCTCTCGCGCCAGGCGTCCGTGACCAGATCCCGCAAAGCCGTTGCGCCGGCCGCGACGCGGGCCCGCACGAAGGTCTTGGCGCGAGGATCGGTCTCGACCATGCCGCCGGCCTTCTCCAGCTGATACAGCGGCTCGACCTGTTTCCAAGTGTCGGTCAGATAGCCGACGACGCGGGTCTCGATCGAACACTCACAGGGCTTGTAGGCCGGCACTAAAGCCTTGATCGACGCCTCGTCGGCCAGGGCCAGGGTCAGCGGCCCTTCGAACTGGAAGTGGGTCGACCGCGCCTGGGTGTAGCCGTTCGGGTTGGGGTAGTCGCCCCAGCCATTGTAGTGCACCGACAGGTGCAGCGGCTGGCTGCCGTCGCCGACATAGTGCGCCCAGACCCCCAGGTCGCGCAGCAAGAGATCCTCGCGACGCTTCAGGTCGGCCTTGTAGTAGGCCAGACGGGTCGGGTCCTTCTCCAGCTTCACGGCCGCGGTCAGGATGCGCCAGTAGGTGAAGTCCTTCACCAGCTGCTGGTAGCCGTCGATAATGGCGTAAGGCAGATAGCCGGCCTTCCAGCTGTCAGTCCCAGCGGCCTGCAGGGCCTTTTCATAGTCGGCGCGTGTCGGCGGCAGGGTCGCCACCGTGAAGGCGGGACCGCCGTACATGCGCCCCTGGTCATCGACATCCAGGAAGTGCGCCGCGTCGCGATCGGTGTCGTGAATCTTGCCCGAGCCCTTCCAACGATCCGGCTCGCGGGCGTATTCGCCAATGGCGGCGACAGCCTGCGGCGTACGCAGGAAAGCCGGCACGTCAGTCGGCAGGCTCGCCGCGCCGACGACGCCCACCACGCGGTGGCCTGAAGCGCCCCAGGCGAGCGCCGAAGACGCCGGCGCGGCTGCCGCGGCGGCCAGGGCGAGGACTTTCAGGCTGGTCGATAGACGCAAGATGGAACTCCGACGATCAAATAATACCGAGCGCGGCTTCGGTGCGGCCCACCCAGGCCTTCACGGCCGGATAGAGCGCAAGGTCGAACCCGCCTTCGTGCGCCACGCGGGTGTAAGCCACCAGAGCGACGTCCGCCAGGGTGACCTGCTCGCCGACCAGAAATGGCGTCTGCCGCAGCTGGGTTTCGAGGCGGGCGAGGGCTTGGCCGCCGCGCTCCACAAGGCGTTGCTCAAGTTCTTCGCGCGGCTTGCCAAGGTACAGCATCTGAAAGCGCGCCACGGCGACATAGGGCTCGTGGCTGTACTGCTCCCAGAACATCCACTCCAGCATCTTGGCGCGCGCGAAAGCGTCGCCGGGGATCAGCGCTGATCCCTCGGCCAGATACGAGATGATGGCGTTGGACTGCGACAGCGGGCGTCCGTCCTCCAGCACGACCAGCGGGACTTGACCGGCGGGGTTCATCGCCAGGAACGCCGGCGTGCGGGTCTCGCCCGTCAGGACGCTGGTCTCGATCCACTCGAACGGCAGGCGAAGGTGCTCGGCGACCCACTTCACCTTGAGGCAGTTGCCCGAGATCGAGTCGCCGTAGATCCGCATCGCCATGGCGGTTCCTTCTGTGAAGCTGTCTGAGTCGAGAAAATCGGCGGGAAAGGGCCAGGTTTCAAGTCGCTGAATCCATGCTCGTTTTTCGCGCAGCAAGCGAAGCCGTACCCGCCTCGGGCGGGGTTAAGGGTTGTCACGCGGCCGTGATCGGACTATCCAGACCCCCGCCCGACAGACACGCCGATAAGAGGATCCCCTCGATGCGACGCAAGCTCGCCGGAATTTTGGCCACCGCGGTCATCTCCGCGTTCGCCGCTCCCGCTCTCGCCCACGCTGCTCCGGACTTGGACTCCGCGTCCGCCGCGACGCCGCGCGTCGACCCGCTGGGCGAGCTGATCAGCACCGCCCTGGGCGGCGGCGCCCTGCCCGGTTCGGTCGAGTACAAGATGCGGGCGACCATGTATCACGCCGGCGCCAAGGGCATTCGGGCGTTCGACTCGCTGGGCTGCAAGGTCGCGGCCATGCGCACCGTCGCGGTCGATCCCAAGGTGATCCCGCGCCGCACGGTCCTCTTCATCAAGGAAACCGTCGGCCTGCCGATGCCTGACGGCACCACGCACGACGGCTACTGGTACGCCTCCGACATCGGCGGCGCGATCAAGGGTCTGAAGCTTGATCTCTTCAGCGGCTTCGGCGCCGCCTCGATGAAGACCCTGCGCGGCCTGGACCTCTCAAGCCTGTCGGTCAGCAAGGTCGGCGAGTTCAAGGGCTGCCCGCCCCAATAGCACCTGACGTCCGCGGTCAGACGCGGACTGGAATTGATCTCCAAACTCGGCTTGGATCGCGGCTCTCGCGCGAAGCGGTTTGGGGAAGATCATGAAAAATCTGTCGGTCAGCGTCCTGGCCCTGGCCTTGAGCGCCGCGCTCGCCACGACACCGGCCCGCGCCGCTGACGATCTGGCGCGCCTGAAGACCCGCGCCGCCGCCGTCTCGATCACCCGCGACGACTGGGGCATCGCGCACATCCACGGCAAGACCGACGCCGACGCGGTGTTCGGCATGGCCTACGCCCAGGCCGAGGACGACTTCAACCGGGTCGAGACCAACTTCATGACCGCCCTGGGCCGCACGGCCGAGGCGGAAGGCGAAAAGGCGATCTGGGCCGATCTGCGCCAGAAGCTGTTCATCGATCCGGTCGTGCTGAAGGCCGACTACGCCAAGAGCCCCGCCTGGCTGAAGGCGCTGATGAACGGCTGGGCCGATGGCCTGAACTTCTATCTCGCCACCCATCCCAACGTGAAGCCCAAGGTCATCACCCGCTTCGAAGCCTGGATGGCGCTCAGCTTCTCGGAAGGCAGCATCGGCGGCGACATCGAGCGCGTGGCCCTGACCCAGCTCGAGAGCTTCTATGGTCAGCGCCAACTGGCCATGACCGCCGACGAGAAGGGCCTGCTGTTCAAGGAGCCCAAGGGCTCGAACGGCGTCGCCATCGCGCCGAAGAACACGCTGGACGGTCACGCCTTGCTGCTGATCAACCCGCACACCAGCTTCTTCTTCCGCTCGGAGATGCAGGTCTCCAGCGACCAGGGCCTGAACGCCTATGGCGCCACGACCTGGGGCCAGTTCTTCATCTACCAGGGCTTCAACGCCAAGGCCGGCTGGATGCACACCTCCAGCGGCGTCGACGTGGTCGACGAGTTCGCCGAGACGATCGTCGAGAAGGACGGAAAGCGGTTCTACAAGTATGGCTCGGAATTGCGGCCGCTGAAGACCGAGGTCATCACCGTCCCCTACCGCGCCGTCGACGGGTCGATGGCGCAGAAACGCTTCACCGTCTTCAAGACCCACCACGGCCCGATCGTCCGCGAGGCCGATGGCAAGTGGATCAGCATCGCCCTGATGAACAAGCCGGTGGAAGCCCTGCAGCAGTCGTTCCTGCGCACCAAGGCCACCAATCTGAAGAGCTTCATGAAGGTGGCCGAGCTGAAGGCCAATTCGTCGAACAACACCCTGTTCGCCGACAGCAAGGGCGAGATCGCCTATCTGCACCCGCAGTTCATTCCGATCCGCGACGACCGCTTCGACTATACGAAGCCGGTCGACGGGTCGGATCCCGCCACCGACTGGAAGGGCCTGACGCCGCTCGCCAAGACGCCTCAGGCCGTGAACCCGGCCACGGGCTGGGCCTTCAACACCAACAACTGGCCGTGGACGGCGGCCGGTCCTTACAGCCCGAAGAAGGCCGACTTTCCGAAGTACATGGACACCGCCGGCGAGAACCCGCGCGGCCTTCACGCCCAACTCGTGCTAAAGGACGTCAAGAACCTCACGCTCGGCGGACTGATCGAGAAGGCCTACGACCCGTACCTGACCGCCTTCGCCCGACTGATCCCGACGCTGGAGGCGGCCTATGCCGCCACGCCCGACGGCGATCCTCTGAAAGCCAAGGTCGCCGAGCAGGTGAAGACGCTGAGCGCCTGGGACCGCAAGTGGTCGGCGCGCTCGACCGAAACCTCGCTGGCGGTGTTCTGGGGCGAGGCCATGTGGGCCAAGGCCGCGCCGGCGGCCAAGGCGCAGGGCCTCAACACCTATGACTACATGGCCGACAAACTGACGGCCGCTGAGAAGCTCGCGGCCCTCGCCGAAGCCTCGGACCGCCTGACCGCCGACTTCGGGTCATGGAAGACGCCGTGGGGCCAGATCAATCGCTTCCAGCGCAATGACGGGTCGATCGTCCAGACGTTCGACGACGCCAAGCCGAGCATCCCGGTGCCCTTCACCTCGGCCCAGTGGGGTTCGCTGGCCTCGTTCGGCGCCAAGCGCTGGCCGGGGACCAAGAAGTACTACGGCACGCTGGGCAACAGCTTCGTGGCGGTCGTGCAGTTCGGCGACAAGGTCCGGGCCCGCGCCGTCTCGGCCGGCGGCGAAAGCGGCGACCCCGCCTCGCCGCACTTCAACGACCAGGCGCTGCGCTACAGCCTCGGGAACCTTAGGGACGTCTACTTCTATCCCGAGGACGTGAAGAAGCACGCGGTGAAGACGTACCGGCCGGGGGAGTGAGCCTCCCAAATCCTCCCTCTAGCGGGGGAGGTGTCGGCGCGGAGCGACGACGGAGGGGGAAGGGTCAAGATCGCAAGACTTCCCCCTCCGGCGCTTCGCGCCACCTCCCCCGCTGGGGGAGGATTTAGCCCTCAAATATCCCCACCCACGTTCGGCGCGACGCCGGGCGCGCGGGCGACGTGGATGCCGCACTCGGTCTTTTCTTGCCCGGCCCAACGCCCCGAACGTCCATCTTCGGAGGGCTGGGTGCACGGCCAGCAGCCGATCGAGGCGTAGCCTTGGGCGACTAGGGGATGGGCCGGCAGCTGGTGCTCGGCGACATAGGCGTCGAGCTCGGCCTTGCCCCAATTGGCCAGCGGATTGAACTTCACCTTGCCGTCGGCGGCCTCGACCACAGGCAGGCTCAGGCGATCGCCGCCATGGAAGCGCTTGCGGCCGGTGATCCAGGCGTCGAAACCGCCCAAGGCGCGATCCAGCGGCAGCACCTTGCGGATGTTGCAGCAGGCGTCGACGCTGGTGCGCCAGAGGTCCGACTGGGGGTCCTGGGTCGCCAGATCGGCATAGGCCGGACGCAGGTCGCGCACGTCCGTCAGGCCAAGCTGCGCCGCAAGGTTCTTGCGGTAGTCCAGCGTCTGTCCGAACAGCATGCCCGTGTCGAGGAACAGGATCGGAATTCTGGGCGAGACCTGGGCGGCCAGGTGCAGCAGCACCGCCGACTCCGCTCCGAACGACGAGACGAGAGCGAGGCGCGCGCCAAACTGGTCGAGCGCCGCGCGCAGCACGGTGGCCGGGTGGGCCTCGCGCAATTCTGCGTCCAGACGCGCGGCGACACCCGCGGCGGTTCCCCCGATCTCGTCATAGGCCATCAGGAGGCCCTTTCCTCGAACGCCACGGGCCGCGCGTCGGCGGCGCGTTGATAGACGTGGCGGAAGCGGCTGGCGGCCTTACTCCAGGCTTCGGGTGTCGCGCCGTCGGCCGGCTCGAACGCGTCGAAGCCGCAGCGGACCATGAAGCCAGCCTGCTCGCGCAGCACGTCGCCCACGGCGCGGATCTGGCCCTGATAGCCGAACCGCTCGCGCAGCAGGCGGGCGGAGGTGTAGGCGCGGCCGTCGCGGTACTTCGGGAAGGCCAAAGCGACCACCGCGAGGCGCGGCAGGTCGTAGGCCAGCACCTCGACCTCCTGGTCGGGCTCGATCCGCACGCCGACCCGGCGGCTGTTCGAGGCCAGCAGGGCGTCGCCCTCGGCTTCGAAGCGGGCCAGGGACAGGATCACGTCGCCGCTTTCCGGGATGGCGTCCTCGTCGGCGACATGGACGAAGGCGTCCTCGGCCCAGCGGGCCTCGTTTTCAACGAGCTCAATCAGCTTGGGCATAGACAGCCTCCTTGAAGGGCTCGAGGCCGACGCGGCGATAGGTGTCGAGGAAGCGCTCGCCATCGGCGCGGACGGCGAGATAGGCGCCCACCAGCTGGTCGACGGCCGTGGCGACCTTGTCCGCGGGAAGCGCCGGGCCGAGGATCTTGCCGATCGAGGCGTCCTCGGCGCCCGAGCCGCCCAGCGACAGCTGGTAGAATTCCTCGCCCTTCTTATCGACGCCCAGGATGCCGATGTGGGCCACGTGGTGGTGGCCGCAGGCGTTGATGCAGCCGCTGATCTTGATCTTCAGCTCGCCGACCTGTTCGGCGCGATCGAGATCGGCGAACTGGCGGGCGATGTCCTGGGCGATCGGGATCGCGCGGGCGTTGGCCAGGGCGCAGTAGTCGAGGCCCGGGCAGGCGATGATGTCGCTGACCAGGTCGATGTTCGGCGTCGCCAGGTTCGCCGCCTGCAAGGCCGCGAAGACAGTCGGCAGGTCGTCCAGCTTGATGTGCGGCAGGACGAGGTTCTGAGCGTGGGTCACGCGCAGATCGTTGAAGCCGTAGCGCTCGGCCAGATCCGCGACGACCTCCAACTGATCCGCCGAGGCGTCGCCTGGCGTCTGCTCCTGGGCCTTCAGCGAGATCTCGACGATCGCATAGCCCGGCTGCTTGTGGGCGCGGACGTTGTTGCGCACGAAGCGGGCGAAGGCGCTGTCGTTGGCCTTGGCCGTCTCGAACGCCTCCGAACGCGCCGGCAGGGTCTCGAACGGCGTCGTGGCGAAGGCGGCGCGGATGCGGGCCAGTTCAGAGGCCGGCAAGTCGGCGCGGGCGGCGTCGATCTTGCTCCACTCCTCCTCGACCTGGCGGGCGAATTCCTCCGCGCCCAGGGCCGCGACCAGGATCTTGATCCGGGCCTTGTAGATATTGTCGCGACGGCCGTGGCGATTGTAGACGCGCAGGACCGCCTCCAGATAGCTCAGCAGGCGGTCGGTGGGCAGGAACTCTTTGATGGTCGGGCCGACATAGGGCGTGCGCCCCTGCCCGCCGCCGACAATCACCTCGAAGCCCTGCTGGCCGTCGCGGCCCTGGCGCAGCAGCAGGCCGATGTCGTGCACCTTGGCCGCCGTGCGGTCCTTGGCCGAGGCGGTGATGGCGATCTTGAACTTGCGCGGCAGGAACGAGAACTCCGGGTGCAAGGTCGACCACTGGCGGATCACCTCGCACCAGACGCGCGGATCGTCGACCTCCTCGGCCGTGGCGCCGGCATAGGGGTCGGAGGTGGTGTTGCGGATGCAGTTGCCGCTGGTCTGGATGGCGTGGAGATCAACCTCGGCTAGCTTGTCCAGGATCTCCGGCGCGTCCTTCAGCTTGATCCAGTTGAACTGGATGTTCTGACGCGTCGTGAAGTGGCCGTAGCCCTTGTCGTAGTCGCGGGCGATCTCGGCCAGACGGCGGGCCTGGGTCGGGTTCAGCGACCCGTACGGGATCGCCACCCGCAGCATGTAGGCGTGCAGCTGCAGATAAAGCCCGTTCATCAGCCGCAGCGGCTTGAACTGGTCCTCGGTCAACTCGCCGGCCAGGCGGCGGGCGACCTGCCCTCGGAACTCGGCCGAGCGGTCGGCCAGGAATTCCTTGTCGATGAGATCGTACTGGTACATGCCGCCCTACTTCCTGCGGATCAGATCGACGCGGCCGGTCGAGCGGGCCGCGCCGGACGCCTGACGCAGCGCCTCGACGACGTCGCCGCCGTCGGCCTGCTTGCCGTGCGTGGGTTCATTGGTGGGGCCCAGGGCCCGGATGCGCTCGCGATAGCTGAGCGGCGCCCAGCCCCCTCCGGACTGCACGAGGTCGATCGGATAGACGTCGACCACGACCGTCGGCTGGCCCTTGCCGGCCGCGACGGCGGCCTCGATGTCGGCGGCGTGGTGGTCGTCAAACAGCTGGGCGTCGCCGAAGCGATCCACCCACTGGCCCGACTTCCAGAACACGACCTCGCCGTCGATCAGGCGGTTGGCGGTGATCGCTTTCACTCGGTAACTCCGCTCATCCCCGCCACGGCGGGGAGCCATTCCGAAACCTCGCTCCCGCCTTGGCGGAGAGGGGCTGAGTCCTGTTGGGCCATGGCCATCGCCTCCCCGACCATCAGCAAGGCGGGGCCCTTCACGCTCTGGGCGGCCTCGGCGAGACCTGACAGCGTGGTGAGAACCCGGCGCTCGTCGGCGCGGCTGGCGTTCTCGACGATCAAGGCGGGGGTGGAGCCGGCCCGGCCGGCGGTCGTCAGGCGCTCGGCGATCAGGCCGGCGGTCGAGACGCCCATATAGACCACGACCGTCTGGTTCGGACGCGCCAGGGCGGCCCAGTCCAGGTCCGGCTCGCCGTGAGCGGCGTGGCCGGTGACGAAGGTGACCGCCTGAGCGCTGCCCCGGTGGGTTAGCGGCGCGCCGGCGCCTGCGCTGGCGGCCAGGGCGGCGGTGACGCCGGGCACCACGTGGCACTCGACGCCCGCGTCGCGGCAGGCGGCCAGCTCCTCGCCGCCGCGCCCGAACAGGAACGGATCGCCGCCCTTCAGGCGCACGACGTTCAGACCGTCGAGGGCCAGGGCGACGAGCAGTTGGTTGATATCGTCCTGCGGCAGGGTGTGGCGCGACTTGCGCTTGGCGACGTTGATCCGCCGCGCGCGGCTGGGCGCCAGGTCAAGGATCTCCTCCGAGACCAGGCCGTCATGGACAACAACGTCGGCGCCGCGCAGGGCGTTGAAGGCGCGGAAGGTCAGGAGGTCGGGATCGCCCGGTCCGGCCCCGACCAGCCACACCGCGCCAAGGGCGCGCTGGGCCCGGGTCCCGCCGATGACGACGAGGCCAGGCTTCCTGTTTCGGGCCGGCTGGCGGGTCATGGGTTTTAGAACCTCTATCAACGCGCTTGGAATAAGACGGTGGAACGCAAGACGGGGTCGCCCCTAAAGACGACCCCGCTCGCACTCGCTGACGAAAAGGGCCAATCCGCCAGCGAACGCTTGCAAACTCGGCCCGAAGAGGCCAATTCGCAAACAAGGACTTCTGCCGGGGCGTTCAGTAAAACTATGGAAAGACCCAACGAGCGCCGCCGCCTGCCGCCTCTCAACGCCCTGCGCGCGTTCGAGGCGGCCGCGCGGCACCTGAACTTCAGCCGCGCCGCCGATGAGCTGTCGGTGACGCCGGGCGCGGTCAGCCAGCAGATCCAGAACCTGGAAGACTACGTCGGCGCGGCCCTGTTCAAGCGCACGCCCAAGGGCCTGTTGCTGACCGACGCGGCCCAGACCGCCCTGCCCGCCCTGCGCGAGGCCTTCGACCGCCTGGCCGAGGCCGCCAGCTTGCTCACCGCCGCCGTCGACGGTCGCCGCCTGACCCTGACCGCCGCCCCGTCCTTCGCCGCCAAGTGGCTGGTGCCGCGTCTGGGCAAGTTCGAGCAGGCCCATCCGCAGGTCGACGTCTGGCTGTCGGCCGGCATGGAGGTCGTGGACTTCGCCACCGGCGAGGTCGACATGGCCATCCGCTACGGCTCGGGCCGCTATCCGGGCCTGGAGGTGATCCGCCTCATGCAGGAATCGGTGGTGCCTGTCGCCAGCCCCGAACTGCTGGAACAGAACGCCCTGGAGCGCCCGGAGGACCTGGCGCACCATATCCTGCTGCACGACGGCTCGCCCGACGCCGACGACAGCTGCCCCGACTGGGCGATGTGGCTGGCGGCGCGCGGGATCAAGGGCGTCGACGGCGCGCGCGGTCCGCGCTTCAACCAGTCCAGTCTGGTGATCGAGGCCGCCGCCAACGGCCGCGGCATCGCGCTCGCCAAGCGCACCCTGGCCCAGGCCGACCTCGACGCCGGGCGCCTGGTCATTCCGTTCGAGGCCTCGACCGCCGTCGACTTCGCCTATTACGTCGTCCACCCCAAGGCCAAGGGCCGCCTGCCCCAGGTCAAGGCGTTCGTGAACTGGCTGAAGGCGGAAGCCGAAGCCCACGAAGCGGCGCTGCGCACCCTGGACAACGGCGCCGGGATTTAGCGGTCAGCGCTCTGGTTTCCGGCTCCGGAAACGGCTTTAAGGGGCCCATGAAAATCACGACTCTCAACGTCGACGAGCATCTCGCTCCCGCCGACTGCCAGACCATGGCCGATGTGCGCCAGGGCGTGGACGCCCTGGACCGGGCCCTGGTCCAACTCCTGACCGAGCGTCAGGCCTTCATGGACGCCGCCGCCCGCATCAAGGCCGACCGCTCCAAGGTCTTCGACCGCGCGCGGATCGAGGACGTGGTGGAAAAGGTGAAAGCCGCCGCCCGCGAGTCCGGCCTGTCCGAAGCCATCGCCGAGCCGGTCTGGCGCACGCTGATCGACCGCTGCATCGCCTACGAATACGACAGCTGGGATCGCACGAAGGGGTAAGCCCTTCCCTCTCCCCTTGCGGGAGAGGGTGGCCCGAAGGGTCGGGTGAGGGGTCGCGCGGCGACGCCGAGAAACCCCTCATCCGTCGCCCCGGCGGGGCGACACCTTCTCCCGCAAGGGGAGAAGGACGCTTCATCAATTCCCGTCGATCATCCGGCCCAGGCCGCCCAGGATCGAGCCTTCGCCCTGGTTGCCGCCCTGG
Organism: Caulobacter sp. X; assembly: GCF_002742635.1. Taxonomy (NCBI): domain Bacteria; kingdom Pseudomonadati; phylum Pseudomonadota; class Alphaproteobacteria; order Caulobacterales; family Caulobacteraceae; genus Caulobacter; species Caulobacter sp. X. Next base: position 1,339,817 of record NZ_PEGF01000002.1, on the reverse strand, counting down.
TGGTTGGCCGCCTGCAGCATGCGGCCGGCGAGGCGCGCGAACGGCAGCGACTGGATCCAGACCTTCCCCGGACCGCGCAGGCGGGCGAAGAACAGGCCCTCGCCGCCGAACAGCACGCTCTTCACGCCGCCGGCCATGACCAGGTCGAAGTCGACGCCCGGCGTATAGGCGGCCAGGCACCCCGTATCGATGTGCAGCTCCTCGCCCGGCGCCAGCTCGCGCTCGACCAGGGCGCCGCCCATCTGGACGAACACCCAGCCGTCGCCTTCCAGGCGCTGCATGATGAAGCCCTCGCCGCCGAACAGACCGGTCATGACCCGGCGCTGGAAGTGCAGGCCGATGGAAACGCCGCGCGCGGCGGCCAGGAAGCTGTCCTTCTGGCAGATCAGCGTCCCGCCCAGCTCACCCAGGTTCAGCGGCAGGATCGAGCCCGGCGTCGGCGAGGCGAAGGCCACGCGCGCCTTGCCCGAGCCGGTGTGGGTGAAGACGGTGGTGAACAGGCTCTCGCCGGTGATCAGACGCTTGCCCGCGCCCAGCAGCTTGCCCATGAAGCCGCCGCCCTGGTCGCCCGAGCCGTCGCCGAAGACAGTGGTCATCTGCACGCTGGCGTCCTTCCAGACGAAGGCGCCGGCCTCGGCCACGGCGCTCTCGCCCGGATCGAGCTCGATCTCGACGAACTGCAGGTCGTCGCCCTTGATCTCGAAGTCGATGTCGTCGGCGACGCTGGCGCTGCGCTGATGGCTCCAGGGGCTGGGGGGCATGAACGTCTCCTCGTGTCTTGGACCGCCGTTCTAGCCAGACCTTGGCGACGACGCCAATTACAGCTGGGTCAGGTTGGCGAGCTCTTCAAGGAACGCAGCGCGCGTTCATGGGCGTAGGCGGCGATATCCATCAGCGCCGCGTCCAGGGCCGTGCGGACCGCGTCCAGCCCCTCCTGCCCCGCTTCGCAACGCTCGCAGACATCGCCCAGCGCGAAGGCCCCCACGCCGCGCGCGGCGCCCTTCACCGTATGGACCGCATCCTTCCATCCGGGATGGCCAGGATCGAGCATCGGCGCCCACAGCGCGGCCTGCTCGCGGAACAGCGCCAGCACCTCGTCGATCACCGTGGAATCCCCCGCGGCGAACCCTTCCAGGTAAGCGAAATCCACGGCTCCAATAATATCTCGTCTCGCCATGAAAAAAGCTCTTGCGCTCCCAAAATCATTGCGTATGTTCCGCGCCTCGCCGCCGGGGCTCGCAAGTGCTTCGGATCGTCGAATGGGTGTATAGCTCAGTTGGTAGAGCAGCTGACTCTTAATCAGCGGGTCCAAGGTTCGAATCCTTGTACACCCACCAAAATCTCCAATAATTTCAATACTTAACGGAATGAGGCTTCGGCCTCGCCCTCCGCCGTGAGAGTTTAATCAAACTCTCACGTGAGAGTTTACGCTTGCAAGTCTCGCGAATGTTCTATTTCCGTTCACGGCTGTGGAGCGCCCCAATCCCGTCCGTCATGACCGCATCACGCTGCGCGTTTGCGCGGACCTGAATTGGTCCGTTTACGTCTCGTGCGCGGGCTGCAATTACACCTACGGCCTCTGGCCGTCGCGCCTGGCCGGCGGGCCGCTAGGCGCGGTCCCGATCATGGATCTTCTGGCGTCCGGCGCCCTGCGCTGCAGGACGCGATGCGGCGGCCGGCCGGCGGATGGCGCGCACGTGTCAGCCATGCACGTGGGGATGAGCCACTACCTAGCGCGTTGGACAGTCGAGACCGTCAACGGGGCGCGGCGGGTTCGGGCGCTGCCGGCGGCTGACTGACGACAACGGCCGTCGCGGCGGGCGCGGGCTTGGGCTTGATGTTGTCGTAAATCTGGACCGCCATCCAGCCGACCATGGCCGCCACCAGGGCGAAGGCCGCGTTGCGGATTGTCTTTTGCTCGCCTTCGACCCGCTCCAGGGAGGAATGGATGTTGGCGTATCGTTCGGCGCACAATACCTCGTGCCCTTCGATTTTCGCGTAAGCCCCTGCCACGGTCTGCCTCTCGCCCAAGTTATCCCCCTACTGCGCTCGCGCCTTGGTCACGGCGCGATCGCCGAACCACCAGGCCACCGCCATGCTGGCCATGGAGGCAAATTCATGAAATGGCGCCAGGGCCGAAGGCGCGATCTGAGCCGCCGCCGCGACCGCCATGACCAATGCCGCCAAGACCAGCAGCAGCGTCAGGCCGGGACGCACCAGCGCCAACACGTCCGCCACCCACTGGCTGACATGGCCCGACAGCTGTGTCTGATCGGCGATGCTGGCCTGCATGGCCGCGAACTGCGCCTGCATTTGGCCGAAGAGGAACGATTGATTGGCCGCCTGGCTGGCCGCCGCGCCGTTGATGCCAGCCATGTCCTTCTCGTGCGCGTAGTCCAGCGTCGCGCGGTCTAGGGCGTCTTTGGCTTCCTGCTTCTTCTGGCGCCAGGTCAGCACTTGGGTCACGACGCTGCCGCCCAGGCCCAGAAGGCCGCCGCTGGTGACGCCGCCAAGGATCGAGGTCAGGTCCGCCACGTCAGTCCCTCCAGATAAAGCCGGTCTTGATCAACCAGGCTCGCGCATCGTCCAGGCCGATCAGCCCGCCGTTGACCTTCAGGCGCGCGGCCCGGAGATCGTCTTCCTCGTTGGCGCGGATAGACGCCTCGATCGTTGCCAGCGGCTTTTCGCCCGGATCCTCGTCGACCAACTCATTGCAGCCGCGCGACCACCAAAAGGCGCCGGCGACGTCGAAGCCGACCTCGGGCTTCAGCAAAAGGTCCGGATGGGCGAGAAGAGGCAGGCCAGTCAGGTCCTGGGCCTCGGCGTAGTTGCAGTGGAAGGTGGACATGAGCGGACCACGCCCGCGATACAGCCACCCATCGTTCGGGCCGGTATTGCCGCCGCGGCCGCCATAGGTCTTGTTGGCCAGGGCCTGCGGGTTTCCGGCGAAGGGCGCGGCGGCGGCCAGACTGGGGAAGCGCTTGGGCCACACTTCGGTCAGGCGCTTGGCGCTGTAGTTCAGGTTCTCCTCGAACCGCGTCAGGCCCGCGCTCTCGACGCACAGCTGGGCCACGAAGTGGCGCACTCGGCGCGCGGTGTCGATCTTGTACTTGGCGCAGGCCGCCGCGAGCGGCTTGGCCAGCGCCTGGTAATCGCAGCGTCGGTTGAGCTGTTGCAGCTGCAACGCCGTGACGGTCGCCATCTGGCTGCTCATAGCGGCGTCCCCGCGCGATAGATGCTGGTCGCGTCGATGCGGCCCGTGACAGTGCTCGCGCCCGTTCCGACGCCCAGGCTGCGGCTGCAGGCGATGTCCTGCACCACGACGCTGCCGTTATTGTTGTAGATCGTGGTCCCGGCGCCGGTGATGTTCAGGTGGTTGGCGAACGCCGACTGGCCGGTGATATGCAGGGTGCCCAGGCTGATCAGGTCCACCCCGGCTTGGACATTGACGCTGGCGGTGACGCTGCCGCCAGCCGAGATGTTGTTGGTCACCGAAAGGCTAGAAGCGCTGAGCGATCCGTTCGGAGCCTGGATATTGCCCAGCGACGACACGATGCTGCTGTTTGCGGTGATGGTCGAAGACGCCACCAGCGTGGTCGTGGCGATCTGGCCAACAGTACCCGTCGCGCCGGTGCCGACGCCGAGCGATTTGTTGATGGTGCAGTTGGTGGCGACCAGCGCCCCCTGCCCCGCGGCGGTGCCGGTCAGGTAGATGCCTCCGGTCGGAATATTGATATCGCCATTCACGGCGACGGCGCCGTTCAGGTGCGTCGTCCCGTTCGAGATCAGGTCCGTGGCGGCCGTAATCGACCCACCGGCCGTGATATTGCCGGTGACGGTCAGATTTCCCGTGACCGTATTTCCTGCGCCGCCGCCGGTATTCACCGTAGACGGACGGCAACCAGCCGCGACGGAATTGGTGGGGCCCGTCGCCCAGATGACGGGAGCGGTGACATTGTTGCGCAGATCGCAACCCGACAGGATGACGCTGTCGCCCGTGATCGACACGCCATAGGTCTGATAGACCGCGCCCGTGTCCTTGGCCTTGATGTTGGTGATCATGGCGTCGCCGCCGTCGATGCGGACCCCGGCCCAGGTATATCCAACGCCGCCGCTGCCGCGCCGGCCATTGTTCAGCAGCGTGAGGTCTTCGATCTTCGTTCCGACCGCGCCCGCCGACAGGATGCCGTCATAGTACGAGCCGGTGATGAAACCGCCCCGGACGGTCGTGTCCCTGTTGTTGGCGGTGATGTGGACACCATAGGTCCCCATCCCCTCCATATAATCGGCCGCGATGATGTGGTTCTCGGCGTAGCTATCGATATAGACGCCGGCGCCGACCGCATCGCCCATGAAGCCGCCGATCACCCGCATCGAGTGCAGCGGGTGCGCGGCCGTCCCGATGCACGAAATATCGTGGTGGCCGTTCACGAAGGTCGTGAAATTCTGGATCGTGCCCAGCGACGAGCCCAAGCCCGAGCCGCCGAAGGCCGTTCCCGTGACCTTATAGGACAGGCCGTCATAGCCGTTGGCCTGGGCCTGGCAGTCCTGGAAGATCATCTGCAGCGGGCCGCCGTTGGCCGTCGTGCCAACGATCGAATTGCCCGTCGTGGTCGCCAGGAAACCCTCTTGGGCGTTGCCATTGGCCTGACAGTTTATGTATCGGCCCGAGAAGTGGATCCCGAGGTCGAAACCGCGATAGTTGCCCACGGCGTAGACATCGCGCACGCGACAGTTATCGACCCAGTTGTGACCGCCCTGGCCTTGCTTGAGACCACAGCCCGTGCCGGCGGTCGGCGGATCGTGGGCGATCGTCAGGCCTTCCAGGGCGAACCAGTAGATATCCGTCCCGAGGGTGAAGACGTGGGCGTTGGCGGTATTCTGAACCACCTTGCTGATGCCCGGCCCGTCACCGAACACGGCCTGCCCCTGCTGGATCATGCAGGTGGCGTTGAAGCGGTAGTAGTTGTTGGCGTCGGTGATCGCCCGAGGCTTGGCCGGAAAATAGACGACGCCATTGGCCGCCATGCAGGCGGCATAGGCCGCGTCATAGGTCAGGTCGCCTTCCGACACATAGTCGTTGATGTCCGCGAGGCCCGGCGCGCCCAGCTGGGCGGCGAAGCGCGGGTCATCGCCGGCCGCAACGGTGCCGGCGGCCGTGCCCACATTACGGGTTGCCGCCGCGCCTAGGCCAAGGTTCGTGCGAGCGGCCGGCTTGCTGACTAGATCGGAAAGATTGTTCGCCGCGAGCAACGCGCCCACGCCGCCACCGCCGCCGCCACCGCCACCACCCGTGCGGCCCAGATCGCGGCGCAGTTCTTGGCCCTGGCGCACGACCCGGTCCAGCATGGCTTCCAGCGCATCGAGCCGCAAAGCTTGGGTGCCGCCCAAAACTACGCTCTGGTTCAGGGGCGTATCTCGCCGCAGGATCAGCGCATGGCGGGCCGGGTCCCAACCGCCCGCGGGGATGGCGCCTACGCTCAACAGAACGCTGCCGCCTTCAACCTGAGGATCCGTTGCCGTCAGCCCAAAGTCGGTATCGATCGCCAGGGGCGCGCCTTCGACGTCGTCGGTACGGATAATGACCTGGACGTCGGTCAGTTCATCGAACGTGAACACCGTCTCGAACGGCCCTTGGGTCGAGCCGGTGGGATAATAGACGCTCTCGGGATATTCGACGTTGATCGTCACGGCGCGAGCCCTGCAGCTGACTTCAGCCGTCAGGTTCGCCTCGCGCGCGCGCCGGGGGGGTTAGGTTAGCGCTTGCTTCCGCCGGCCGCCGTGGTCAGGTCGGGCGCGCGTTCGGGGAGCGCCTGGCCTTGCGGCCACCACTGGGTCTGGCCGTATTCCTTCTCCAGACGCTGGCGCTGGCGTCGGAACGCCTCGTCGGCCTCGGGGTCGATCAGGCGCTGCATCTGGTCGATCACCGCGCGGTCCATGATCGTGCGGCTCCACCACAGCGAGGCCAGCGGGTTATAGCGCCCGACGTACTTGGCCAGGTCGCGGCCGGCGTGGGTTTCTTCGCCCTTGATGGCCTGGTCGACATTGCCCCAGGTCAGGTCGAAGGTATCGGACACGAAACCCGACGCTGGGCCGAAGGCCGTCATGGCCGACGACTTGCCGTTACGCGCTTCCACGCTGAACAGGAAGTCGCCCAGGATGCCTTGCCCGCCGCCCTGGGCCGCCGCCGCCGCCCAGAATTTGTACGCGGTCTTGCCTTCGTCGGCAGGATCATCGCTCCAGGCCGGGCGCGGATCGTTGCCCTTGATCATGTCCTTGATCCAGACACCCAGCGCGCCGCTGATCGTCGCGCCCAGGATCAGGGGCGCGGCCTGCATCGCCGCGCGCAGATGCCACGGGATCCGCGCGTCCTGCCCCGCCTGAGCCGCGCGCATGATGAACTCGCGGCTCCAGTTATAGGTCTGGGTGACGGTGAAACTGCGATAGCTCATCGCGCTACGGCGCAGCTCGCCGAAGATCGTGCCGGGGCGGCTCTCGTCCATCAGCTGGGCCTGCGCCCACAGGCTGGGCTCAGGGACCACGTTCCTGGTCTCGCGCTCGATCATCTCGGCCAGGCGCCAGCCCAGTTCCTCGTGACCGGCCTTGGCCAGGGCCTGGGGCGAGACGAAGGCCACGCCCTCGCCATAGCGTTCGGGCTCGACCTGGCCGATGATCTTCCAATCGGCCTCGCTGAAGCCACGGGCCTGAAGGAGAGCGGCAAAGGCTCGCTCCTCGGCGTCTTTCGACTTGGCCAGCTGGGCGATCGACAGGCCGCGCTTGTCGAACACGTGGCCCATGAACTCGTCTTGGAAGCCGCGGCGCGCGGCCGTCATGTTGGCGTCCAGCAGCGCGGCCGTGTTGACCCACTTGGGCAACAGCCGGGCGAAGGCGTTGGCGCCCTCGTACAGCTTACTGCCCACAGTGTCCGCGCGCAGGAACCGCTGCACCGCGTCGCTGTATCGCGCCCGGGCGTTATCGGCGATGAACCCGGTTCGCCGCGCGGCGGCGCGCGCTTCGGCGCTGGTCGCCTGGGCGAAGTAAGCGCGGAAGTCGGGCATGGCCGACAGGCCCGCATAGGTCTTGGTCTGTGCCGCGAACACCGGGTTGCTGACCAGGTCGTTGACGACGGCGCTGCCCAGCTGGATGCCCGACAGGGCGCTGCGCGTCATCTGGCCGACGCGGGCGATGTGGCTGTCAGGGCCGTATGGGCCGCCCAGCTCGCCCGTGAACAGGCGGTACATGGTCTTGGCGCTTTCGATATCGCCCTTGGCGTTCTTTATCCCGTTCTGGGCGCGCCCCGCTCCCTTCTCGATATCGGCCATGCGCTGGGCCGCGCGCGCCAGCCAATCGAACTGGTGGTCCGGGTTCGGCCCCAGGACCTGCATCCGCGCCACGTCGCGGGCCATGCCGTCCAGATGGTGCATCATCGCCGCGTAGGGGTCGGCGCGGCCGAACTCGCGCTGATAGGCCATCCAGTTGTCGGCGTCCTTGAACACCAAGAACCGGCTTTCGGCCCGCTGGTTGGCCAGCTTGCCCTTGCCGAGGCTCTCGCCCATGTCGCGATCGACGGCGCCTAGGGTGACGATCGACTGATAGACCTCGCCCAGCACGGCGCGCAGGCGCTTTTCCCCGAACGGCAGGTCGGTGGCGGTGTCAATCATCCGGCCAGCGTCCAGGCGCGGCAGGATGCTTTCGACCCACGCTTCCTTGCCCACGCGCTTCAAGGCCAGAGCGTCGTGGGTCTGCGGCAGGCCCCAGCGCTCCAGCTTGCCGATATCGCCGCCGGCCGCGTTGAACAGCTTGCGCGCATGTTCGGCCGTGTCGCCCCAGGCCTTGGACAGCGCCTTGGCCGCCTCGTCGCCGGTGTCCTCGCCGAACGCCTCGCGCACCAGGTTGTCCAGGGTGGCGCGGCCCTTGTACGGCAGGCCGGTGTTGCTGTCGAAAGCCTCGGCCAGGTCGGCCATCATGGCCTGAAGTCCGCCCATGATCGCCTGGTATCGACCCTTGATCGACGGTCCCGGCGCACCCGCCAGGCCGCCCGAGCCGTCGACCAGCTCTTTCAGCCAGTCGGCGAACATGCCGCCCTGACTGTACGGCCCCTCCTTGGGCGGTTCGCCGCCGAACGTCCAGCCGCCCTTGGGGGGCTTACCGTCGCCGCCCGCATCCAGGCGAACCTTGGTGTAGCCGCGATCTTCCAGGAAGGCCTTGGCGTTTTTCAGCGCCGCCTGGCGCGTGCGGATCATCAGCGCCCGCTGCACCCTCTCGCGCTGGGCCTTGCGCCCCAGGGCCGTCATGGCCACGGTCGCCGCCTGGCGGTCGGCCTCCACGGCGCCCAGGTCGCCCGCCGCCTCGAACGCGGCGTCGTAGGCCTCGCGCGTCTCGGCCGCCGTGGCCTCGTCGATCTCGCCCTTGGCCAGGGCGTCAGCGATGCAGGAAGCGAAGGGCGTGGTCATGCGAGTTCTCGGGCCCGATCTTGTTTGGTGCGAGGATAGATGGCGGGAGCATCACTCCAGCGCGGCCCAAGGGCAGCCATGCGATCGTAAGCTTGTCGCGCCCAATGGATTTCGAAGAACCACAGTTTCAGATACCAGTCGTTGCGGCGGCCGAAGAAGGCGATGCGGCGCGGGCCATCGAAAGTCCTGCCTCGATAGGGGGTGAGCCAGATCGTCCATTGCCAGCAAAGAAGATGCGGCCAGTGTCGGCCGAAACAAATCCCGCCGACGTTAGTCTTACCGAAGGCAAGTCCAGCGAAGGGCCCCAATTCCTTCTTCTTCCGCGCCGACCACGCATCGAACGCGGCAATGCGGCCCTCCAGTGTTTCGTGATCCAGCATGGCAATCTCCTTCCAGATTGGAACCGCCATGCTCGCGCGAGCGTCACGCCGGGGGGCTTAGCCCGGCGCGCACTGGGTCAGCGCCTTGTGGGCGCGCTCATAGACGCCGGCCTCGGGCAGATCGTCGAACAGGCCCGGCGGCGGGTTGTTCTCCAGCTCGGCGTCCTCGGGCTTCGGCCGGGCCAGGGCCTCGGCGCCCTTCCCGTTCGGATCATCGAACGGCTCGGCCAGGGCGCGCGCGGCCGGGCTGGGGGCGGCCGGGTCGATCGCCGCACCGCGCGCCGCGTCCAGGCTCTCGCCCGCCTCGATCGCCTTGCGCACCCGGTCCAGAACCCCCTTGGCGGCCGTCGCGACCTTTTCACCCTTGGTCACGCGCGCGGCGGCTTCCGCCATGGCCTCGCCGATCGGACCGGTGCGCATCGACAGGCGCGCCGTCACGCCCATGGCCGCGCGGTCCAGCGCCAGCTTGGCTTCGTTGGCGTCGCGCGCCAGGGCGTTGCCGCCGGCCTCGATCGCGTCGGCGTGCTTGACCAGCTGGCTATAGAGCCGCGCATCCTTGGCCAGGCTGCGCTGGACCGTGGCGGCGATCTTGGCGCGGGCGATCATGGCCGACGTGGCCGGATCATGCCCAAAAAGGTCCGGGGTCTGCCCCTGGGTCTTGACCCAATCGTCCTGCAGGGCTTCGGCGATCATGGCCCGCGCCTCGTCGCCATTGGCCGGGTCCATCTGTTTCAGCAGGCGGACCATGCCTTCGTGCAGGTCAGGGCGGTTCCCGGCCATCAGGCCGATTTCCGCGCCATAGCGCTCGGGAATGACCTTGTTGACGACGGCGCCGAACGCCTGGTCGGACAGGCGCGACAGTCCGCGAGCCTGGCCGATGAACTCGCCCGTGACCGGCAAGCTGCCGTCATCCAGCGCCTTGCTGGCCGTGCGCAGGATCTTGGCCGCGTCAAGGATCGTGCCCGATCCCTCGCGGATGTTCTTCAGCGCGGCGATGACGCGGACCTCGGGCGCGGTCCAGCCGTCCGCCTCGCGGAAGGTGAAGCCGTCCAGCTGGGCGTCCCAGCCCTTTTCAAGCATGCGCTGGGCCAAGGCACGGCGCTGGTGGCCGTCCGCGATCAGCTGGCGGCCGTCGCGCGTTTCCCACACGATGACCTTGCCGCTGCTGGTCGGGTCCCAGGCCTCGACGCCGCGCAGGCGCTGGGTCACGCCTTCGGCGTCACCGCCGGCCTTGTACTGGAACAGCTCGGGCGCGACGTCCAACTGCGCCGGGTCGAAACGTTGGGACCAGATGGTGCGCCCGCGATATTCGGCCTGGGCGGGCTGGCCCGCCGGCGCATTGGCGAACAGGCCTTCCACGTCGCGGGACGGCGTCAACGGCGGGATCTCGCCGCGATCGAGGGCCGCGACGGCGCGGCCGTAGTCCTCGCCCGGAAGGTCGCCCAGGGCCTGGTCCAGGCGGTCGGCGTCTTCCATCACCTGGGCCGCGCGCAGGGCTGGCGTCTCGGGGGCGGGAAGGAAGCGACGCGCCATCGCGCCCAGGCCTCGGGCGCCCGCCTCGAACACCGCGCCGCCGACGCCGGCCGCCGCCACATCGAACGCCATCTGCCCTGCGGTCGGTTGCGGGCCGCCGAACCTGGCGTCGGCGACTTTCAGCGGCTGTTCCGCCGCCTCGATCCCAGCGTTGACCACGCCCTGGCGAATGATTTCTTTCACCGCCGACTTGCCGCCGCCACCAATCCCCATCGTCATGAGGTTGATCGGATCCAGCAGCCCACCCGCGACGTGACCCAGGAAGCCACCGACGCCGCCCTGCTGGTTGTCCTCGATCGCCAGGCGCTTCAGGCGGTCGTCGCGCTGCTTGTCCAGCTGCTGGCGCGTCGGCACGCCGCGCAGCGACGGATATTGCAGGCGCAGCTTGTCGATCTGGGCCTCATAGGCCGCATCGTCCAGCGTGGCCGCCGGGCGCAGGCCCAGGTCCTCTTCGACCCGCGCCGTGTCGCCGGTGAAGTCGCCGCCGCTGTCGCCCGCGCTGGCTCCCATGGCCGTGTCGCCCGCCGCCATGAAGGCCGATCGCGGAAGCTTCTTGCCCGTCAGGCGCTCGATATCGCGGTGACGGCTCCATAGCTGGGCGCGGGCGGCTTCCTCCCGCGCGCCGGGCGCATAGACCTGGGTCTCGGCCGCGAAGCCCGCGCGGGCCGCGTCGAAGAAGTTGACGGGCGCTTCCCAGGGCTTGGCTGGGGCTTCCTCGCGCGGGGTGACGGTCGCGGCGACGGCGAATTGGCTCATTGCCCGGCTCCCAGCACGGCCTTGGCGCCCAGGGCGTCGGCCAGGTTGCGGCGATCGGCGTCCAGGTTGAAGTCGAACGGCTGGCCGTTCTTGCGCACGGCCACCGCGCCCGACTTCGGATCGACCAGCTGATAGCGCCCGTTGGGCAACAGCTTCAGGGCCGCGCGGCTGATCTGCTGCGGCGTCATCGGCTTGCCGTTGGCGAAGTGCGGGCCCCAATCGTGCTGCGACCAGGTCTCGCCCACCACGCGCAGGGCGTCGTCGACATAGTCGCCGTTCAGCCAGCGCGGCAGGATCGTCGGACGCCCTTGGACAACAGCGCCGCCGCCATAGCTGCGGCCGTCCACGCGCACCCCGCCTAGCGCGCGATGGGCGTAGTATTCCGGTTTTTGCACAATACCGGATGCCTGGTCAGCAATCATCGCCGCCTCAGCGGCTTGCTGCGCCGCAAGCGTTACTTCGGGAACGCTCGCGAGGGCAACGCGGTAGCTGTTCAACTCATCGCGGATCGCATGTGCGTCCGAGCTGGACAGTTTCTCGCCCTTGGCCTTCAGCGCCAGGCCGCGTGCGGCGTCGGTCGCGAACTTTGGCGAGCCGCCGGCCGCCAGGTCCGCCAGGTGCAGCGTCACCGGCGCGGCGTCGCCGGCCGCCGGGCTGATCTCGCGCAGCAGGGCCTGGGCGCCGCTGGGGCCGATGGCCGCCCTCGCCGCCTGCGCCAGGCGGATGCCCACGGCCGGGTCCGTCTCGATCTGCTGGGCGTAGAAGCTCTTTTCCGCGTTGGTCAGCATCCGGGCCGGGACGCCGTATTCCCCGGCCAGGACGCGGCCCTGGGCGGCCCGCTCGTTGAGCGCGCGGCCCCACGCCGCCAGGGCGTTCTGATCCCCGTTCAGCGGCGCGGCGGCCTCCAGCGTCGAAACCTTGATCAACGACGGTCTGTTCTTATCGCCCAGGGCGAAGTTCAACGGGTCGCTGGCGAAGCCCTCCGACGTGGCCAGGAAATTGTTGATCCGCTGCGCCCGGTCCTTGACCTTGCCCAGGCGCGCCAGCCATTCGTCCAGGTTCTTGGCCTGGGCTGGGTTCTTGGCCAGATCGCGATAGGCCGCCTCGCGCAACGACAGCAGCTTGCCCACGTCGCCGCCCGACTGCGCCAGCCATTGGCGGGCGTTGTCCACGCCATGGTTGACGGCCGCGTCGAAGGCGACCATGGCCAGGGCCGGCGGCAAGCCGTCCGCGCCGATCGCATCCCAATAGCGCTGGCGAAAGCGCTTCATGGCCTGGGGCCGCGTCAGCGTTTGGACGTTCAGGTCCGGGTTGGCCGCCTGGTTTATGCCGAACCGCGTCGCGCCCTTGCCATTGTCGTTGGGCACCAGCTTGTCGCCGCCTTCCAGCCCGTCGACCACGAAACCCGCCGCCGCCGCGAAGCCCGGCGCGGCCGTGGCGTCGCCATCGAACTGGCCGCCAGCGCTGGCGTTGGCCGCCGCCTGTTCGGTGCGCTGGATCTCGTCGATGAAAACCTGCTTGACGGCCGGATCCAACACCGCGTCCAGCTGGCCGCCGCCCAAGATGCCCTTGGCCACGTCCAGGCGACCGCTGTTCAGCAGGCCCTGGACCTGTGCCTTGGCCAGGCCGCGGCGGACTTCGCCGTCCAGTCTCGCGCGCAAGGTCGGATCGCTGATCGCGCCCAGCACGCCCGGCAGCATCTTCACCGCGTTGTCGTAGCCGGCCGGATTGACCAGGAGGCCGTTTTGCAGGGCGTCCAGGTTGCTGCGCACGGTCTGCGCCGTGACGGCCGCTTGCCCGGCTTCCTGCACCGTCTGGGCCTTGCTGAACTCGCCGTAGCGATCGGCCGTTGCACGCTGCTGGAACCTGGCCTTCAAGGCCGGATCGGCGATCGTCGCGGCGATATCGTTGGTGGCGGTGTCGTAGTCGGTCAGCGCGCCGTTGGCATAGTCCGCCAGGCCGACGACGCCTTGGGCCTCGCGCGCTTTGCGCGCTTCGTTCACCTTGGTGTCGCGCGCGATCAGCAGGCTGGATAGCGCTAGGTTCTCCTGCGCGGCCTGCTGAGCGCGGATTGGTTCCGATCGCTTGGCCGCCTCGGCGGCGCTGGCCGTCGCGCCGATCTGGGCGCGATAGCCATCCAGCCGATCCTGCAAGGCCTTTCGACGGATCGGATCGGTGACGCTATCCAGCAGGGGCTGGAAAGCGCGGTCGGTCGTGTCCAGCACCGTCTGGGTCAGGCCCGGCGCCTTGCCGTCATAGCCCTCGATCGCCTGGTTGACGGCGGTGTCGTTGGTCGCGCGGAAACTGGTCAGCTGCTGCTGGGCCCAGGTATCGGCGTCCTGGGCCTGTTGACGGCGGACGATGTCCAGCCCCTGGGCGACGCCCTGCCCCAAGGCCTGGACGCCCTGACCAACCACGCTGGTGTCGACGACCGCCGTACTGACGCGCTGGGCGCGCGGCGCGGCCTTGGGAAGCGGCGCCATCAATAGGCCCCCTTCAGGTCAAAGCCGACGCTCTGGGCGCGCGATAGGCCACGTTGCTGGCTGGCGGCCAGGCGGGCCTGGCGGGTATTCTGCATGCTGCCAAGCGCCGTGCTGGCGGCCCCCGCGGCGTTCAGCCAGCCGGTGATCAGGGTCAAGCCGCCCTGGCGGCGCGAGACCGTGGCCTCATGCTGCAGGTTACGGCCCTCGACCGTACCGGCGTAGAGCGCCGTGCGGGCGTTGTACATGCCGCCGGCCGTCAGATCGTCCAGCGCGCCCAGGGCGCTGCCCGTCAGTCCGCCTCCTGCCGCCGCGTCCACGGCCGCCGATCCTGCCGCGCGGTCGGCCTCTTCCAGCGCCAGCTGGGCGTTGACACCGGCTTCTGCGCGCGCCTGGGCCGCGCCGGCCTCCAAGGCCTTGGCCTTGCCGCGCGCGGCCTTGAAGCCGCCGATCCCGCCCAGGATGCTGCCGATGGCCGAAACGCCAGCGGCGATCGTCATAGGATCCACTTATCCCTCCCAAATCATGTAGGCTTCGCCGACGTCCACGAACCCGATCCGCTTCAACAGTCGCACCGCTTCCGGCGTCGGCGCGGGGACGGCCTGGAAGGTCGGCCTCTCAAAAATGGTGTTTGCCGTGGTTGCCCAGGTGAGCACGGCATGCGCGGCCCAGCCGGCCAGCAGCCATTGCCTTGGGGTCAGATCAGACATGAGCGCCCAGACGCCCCAGCGCCGACCGCCCAGCGGCGCCAAGCCGCCCATGCCAAGCACCTCGCGCCTGCCCCAGCCGGTTTCGACGGTCCAGCGAAGACCGTCGGGGAGCAGCGCCCCTTCCGATGCGAAGTCAGCCGCAAAATCAGCGCGCGGCGTGAACAGCGCCTCATCACCATCGCGAGCGCGGCCGATACGGATGACCCGGTCGTCACCATAGCGCCGGACATGCCCCAACACATTTCCGGGACGTCCAATGTCAACCGGATCAATCATTGACCACCTCTTTGGGCCTCAAGGCGTAGATCACCAGGTCAAAAACGCTGTCGCACTCGATAACCAGACGCGGATCATCGCCAATACCGCTGTCCGTGCGGACCTCAGCTACCAGCCGGCGTTCGGGGACTTGCTCCAAGTCGTCAGGTCGGCGGTGCTGGAACTCGTCCAGGATCCCGTCCTCGCCATCGACGCTAACGCCGGCGCGGCCATTCACGCCGCGCATGATCACCTTCATCTTGGTGACGCGCTGCTTGCGGCCCTGCGACGTCGCCGGGCCCTGCAAGTCCAGCGGCAAGCTTTCATACCGCGACCGATAGGGCAGACCGACCAGGATCTCTTCGAACTCGTCTTCGTTGGGAAGCGTCACGACCCCGCCAGAGACCACCAGCTTGCGATATTCGACATAGCCGCCAGGACCGGTGCGCGCCTTGACCGACACCTCTTCGCCCTCAAGGTGATCCAGACCGGCCACGGCGTTGGCCGGGTCGCCGATATAGCGCTCGGCCGCGTCCAGACGAATGCCGTCCTCGGGCGCGGACAGCATCATGATGCCCCGCTGCTCTACACCTTCCTTGATGCGCCAGGCATTGATCCACAGCGTGTCCCGGCCGCTCGGGGCCGGAAGAGAGGCGATTGCCTCGACCTTCCAGCCGCCGGCCAGTTCGTGGGTGGTCCAAGCATACACCCGCTGTTCGCGATGATAGGTGAACGAGGCCAGGCCGCCGTCCGCCAGCCTCGCCCACAGCACGTTGTAGGGATCGCCCGTCCAGGCCAATTCGACCATGTCGCGCGCGACGACGTGGCTGGCGATGAACGACAGGTCGCCAGGACCAGCGCCCGTCTGCAGATCAGAGCTGACGTTCAGCTCGCGCAAGGCTCCGCCCCGCGTCAGGTACAGGACCGTGTTCCCCGCCCGCACGGGCGCGGCGTCCTTCGAGCCGAAGCCGCTCAGCGTCCGCGCGCGGCCCGAGCTGGGCGTCAGCGGATCGTCCAGCGTGCCGCCGCCCAACACGTTTTCGGTCGCGTGGGTTCCGGCCAGCAGGCGAGCGGCCGAAATGAACCAACTGACCTGGGCGCTGACATCGCCACAGAAATTGCGCACCGCGTCGTCATCGACCACGCGTCCCGTGCCCAGGCCCGGCGTGAAGTCGGCCTTGACCGTGTCGAACCCGGCCGTGCGCGTCGCATCGAACTTGTCGGGCTCGCTGCGCCCCCCGCCGACCACGAGGCGTTCTTCGCGAAAGTCGGGCCACGCCGTAGGCCAGCCGCGATAGTCGCTATAGGCGGCCTCGGCCCAGAGGCTAGTCGCGGGAAAGGCGATGCCGCTCAAGGCCGCCAGTTCATGATTGGCGTTGCCCGTGGTGGGCAGAGTGCGCAGGACGCTAGCCTGGGCCTGGGTTGGGCTGATGACGGTGTCTATGCGCACCACGCCAGCGCCGTCGTGGACGTACTGCCAGTTGATCACGCCGTCGCTGACCGTGCCTCGATCATGGATCGGCGGCGTGTTTCCGGTCTTGATCGTGCTGCCAATCGTGTCGGCGTTGCGATAGATGCGGCCGTTGCTGTTGACCAGCTCGTTGTCGCGCGGGTCCCAATCGGCCTGCCAGGTCTTAATGCCGGGCGTTCCCGTGGCTGCGCGCAGGCGAAATTGCGTGCCGACCATACCGGGATCGAACACGCTCGAGGAAGCGGTCAGGACCACGGAGCCGGAAATATCGCTGGCCTGGATGGTCACGGCCTCGTCGGTGTTCTCGGCGCGCCAGGGTCCATTCTCGAACTCGTAGTCGGCCCAGGACCACGCCGTGGCTTCCGCGTTCAGGCGCAGTAGGCGCTTGGGCCGGCGGCCGTCCTTGTGAAAGAACACCAGCATGTCGCCGGTCTGGCGCCAGCGCAGGCCCTGAAGATCGCCGTTCATAAAGGGCGATGCGAGTTCGACCCCGAAATATTCGCCGTCCGCGCGTCGGACGCGGAAATAGCCAGGCCCAAAGTCCAGTGCATAGGCGTCGTCCACCGATCGCACGAAGGGGATTTGGCGAGCGAAGGCGTCGCGGTAGACCGGAGCGTCAACCCACCAGAAACCCGGCCGGCGGCCAAGCGGTCCTGTCGCCCGCGCAATGAAGTTGCGACCCAAGGCGCAGCCATTGGCGTGCTGCTCCAGGTCGCTGGATGACCAAAAGTCTTCCGCGAGCTCGCCGCTGTTGAACCGGGTCTTGAAGCCAATCTGCGTCGCCATGCCGTCAGCTTCACGCGCGAGCGACGACGGGGGGGTTAGCCGGCCGAGGCGCGCAGCTGGGCGAAACGGTCCTCAAACAGCGGCGGCTGTCCGCCCTCCTGCGAGGCGTCCTTGCCTAGCGCCATGATCAGGCGGTCCTGGGCGGCCTTCGCCAGGGCGTCAGCCTTAGCGTTGTCGCCGGTGACGGCGTAGCAGCTCAGGGCGGCCAGGGTGGTGGCGAGCGCCGTAATCAGATGCGTGGGAACCGATGGGTAGTCGATGCGAATGATACAGGTCAGCTTGAGCGGCCCCGGATCCGCGCTGCGGATCACGCGTTCCTCGGCGCCGCTATTAACGCGGGTCGCTACCTGCCAGGGGTGGCAGCCTTCGACGCCCAGCACCCGCAACACCGACGTGGGCAGTTTGTAGACGTAGGGATATTTCCAGTCCGCATCGCCGTCCGCCGGGGCGACGGCGGACAGTTGCGGATGGCGGGTTGCATCGGTCCAGTGATGATAGGTCAGCACTTCGTCCAGGGCCTGGTCGACAAAGACCAACAAGCGCCGCGTTGGCGCCTTGGCGTCCTGCAGGACGAGGGTCTCGGTCGGATCCTGCCCCAGCAGCGCCAGGGCCTGATTGACGATGGACATTTTGCTGGCCATGGCCGCGCCTTTCGAGAGATCCGAAACGGAGGCGGGCGGGCCCTGGAAGGAGAGCCCGCCCGCTGTTCACCCGGCGTTCGCGAAGTTGAGAGCGACGCGGCGCGCCGGGCGAAGGGTGTTAGCGGGGGGTGCCCGCGATCTGCCAGGTCAGGGTGCCGGTTGCGGCCGCCGCGCCGACCGTGGCCAGCAGTTCGCAACGACTGCCAACGGCCTGGGCGGCGGCGAGACTGGCGTAGCCGAGCATCTGCCAGAGCGGTTTGAAGTAGTTGGCGATGTCCACCGACTTCATGACCAGCGCCGAACCCGCCGCCGTGGCGACGTCCTGGGCGTTACACAGGGCGGTCGGATAGGTCACGTCACCGATCGACAGCGTGGTGCCCGTTCCCAGGTCGTCGAAATAGAAGGCCGAGGACGGGGCCAGGACCGTTTCCCAGGGCAGGAAGACCAGGGAGACGGTATCGGTCGCCGCGGCGGCGGCCAGTTCGATGGTGTCGCGCACCAGGATCTTGTCGCTGGAATTTTCCAGCGCGTAGGAGATCAGGGCCGGCGGCGTCGCGCGCTTGGGCGTGCCGACCAGAGAGCCGTAGTACTTGGTCATCGTCTTGACCCTTCGAGGTTCACCGGATGGCCGGTGGGGCTATCGCCCAAGTCCGAAAGAGGCGGCCGACCCGCTAAGGGCCGGCCAGTCGGGGAGGATTAGGCGTTCGCCTGGGCGGTGCGGTCGCAGCGGACCTTGACCACGGCGTTGTCGTAGCGACGGGCGCCGGCGTGCTCGGTCTCGTAGTAGGCGTACCAACGGAAGGACTTGTCTTCGCGCTGGGTGATCTTGGCCGTGATGATCTCGCGGGCGCGATACTGGATCGCCGGCTTCACCCAGGCGGCGCAGTCGGTGATGCTCGACGACACCGGCATGCGCTCGGTACGGATGAACTTGAAGCCATAGAAGCTGTCGATCTGGCCGTTCACCAGGGCCTTGATCGTATTGTAGTCGCCGCTGGTGGCCGGGGTGCTGGCCAGCAGTTGCGCCTTTTCATACGAGGTCCAGGAGAAGTAGCGCTCGCCGTCCAGCTCGCTGCGGTCCAGCATGGCGCTGGCGGTGATGATCTTGCCGATCGTCAGGCCCAGGTTGCCCGACGCAGGAACGTTCTCGGCGTCGTGCAGGTTCTGGCGGTCGTTGACAGCGATGACTTGGGCGGCCGGGAAGGTGTTCGGCGTCGTCAGGTTCTGGCCCGAAAACGTGGTGCCGAAGATCGTGTCGATGATCTTGTCTTCCATGTAGCGGGCCTTGCCGGCCATCATCGACCGCATGGTCGGATTGCTCGGGTCGGCCAGCTCGCGAGCCTTGTCGCGGTTGTCGATGAACTTGCCGTCCGAGAAGGCCTCGAAGTGGCCGCCACGGCGGATCTGTTCCAGGAAGCCGCCTGGGCTATCCGGCACGCGCGTCGTCACGGGCGCCGGGGTGCTGGCGCCGATGTCATCGCAGTTGAAGCTGGTGCCCGGCTCGCTATAGGCCAGGTCGGTGTCCACGGCGCCCAGCAGGCGGTTTTCCATCTGCTGCGGCAGCAGGTTCAGGTTCGCGCGGAAACCCTGAACGTAGTGGTTCGGAATGGTGTCTTCGGCGGCCATGACTGGCTCTCCCGCTAGGCCTCGCGCAGACGCGCGACGGCTCGACCAAAATTGAAGGGTTTGATCGGCAGCGGTCCCCGGCTTCGTGTCCGGGCGCGAGCCTCGCGATTAACGCCCGCTAGGGCGTCGCCTCCTGATGGGCCGGCGTGGCCGGGTGTCCAACGGTCGGGCGAGTACGACGAGGGCTGAACTGATTTGCCCTCGTCGTCAACGTCCCGGCTTACTGGCCGGCAGGGTAGGCCTGCTTCAGAAGGTCCTCGCGTTCCTTCATGACCGCCTTGTGCAAGGGGTCGTTCTTGTCCTGCAGGGCCTTCGCCTTGGCCTGGTCGCCATGCAGCTGGGCCAGCTTCATCTGCGCCTGGTAGGGCGTATTCACCGTTTCGGTTTCGCCGCCGCCACCGCCGGGCAGCTTGCCGTGTTCGGCGCGCAGGTCCGCGAACTTGGCGAAGATCTTCAGCAGCGTGGGGCTATTGCCCATGCCCTCCTGGTTCAGCGCCTCGACGGCTTCCTTGCCGCCCAGGTCCTCGATCAGCTTGGGGATTTCCTTGCTGTAGACGTCGTACTTGTCGCCCCACTCGGCCTTCAGGGTCTTGGTGGTCTCAGCAGCGGCGGCCTCGGCATGGGCCGCGGCGGCCTCGCCGGCTTTCCCGGTCACTTCGTTGAGATAGCCGATAGCAGCAGCCATCTGCGTCTGGGTCATCCCGGCCTTGAACGCGACCGCTCGGAAGCCCTCGACGAACGCCTTGTCGTCTTCCGACGCGCCCTCGGCCAGCTGCAGCTGGTAGCCTTCCGGTGCTTCGGGGCGCCCGAGCTTGCCCCACAGGTCGCCCCAGGCCTTTTCATCGTCGGGCTTGCTGGGAACCTCGACCAGGCTGTTGGGGTCTTTCCCGAAACGCTTCAGCGCGTTCAGGTGCCCCGAGGCGAACGCCTCCAGGCTTTCGTACTTCGCCAGGTTCTTGTCGGCGCGCATCCCCTCGGGAAGCTGCTCCAGCCAGGACTTGGCCTCGCCGCCGCCGGCGCCGGCGGGGTCAGTACTCGTCGTTCCGTCCATAGGAGGCGGCGTCGTCGTCGAGGATGGGGGCGTGCCCGTCGTGTCGGTCATGGTGATCTCCTTCCAGATGACCCGTGATGGCCGCGCCCAGGATCGACGGAATGTCGAACCCCGCGCGGGTCAGGATTTCCAGCGCCATAGCCCGCATGCCATTTTCGTAGGCGCAGGCTTCCGGGCTGAGGTTTGACGGCAAGCGGCTGCCGATCCCGGCGATATTCAGGATGGCGAGAAGGGCGGCGCGGGGGATGCGCGCGAACGCGGCCCGCAAGGCGGGGCTGTCATTTCGGCGCAGCTGGTCGACTGCCGATCGCGTCTCGATATCCTGCATGTCAGGCCGCTCTCGCTTCGCCGCGCTGCATCTGATCGGCCGCCGCCAACGTGTTGGCGCCCTGGGCCGCGTCGCGGAACGCCGCGCCGGCCTGGGCCGCAAGCGCGGCCTCGCGTTCGGCCTGGGCCGCCTCGGCCTGCTGCTGGCGCAACTGCTCGACCTCGACACGGCTGCGCAGCATGCCGGCGGGGGCCGCCAGGGCTTCGGCGCAGGCGCGCAGGCCTTCTTCCAGCGCCAAAACCGCCGTGCTGCTGGGGTCGATATTGGCGGCCTGGCCGGCGAGGTTCAGCAGTTGGCGGAACGTATCGACCTGGCCTTGCTGCTGGGCGATAGCCAGCGGGCCGGCATAGTCCCAATCCACATCAATTTCGCTGAGCTGCTCGGGCGGCGGCGCGATCATGTCCTCTTCGCCCAAGATCGTCAGGGTGCGATCCGCCGTCACGCTCATCAGATCGCGATCGACGTTTGGCACATAGGCCACCATCGAACGGATCAGGCGCTGGCGGCGCTCGATGATCTCTTCGGCCGTGACGTCGCCGTTGTCGCGCAGCTTGAGGCCGTCCGTCAGGAACACCTCGTCAAGGTCTCCCGCCAGCATGTTCATGTACTCGACGCCAATACCGACGTCGCCGCCCTGCTGCATGTACTGGATCGCGTCGCGCAGGTTCTGGAAACCCAGGCCGGTCTCGTCGTAGTAGTTCACCGCGCCTGGTCGGCGATCGAGCGCCTTGGACAGGAAGCGGGCCGGGGCGAACATCGGCGGATCGACCCGGCCAGAGACGGCCTTCTCGATCCCACGCTGCAACTCGTTCATTACCAGGGCCGTGGGCAGGCCGCGCCAGGCCAGGCCGGTGCCGTAGGCGCTCCCCTCTTCCACGCCCAGGCGCGGGACCGCGAACGGAAAGCTGTTGAAGCCGCTCTCTTCGAGCACGGCCTCGTCATAATCGACAGCGATGACCACGCTGGCGAATGGCATGTTGGTGGCGACGCCCCGCATCACTCCGCCCTGGCGCGGTTCGACCGCATGCAACAGGGTGATAGGCGTTTGCCAGCGCTGCGGATCCTCGGCCAGCTCCTTGATCTTCTGGATCTCGGCGGCCTTTGGGTACTTCGTCACAACCTTCCAGGCCGGCATGGACCAGCGGAAATAGAGGGTGTCGACCACGCCCTCGTCGTTCTCGGCGATCCAACAGCTGCGTAACGGACGGGCCATGTAGACCGGGCCGAAGCCGCGCTGGCGGCCGACCCAGGCCACGGCGGTGCCGAAGCCGACCAGTTCCTGACACACCCGCGCCAGCGTCGCCAGGAAGCGCGCGGCCGGCAGCATCATGCGGTCATGAACCTGCCAGCTCAGGTTGGTGATGTAGTCTGCGCTCTCGGCGTCCAGCTCGCTTCGGCGCCCGGCCTGGATCAGGCCGCGGGCGGTGTTGGGGTTCACGTTCGGGCGGGTCGGATCGAATAGGAAACCCGCCAACATGGCGTGGCTCTTGTTGAAGATCGCGATCGGCTTGCTGCTTGTGACCATCCTGGGCCGCAACTGGCCAGGCACTGGCGTGCAGATGAACGACTTGCGCGGCATGAACACGTCGGCGACCTGCTGCATCTCCGCGTCGCGGATCGAGCGCAGGCTCTGCAGGTGTTCGAAATTGCGCCGGATCGCCTTCCACTCAGCCGCCATGGCGCGCTCCCTAGCCGTTCAGGCCGGTCAAGGTGTTGCGGGGCGTGCTGCTGGCCGCCATGGCGCCCAGGGCCGTGGTCGTGGTGGTCGCGTTGCGTCCGCCGGCTGCCAGGCGGCGTTTGCGCTCATCCTGGACGCGGTTCTCCGTGTCCGCCGGGTTGGGCGGCGTCACCGGCGCGGGCGGCTTGGGTGTGCGGAAGAAGCTCATGCCGCCACATTGGGGCGAGAAGGAAGGCGGGGGGGTTAGGACGCCCTAGCATTGATCTTGCTCGTGGATGGCATTGAAGCGAGCCGCCACGGTTCGCCCGGCGTTGATCGTATGGGCGTAGGTTTCGAGGAACACGGCTGACGATTTCCAGCCGCCGGCGTCCATGGCGACGCGGACGCTCACCCCGGCGTTCAGCGCGTTGGTCGCGAAGGCATGGCGGCCGACGGTGTGCGAGGACTTGTAGGGCAGGCCCGCCCGCTCACAGACCGCCTTGATCCGTTCGTTGACCGAGAACCGCGAGGTATAGCGGAACACCCGCTCGCCTGGGCGCGGATCCAGATCGCGGATCCGCTCCACCAGGTGGTCGGGCAGATAGCGCAGGCTCATGACGTCGGTCTTGGTCTTGACCAGCATCGCCGTCCGCTGGCGCAGATCTACATGCTCGCCGGTGAGCGCGATGGCTTCGGAGACCCGCGCGCCCGTCAGGTTCATGAACAAGACCAGCGCGGCCAAGTGCGCCAGGCCGTCGGCGTCGCAGCGGTCGACGAAGGTCTCCAGCCAGCGACGGCCCGCGGGGACGGTTTTGCGGGTCTTGGTCGCCCGGAACAGCCGGATCCTCGCCGGCATGCGCCAGCCCAGCTCGTGCGCGTGATAGAGCACGGCGCGCGCCGGGGTGATCACATGGCGGTTGCGGGTCGCGGGCGAGGCGTCCGGATAGATCTCCAGCGCCGCGTTCCGCACGGCCATGGGCGTGATGGTCGCCACATCCTGGTCGCCGAAGCGCTCCAGCAGGCGCCGGAGGTACCGCGCCTCTCCGCCGTGCTGGACGTAGGAGGCGGCGGCTTCGCTGAAAGTGTGCATTTCTGGCACTCCGTCGGTTGAACGGAGGGCCACAAGCAACTTTCGGACTCAAATCCCGTGCCAGTCGGGAGGGAAGACCCCCACACTTGAAGTAGGGGTGGTGGGGTCTATGACCCGCTGGAACTGTCGCCATTGCCCGCGTCCGGCGCTTCACGCGCCAGCTTCTCGTCAATCGCGTCGCGGATGAACTTCGACCGGCGCTTTTGCCCAACGAGCGCGTCAATACGCTCAGCCTGCCCCGCGCCCAACTGGACCTGCGTCGACTTGATTGGGAGTTTGGGGCGGCCCATAGGGCGCGGACTAAACCGTATCGTAATGTCTGTCAAAACAGCGCCCCGTTGCAACGCATAAACCGTACTGTCTATAGTAAAGCGTATGGTTTATGCGGGCAACTGGAAGGCGCGACCCATGAGCGACACCACTAAGCCGACACCCGAGAAGCGTGGATGGTGGTCGCGGCTATGGGCGGAGATCCAGCGCAGATCGCGCGGATGCCCCCATAACCCCGATCAGGAATGCGACGACTGCTTCGCGAACCGTCAGTGGTGATCTAGCGCCGCAACTGCGGCAACAGCGCGCGGATCGCAGCCGCCTCCCGCGACGCCAGGTTCTGCGAGGCGTTGCAGTTGGTAAAGTTGTCGGCCGGGTGCGCCGTGTCGCCGGACTGCATAGCCCGAGAGCTGATGGTCCCCTGATCGATGCTCAAGCCATAGGTCCCGGTCTGCCCGGTTCCGGTGCCGTTGAGGGTGATCTTCGGCGACCCGGTGATGCCCGTGAAGCTGATTGTCTGCCCCTCCAAGATGGTCCCGGTCGTCATGGCCGAGACCGTCAGAACCTGACCCGAGACCGATCCGGTAAACGCCGCGCCGTTGGAGTAGCCGCCCCCGGCGAAGGTCGTGTTGACGTTGGGCGTCTGCCACGGCCCAGCCGGATCGCTTGAAACCGGTATCCACCACATATTGTCGTCGGCGACAGTGTTGATGGCCGAGAGAATGGCGGCTTCTTGAGCCCTGGTCGTGGACAACGGAATACCTGTCGTCGCCGTGACGCCAATCACGTAGATTGGGGCGTTAGGCAGGCGAGCGCGGATGCCCTGGAAGGTCGCAATCGCCCCCGCCGTAATGTCACTCGACGTCGCCGTTGCGTCATTGATCGACCCGTCAACGATGACCGGGCCGCAAGGTAGCGTCAGGAGGTCATCAAGGTGCTGCGACGAGGCCCAGCTATAGGCTCCGACGAGGTTGCCCGCCGTGTAGCCCGTGCCGCTAACACCTACGAGGAGGGGTTCCCACCCCATCATCTCGCAAAGTTGGATAGACCGACCTGCGGGAGCCCAGAAGTTGTAGCCGCCGCCCAGGCCGAAGCTGTCGGTGTAGATCGCGGCATAAACGGCCGGCGTCCTGACCGGCTTGCTGACACGCGCCCCCGTGGCGACCCAGAGCGAATTGATCGTAGCCAGGGACGGCAGCTCGATCCGCACCAGATTTTTCCCTGGCTTGGTCAGGGTGATGGTCAGGTAGAAATTGGCGTCGCCCGTCGCGCCCAACGGCTGGGGCGCGCTGGTCAGATAGGCCCCGTTAATCGCGATCCGATACCGGAAGTCGGCGTTGGCGTTGCTGTTGAAGCCCTTGAGGACGATCTGCGTCGAGCCTGGCTTCAGGTCGGCCGCGTCGGTCTCAAATTCGAGGATGACCGGGATGTAGTATTGCGCGACAGCCGTCGGAGGATTGACGCCGTTGCCAGTCGTCGCCCCCGCCGGGGCGAACGAGCCGTAGTAGCTGGCGGCGTAGCCGCCGACGATGTTGATCCCAGACGGGAAGATATTGATGGTCACGCCCGTGGTGGTAGCCAGGGCCTCTTTGTTCATCGTCAGCGTGCCAGCTGTGTTGTCAGACGCGACGATGAAGGTGCCGTTCGGAACACTGGCCGGCTTGGTGTTCGTCGGCGCGTTCTCGGAAACCGGCATGCCAGGCGCGAAATTCAGCAGGAAGTCGCCACTGACGCGCGTCAGGTTGGTGATGACCTTGCTGCCGACGGTCGTGTTGCCGGTGTAGCGGGCGAACCATCCCGAGTTGGTCGGGAGGAGGTTGGTCAGGCCCGTGGTCGACGGGTTCGACGTCGGGCTCGTCACCGTCGCCGCCGCAGCATTGACCGGCCGGGTCAGCAGGTTTCCGGCGTCGGCGCGGGCCGCGCACGTCTCCATGGCGGTGCGCAGGCTCGTAGCCATACCGGCCGCCGCCAGGCCTGCCTGGATGGCCGCTCGGTCTGCGGCGACGCTCGTGTCATATCGGCTCTGGACCACTAGTTGCCTCCGATGACGGGATAGACACCATTGATGGTGACGGGCACGCCGCCGATGAAGACTGCGCCGAAGGGAACCCCACCACCCTTGTTGGGGTTGGGGCCTAGACCGGGGGCCATCGGCCATCCCCGCTGCAGGCCATAGGCTTTGGATAGCGGCACGGCTTCCCCCTAGCTGATCGACGCATAGACGCCCGTGGGAGCGCCACCGGTCGCCTCTAGGCAAAGGGTGGCGTTGCCGCCCACCACGACGCCCAGATGGCCGTTAGCGCTCAGGGACGC
This sequence comes from Caulobacter sp. X, assembly GCF_002742635.1. Lineage (NCBI taxonomy): Bacteria > Pseudomonadati > Pseudomonadota > Alphaproteobacteria > Caulobacterales > Caulobacteraceae > Caulobacter > Caulobacter sp. X. The sequence continues at coordinate 1,314,017 of NZ_PEGF01000002.1, read as the reverse complement.
GGCGTTTCCTTCCGCATCCTTGGCGTCCATGTTGGTGACCCCGTCCGGGCCAAGGAACTTCAGCTTGATCGTCGCGCCGTTCCAATTCGTCGCGAGGATCGCCAGCAGGTACGAGCCCGCGGCGACGCCTTCGACCGGCGCCGTTGTCTGGCCGGCGGAGATCGTCACGCCAGCGGCTAGGTCGTAGCCCAGAAAGCCGCCGATCGGTGTCGCGGTCGGATCGCCTTGAACCTTCATGTCTTCGCCCTAGTCGAGGATCACACCAGGGCCATTCTGGTGGCCTTGCGCGGAGGGGGGGATAAAGCCGCCGCCCAGGCCCAGGCCGCTGACCAGCAATTCGGCGTACTGGTCGGCGTCGGCGATGTGGCTATGCTCGGATTTCTTGTCCGGCAGGGGCGAATAGACGTTGCCCGTCTTGGCGTAGTGGTAGCCGCCGCTGTAGGCCGCGATCACGCCGCTGCAACGCGGGTCGATCAACAGCGCGGGCTGGCTAGGCCCCACCATCCGTTTCAGGCGCTGCTCGATCACGCC